>DASQAH010000192.1:0-19623 GCA_035635835.1 Gemmatimonadales bacterium
CCCCCCCCCCTCCCCCCCCCCCCCCCCGGCCGCCCGCGGTTCAGCTCGACGACCAGGAAGACTGCGCCGAGGAACACCCCGGAGAGGGCGAGCCGGCGTATGCGCAGGGATGTCACGCCGTGAACCATATCACCCGCAGGACCGGCGCCACAAGCAACGCACGCGCGGATTAACCTTGTCGCTCGGAGCGGAAGGTCACATGTTGCTGGCTGCCCCGACCCGGAGAGTCCGACGCACGCCGTGCCACGTCCTGTCATGAGACGTCTTGGGCTCGTCGCAACGCTGTGCCTCCTCGGATGTCGCAGCCGGGAGCCGGCGCCGGGCGTCGAGCGCGACGCCGCCATCCTCACAGCTCGGGCGCTCGGCCTCGCCTACCTCCAGCGCGACCAGCTCGGCCAAGCCGAAACGACATTCCGGAGGGTGATCGCGCTCGCGCCCGATCAGGCGCTGGGCTACGCGAACCTCGGCCTCGTGCAGCTGCGGCAGGGCCGCTACCGCGAGGCAGAGACCGCGATCCGCCGGGCGGCGGCGCTCGACACGGCGAACGACGACGTCGCCCTGACCCTCGCCAAGGTCGAAGAGCTAACGGGCCGCAGTGCCGAGGCGCGCCGGGAGGTGGACCGCGTCCTGCGACGCCGTCCGGATGACCTCCGCGCGCTGTACGGGCTGGTCGAACTCGACCCGGTCTCCAAGGAGACCTACCTCCGGCGGATTGTGGAGCGCGCGCCCGTCACCGTGGCGGCGCGGCTCGAGCTGGTGGACGTGCTGCTCGCGCGCGGCGCGGCGGACGCCGCGGTGGCCGAGCTGGAGGCGCTCCAGCGTCAGCTCCCCGAGCTGCCGCGCGAGGTCGGCCGGTTCTTCGATCGCGCCCTGGCCCTGGCCCGCGCCGGCCGCGCCTCCGCGGCGGCGGTTCCCGCCACGACGTTCCATCGCTTTATGGAAACCACCGCGGTCTACCAAGCAAGCTTGCAACGGTTGCAGGGCGCGAGCGGCGCGTCCCCGGGCTACGCGATCCTCACGTTCAACCCCAGCATCGCGCCGCCCGTCCAGGATGACCGCGCCGTCAGCGCGGCGATCCGCTTCCGCGACGTCACGACCGCCGTCGGGCTTGGCGACGTGCCACCGATCCCCGACACCGCCACCACAGTCGCGCTGGCGGTCGGTGACTATGACGGCGACGGCCGGGAGGACGTGTTCGTGGGGGGGCACCTGTTTCACACGGAGCGGGCGGGCGTGACCGAGACGACCACCCGCGCTGGGATCCGCCTGCGCGAGCCGCCGACGGCCGCGGCCTTCGGCGACTACGACAACGACGGACGGCTCGACTTGTTCGTCTCGACCGCGAGCGGCGGCGCCTTGTTCCGCAACATCGGCGACTCGACGTTCAGGGACGTCACCGCGGCCGCCGGGCTGGGCGCTGTGCCGCCCGCCACGACCGCGTTCTTCGTGGATCTCGATCATGACGGCGATCTCGATCTGTTCCTCGGGACACGCGCCGGGAACCGGGTCTACCGCAACACTCTCAACGGGCCGTTCCAGGAGATGGCGGGCCCGATGGGATTGGGCGGCGGGGGCGGGACCCGCGACGCCGCCTTCGGCGACTTCAACGGCGACGGGCTGGTAGACCTCGTCGTCGTGGGCGACGACGGGCGTCTGACCCTGTTCCGGAACGCTGGGCAGGGGCGCTTCGAGGACGCGACGGCGGCCAGTGGCCTGGCGCAAGCCGGGGTGCCAGGCAGCGCCGCCGCAGTCGCCGTCGGCGACTACGACAACGACGGGTTCCTCGACCTGTTCGTCGCTTCGCCGGGTGGAAGGGCGCCCGTCCTCTACCACAACCGCGGCGATGGCACTTTCGAACCGGATCGCCGCAGCCCAGCGCTCGAGATATTGCGCACCCTTGGAGCGCGCGCTGCCCTCTTCTTCGACTTCGACAACGACGGTTTCCTGGACCTGGTGATCGTCGGCGCCCCCACGCGGGTGGGAGCACGCGGCGTCTACCTGTTCCGCAACGACCAGACAGGCCGCTTCGTGGACCGCTCAGCGATTCTGCCGGAGGATCTGCACGCCGGGCGCCGCGTCGCGGCGGTGGACTTCGATCGCGACGGTGACCTCGACCTCATCGTGGTGGGAGAGGATGGGCGGCCGCGGCTACTCCTCAACGAAGGGGGCAATGCGAACCAGTACGTGCAGGTCGAGCTCACCGCCCTGCTGACGGGCAGCGGCAAGAACAACCGCTTCGGCATCGGTTCGACGCTGGAGCTTCGGGCCGGTAAGCTGTTCGAGACGCGGGTCGTGACAGACCGCGTGACGCACTTCGGACTGGGCCAGCGCCTGAAGGCCGACGTGCTGCGCGTGCGGTGGCCCAACGGCGTTGCGCAGACGGTCTATTATCCTGGGACCGACGAGGACATCCTCGAGCAGCAGATCCTCAAGGGGTCATGCCCCTTTCTGTACGCTTGGGACGGCCAAGCCTTCCGGTTCGTGACGGACGTCATGTGGCGCAGCGCGCTCGGCATGCCGCTCGGCATCATGGCCAGCGGGACCGAGATCGCGTCCGCGCCGCCCCACGCGTCGCGGGAGTACGTGCGGGTGCCGGGCCGGGCTCTCGCGCCGCGGGACGGACGCTACGTCTTGCAACTCACCGAGGAGCTGTGGGAAACCGCCTATCTCGACCAGGTGAAGCTCCTCGTCGTGGACCACCCGGATTCGGTGGACGTGTACGTCGACGAGGGCTTCGTGCCTCCCGCGCCGGGGCCCGCAACGCTGCGCCTGTACTCCGTTTCGCATCCCCGGCCCCCCGTCACCGCCACCGACGAGCATGGTGCCGACCTGCTTCCGGCGCTGCGCGCACGGGATGACCGCTACGTCGCCCCGCTCACGCCCACGCGCTACCAAGGCATTGCGACGCTGCATGACCTCATCCTCGACTTCGGCGACCTGAGTGGTTTGGACAGCGTCTACCTGTTCCTCGCGGGGTGGATCTACCCGACGGACGCGAGCATCAACCTGGCCCTCGCCCAGAGGGGGAAACCCGGCGTCATCTTCCCCTACCTCGAAGTGAAGGACCCTCAGGGCCGGTGGCGCCGCGCGGCCGACGTGCCCTTTCCGTCAGGCAAGGACAAGACGGTCATCGTGGATCTCACGGGAAAGTTCCTGAGTGGCGACCACCGCCTGCGCATCCGCACGAACATGGAGATCTACTGGGACCAGGCGTTCGTCAGTGCCGGGGGGGGCCACGCGAGCGCCTCCTCAATCACCACGCTCGATCCGGTCGCCGCCGACCTCCACTACCGGGGGTTCGCGCACATGTACCGCAAGGGCGGTCGCTACGGACCCCAGTGGTTCGCCTACGACGAGGTGTCATGGGAGTCGCCCTGGGAGCCGATCGTGGGGGCGTTCACGCGTTACGGCGACGTACTGCCACTCCTGCGCGCGCCGGACGACATGTACGTCATCATGGCGCCCGGTGACGAGACCACGCTGACGTTCGACGAGGGGTCCGTGCCGGTGCTGCGGCCCGGTTGGAGGCGCGACTTCCTCCTGTACACCGACGCCTGGCTTAAGGACTCTGACCGGAACACCGCGACGGGCGGCACCGTCGCCCCCCTGCCGTTCCACGGCATGGCGCGCTACCCCTACGGCGCGGACGAAGCGTACCCTGGAGACGCGGCGCACGAGCACTATCTCGACGCTTACAACACCCGCCGCGTCGAGCGCTCCTACAGGCGATAGCCCCGTCTCAGCAGCGAGCGCCCCGAGGCGGCGTAGCCGTCCGGGCCCGGCAGATAGAAGCCGAGGGAATCGGCGAGGCGGTCGTAGATGTTGAATAGCACGCAGACGTGGATCGCGTCTTCAATGCCCTCGTCGCTGACGCCAGCGGCGCGGAGCGGCTTGAGGTCGGTGGGGCCCACCGCGGTCGGGGCGAGGGTGAGCTTCTCCAGGAAGTCGAGCGTCGCCCGGACCTTGGGATTGACCGGCGCCGTGCGCCAATCAGCTAGCACTGCCGTGACCAGCTTGTCGTCCCTAAGGGCCAGCGACGCGACCGCGCCGTGAGCGCCCGTTCAGAACGGGCATTGGTTCAGCCGCGATGTGAACGCGGCAAACAACTCGCGCTCGCCCACGCTCCAGGGCGAGGGGCCGCGCATCACCGCCTGCGTCCACTCGCACATCGGCCGGCCGAAGAATTCGGGGCGGTACAGGAGCGTCTTCACGATGTCGGGCACGCGGCGCCGGCTGACGAGCCCGATGAGGATCAGCTTCAGGCGCTGCGCCAGGCGATGCCCGCTCTCCACACGGCGGAGACGCATCAGTCCGGGACCTCGCGGCGGAGCGCGGCGAGTCCGCGCTCGAGGCGGGCCAGGGCCCCGCCGAGTGCAGCGGCCACTGTGACCTCGAAAAGGACGTCGTCCGAGTTGCCGACGCGCTGTAGGGCTGCGACGTCGTCGTCGGTGACCTTGTAGGCGTGGCGGGCGACCTTGTCGACGTAACCGCTGAGCGGCGCGGGCACGCCGTCGCCGGCATCCCCCGGTGCCGGCGGCGTAGGTCGGCCGCCGATCCGAGCCGCCTGCGCCTCGATCCCGCGACGCAGCTCACTCGACGTGTGGCCGCTCGTGAGCAGTACGCTGTCGACGAGTCGCCGCGTCAGAGCGGCGTAGCGGCCGCTCAGCTCAGACACTTCACCACTCTCCTGCTCATCTGCGACGGCTAGCTTGGCCGGGCTGGGGAGGCCCGTCAAGAGGGCGCGGGGGGCGAATCCTCGGCATGCGGTGCTCTTCCGCCGCGTTCGTACGTCCTCTCGTTCTTGCTCGCGGCTGGGGCGCCGGAGGCGGAGAATAACCAACGCCGGACGGCTTCGGGTGGTCGGACGGCGTCGCCCTAGCGCTCGCCGCACCGGAACCGGCGCACACGTGGCCGCACACTCCCTAGTGAAGGACATCGCTTGGCTGACGGCTGGCCCAGAACCAGATCCTCGCGGCGGTCTCTCGCGGCGCCGCCTTGGCCCAGCACGCGCGGCGAGCTATATTTTGAACCTAGCGTGCGGTTGGTTGCGGGCGGTTCAAGCCGCCAATTCGCGGAGGACTCCAATGATCTCGTTCTCAACGCGCGCCCTGCTGCCCGGCGGGCTCCTGGTCGGACTCAGTTCCGGATGCGTCCATCAGAGCGGGACGAGGCTGCCAAGCCTTCCTCCGCTCTCCACCGTGACGGCGGAGGACATTCCGCGCGCGCCCGACCGGTCGATCGATCAGATGTTGATGGGCCGCTTCCCCGGCGTGGCGGTGACGACCATAGCCGGCGGCGGCATCTCCGTGCTCATCCGCGGCACCTCGTCCTTCTACAGCAACAACGAGCCGCTGTATGTGCTCGACGGTATGCAGATCCAACCGGGACCGCACGGGAGCATCACCTGGCTCAATCCCTACGACATCGCCTCGATCGACGTGTTGAAGGACCCCGCCGAGACGGCGATCTACGGCGTGCTGGGCGCCAACGGCGTCATCGTCATCCAGACGAAGCCCCCGGGGCGACCGCGTCGGTGAGCGGCAAGATTCCCTGACGCTCGCGGCTCCGCTCGCGTAACGGACGTGCCGGAGCACGAGGTCGCCACGCGCCGTCTCCCGATGGCGTCTGCCTCGATCCCCATCCCCTAGCGGATCTTGCCGTACAGGCGGTCGATGGTGGGGTAGGGCCGCCTATTTCGCGTCGTACCCGGCGTACTCGCCTTGTTGGTAGACGTTGCCCTTGTACTCCTGATCCAAGCGGATGCCGATCTTGGAGGTGTAATAGCCCTGGACGGTCCACCGCTTGAGCTCGGTGAAGAAGTGCTCCGGGGGCGTATTGGGCGCTCGCTCGCCCGCCGCCATGCGGGTGAGGACGGCGAGCCGCTGGTCCGGAGTTGCCAGGAGAAATGGCTGGCCGTTGAGCTCGCGGGAGAGACCGTCGACGGCCTGGAGGCCGGACCGCCACGCCGCCTGCCACTCGGGCTCCAGCGACTCGGCGAGGCGGCCGTCGATGTAGGCTGCCACTCCCGCCGCGCGCGCGCCGGGTGAATGGTCGTCGGTGGGGATAATCAGCTCGGTGAGCTCGTCCAGCAACGCGAGCTCCGGCGCAGTCAGGAACTTGCCGGATAAGGCGACCGGGGATGGTGCCGTCGCCGTTGTGGCCGGCAGCAGCGGAGCGGCCAGCGCGGCCGCGGTGGCCGCGATCATCTCGCGACGCGAGAGCGATTGCTCTTCGTGGCCCGTGGTGTCGGTCATAGGTTCCCCCCCCCCTTCCTGAATTCGTCCGCCAGGTACTCGCAGGAGCGCCAGGCCAGGGCCATGATCGTCCACGTGGGGTTCTGGCATGACGCGCTCACGTGGCTTGAGCCATCCACCACGAACAGGTTGCGCACGTCGTGCGACTGTTGGAACTGGTTTAGGACCGAGGTCTTGGGATCGCTGCCCATGCGTGCCGTGCCCAGCTCGTGGATCGACCACCCCTCTGTGAGGGTCTTGCGGTCGGCTCCCACCACCTCGATCCCCGCGGCCTCGAACATCTCGCGGGCCGTCGTGTTCATATCCTCGGCCATCTTGCGCTCGTTGTCCGAGAACTGGTAGTGGAAGCGCAGGACGGGAATCCCCCAGCTGTCTTTCACCTCTGGGTCCAGGTCGACGAAGCTCTCGTAGCGGGGGAGCACCTCGCCGAACCCGCCCATACTAATGAAGGCGCTTGCGTGGTCGCGCACTGTCTTTTTGAATTCGGCGCCGAATCCCGGGGTGTTAGTGTGGGCCGGGAACATGGAGTGCCCACTGTTGCCCTCGAAGCCGTAGCCGCGGATAAACCCGGGCTGGCGGTCCGTCAGGTTCCGGAAGCGCGGAACGTAGAAGCCTCCTGGCCGGCCGTCATCCAGTGTGCGCGGCTTCCCGACCATCTCCTTCACGAGGCCGGTGACGCCAGGGCCCATCACGTGCTCGCAGAAGTTATGGCCCACGTGTCCGCTCGTGTTTCCAAGGCCGTTGGGGTGCTGTGGGGAACGCGACAGCAGCAGCAGCCGGGCGGATTCGAGGGTGGAAGCGGCCAGGATCACGACCCTCGCCTTGGCCTCGTACGGTGTGCGCGTCAGGTTGTCGAGGAACGCGACGCCGCGCGCCCGGCCGGTGTTGCGGTCGATCAAGACCTCGTAGGCGATGGAGTTGGGGCGGATGGTGAGGTGGCCCGTGTCCATAGCGGGATAAATGAGCCCGGTGGGCGAATCGAACGCGGCGTGGATATCGCAGCCGCCTGGCCGGCGGTCGCAGGCGCCCCTGCCGTAGCACTTGCTGCGGTATTTGTTGTGTTTCACCCCGTCTGTCGTGACGCCGGCACGGTAGGGGGTGAGGACTCGTCCCATTTCCGCGAGGCTGTGGCGCAGCTTCACTTCGCCGAAGTTGAGCTTGGTGGGTCGCTGGAACTGGCTGTCGGGTAGGTGGGGCAGGTTCTCCTTGACCCCGGAGATACCGAGGTAGAGGTCGACTTTGTCGTAATAGGGGGCGATGTCCGCATAGGAAATGGGCCAGTCCTCACCATAGCCATCGTGGGATTTCGCCTTGTAATCGTAGTCGGACAGGCGGAGCGCCAGCCGCCCCCAGATGTTGGTCTTGCCTCCGAGGCAGCGGGCGCGGACCCAGGCGTAATTGCTGCCGGTGTAGGGGTGGTCTTTCTCGTCGACCAGGATGTTCTTGACGTAGTCGGACCCCCCCCATCCGCCGACGTAGGAGTAGACGTGCTTGAACGCGCTGCCCTTGGCGTAGGGCGGCTGCCGGATCGTGTACTCGTTGAAGGACAGCGCGTGCGAGCCCGGTGGGGCGTCGCCGCGGCGGGGGTGATCGTACGGCCATTGCATCGAGCGGAGTTCTTGGTTGATGTCCAGCTTCTTGCCGGCCTCGAGCATGAGGACGCGCAAGCCGCGACTCGTGAGAACGTGGGCGGCCATGCCGCCGGCGGCACCTGAGCCCACGATCACCGCGTCGTAGGTCTGAGACAGGTCGACGTCTTGCTGCAGTGGTGGGGGTACTCTCACCAGGGTCATCGGGGCCGTCCTCCCTCTCGGCGTCTTGCTGGTTTGCTTCCCGGATCGCCGCGTCCCCGCAGGAGTCGGCGGTGTCGTAATACAGGTACCAGCGTTTGTTCAATGCCACCAGTCCCACGAAAGTCCCCTGCAGGACGCATCAGGGTCGCGAGATCAGGTCCTTGAGCGTCGCCCTGCGCAGCTGCTCGGCGAACGCCGGCAGGGTTTTGTCCATCAGCTCGGCGAACCGGATCGAAGCCTCGGCGATCCGTTGTTTGAACAGCTCGTTCACCGCCATCTGTTGCGCGGTCGGCGCGAAGTCTACGCTGTTCTCCGCCACATCCGATTGTAGCGCCGCGAGCCGCCCGTAGAGCTGCATCGGGTTGCGGAACGCGTCTTCCCGCGCGCCGGTCAGGTGCACGTCGAACAGGGCACCCTCGACCGCGCTGGCGCGTTGGTCGAGCGAGTCCGCGCGGGCCGCGAGCCGCTTCGCGCTCGAGTCGCCGGCCAAGGCCGAATCCCCGCGCAGCTGGCCGCCCAGATCTTGCAGCTGCTTTCGCACCCACTCGAGCCGGTTGATCATCCGCGCGACCGTATCCTGCTCCGTCCGGATGGCGAGGGCGAGCCGGGCCTGTGCCATCACATCGGCGTCGGTGCCAGTCGTGTTCGGGTCCTTCAGCACCGTGAGTGACTGGGTCAGTGTCGTGTCGCCTACGGACAGCCGAACGCTATAGGTGCCGGGGGGCACGAGCGGCCCGCGCAGGGAGAGATCGAGATCCCAAGTGACGAGCGGTCGCGTACCCTCGGCACTGACCCGCACGAACAGCTTGCCGGGGGGCGGCGTGCGCAGCCGGGGCACCGTGGGCGCCGCGGAGCGCAGGTCCCACCACACCCGGTTGAGGCCAAGCCTTCGCTCGCCCTCGAGCACGCGCACCGTGTCTCCTTGCGCGGCTAGGATGACGAGCCTGGCTGGCTTGGCGCGGCGGGCGGAGGGGGTTGGCGGACTGCTGTCAGGGACGGTAGCAGTGTCGGCGAGCGCGGGCGCTAGGTAATACGTGAGCGCTGTTCCGTAGGGGGCGTTCTCCGCTTGCACGGCGCTGTTCGGCGCGCTCGCAATGCCTTGGCGGGCCCGGAAGCGGTAGGCCGGCTGGGGCGTGAAGAACCGTGCGCGGCCGGCTTCAGCGCCGGCGTCGAGCTGCTCGAGAGAGGAGACGTCGTCCAGGATCCATACGCCGCGTCCGTAGGTGGCAACGACCAGATCGTGGAAGTGTGGCTGGACCGTCAGCCAGGACACGGGGGCGTGTGGCAGGTTCGTTTGGAGCGGCAGCCAGCGCGCGCCATCGTCCAATGACACGTACACCCCGCTCTCGGTGCCGGCGTAGAGTAGGCCGCGGCGCACTGGGTCCTCGGCCACCATGTGCACGAATGACAGTGGCGAGTGGGGCAACGCGTCGGAGATCTGGGTCCAGCTCTTGCCGTAGTCGGCGGTCTTATAGATATGGGGCCCGAGATCATCGAGCTCATGGAGATCCACGGCGAGGTAAGCGCTCCCGGCCTCGAAGTGCGACGGTGTGATGTTGGTGATCTTCCCCCACGGCGGCAGCTTGGGGATGTTCCCCGTCACATCGGTCCAGGACGCGCCCCCGTCACGCGTGATGTGTACCAGGCCGTCGTTCGACCCCACCCAGATCACGCCCGCTTGCCGCGGCGACTCCGCGATGGCGAACAGGGTCGCCCCGTCGAAGGTCATGAGATTGTCCGTCGTGACGCCGCCCGAGCTCTGCTGGTGTGTGGTGTCGTTCCGCGTGAGGTCGGGGCTGATCACCTTCCAGCTCGCGCCGCCGTCCGTGGTGACATGGACGACCTGGCTGCCGACGTAGACCTTGGTGTGGTCGTGGGGCGAGATGGCGATCGGGAAGGTCCAGTTCCAGCGGTACTTCATATCAGCTGGGCGCCAGCCGTAGCCCGCCTCGGGCCACACACGCACGTTGCGCGCCTGGTCGGTCCGCACGTCGTAGACCTCTAGCCCGCCGTCGTAGCACCCCGACCACACCGTCGCGTTGTCGACGGTGTCGGGGATGGCGAAACCGCTCTCGCAGCCGCCCACGTGTCCCCACAGACCTTCGGACAGGCCGCCGGAGATGCTGCGACTCGGCATGCGGTAGGAGCTGCCGTCCTGCCGGTTCCCGTACACGAAGTAGGGCACGCGCGTGTCGGCGGAAACGTGGTACATCTGGGCGATCGGTAGGACGATGCGGGTGAAGGAGCGCCCGCGGTTCAGCGTGATGCTTGCCCCGCCGTCGTGCGCGATCATGAAGCGGTCGGGGTTCTGCGGGTCGATCCAGATGTCGTGGTTGTCTCCTCCGCCCTGGAACCCCGAGCGCCCCAGCGTCTGGCCACCGTCCCGCGACGTGCTGAAACGCACCGTCACGAAATACAAGCGCTCCTCGTCATCGGGCGACACCGCGAAGCGCACGTAATACGGCGCCCGCTCGGCCATGTCGTGATTGCGGCTTACCACACGCCACGTAGCCCCTCGGTCGTCGGTGCGGTAGAGCGTCGGGTCCTGATCCTCGATCAGCGCGTAGACGGTGTTCGGGTTCGACGCGGCGACGGCCACCGCGATTTTGCCGACCGCGTGATTGGCGGGGGGGAGGCCGTGGCCCGCGAGGCGCTTCCAGGTCACGCCACCGTCGCGCGAGACCCAGAGGCCGCTTCCGGGCCCGCCGCTTTGCAGATGCCACGTCTTTACCTCGAATTGCCACATCCCCGCGAATAGCGTGCTCGGATCGCCGGGGTCGATAGCCAGGTCCGAACAGCCGGTGTTCGGGTCCACGAACAACACCCGGGTCCAGGTCTTCCCGGCGTCGGCGGTGCGATAGACGCCACGCTCCGGCTGTGGCCCGTAAGCCCGCCCCAGCGCGCATACCAGCACCACGTCGGGATTCGTCGGGTGGATGACGATGCGTGCGATCCGCCCCGTGGAGTCGAGCCCCATGTGCTGCCAGCTGCGCCCCGCGTCGGTTGACCGGTAGACGCCGTTGCCGAGGGCAGTGGTAGACCGGATGAAGAAGGTCTCGCCCGTGCCGGCCCACAGGACGTTGTGGGCGGAGGGGGCGAGGGCGAGGGCGCCGATGGCTTGGGCGGGCTCGCTATCGAACACCGGCCGCCAGTGCACGCCGCCGTCCTCGGTCTTCCAGACGCCGCCGGAGGCGGCGCCGACGTAGGCGACCAGGGGGTTACCAGGCTCGCCGATAACAGCCACGGCGCGGTTGCCCTCGGGTCCGACGAAGCGGTAGTGGAGGCGCGTCCACAGGACGGTGTCCACCTGCTGGGGGAGCGCGAGCAACGCGATGAAGGCAGAAATCATTGGCGGCGGCCTCGTGGGGAGGGGAGGGGATGGGAGATCGGCAGTAAGAATGAGGCCGCCCTGGCCTTAATGCCACTTTGATGCTCGGCGCATCATTCTTGACGCGGTCCTGATCCCCGAATCCTTAGAATCTTGGGATGGACGCCCTCAACCTCATCGCCGCCTTGGAGGAGCTGGGGGCCGAGCGGGTGACGCGTGGTCTGGGAGCGAGGGGGCACGGTTGGGACGACTGCTTCCTGACCGTTGCGACGTGTAGTGAGTCCCGGGCGCTCGCGGGTGCAATCAAGCGCCGCTGGTATACAGACGCGATGGCGTTCCTCAGCGCCCAGGTTGGTCTTTCCCCCCGCAGCATCAACCTGGTTGTCAGGGCGTGGGATCGGCATGAGGTGGCGTTCCGCACGGTCGCGATCGAGTGGCTGGAGCAGCGTAACACCCTGGCGGCGGCGGGCGAGCGACATGTCCTGACCGCCGATCTCTAGCCGCGGATATGACGCTGGTTCGCTGTCGTCCTCCTCGGTAGCGACCCAGCCCGCCCGCATTATCTGCTGACGGAGCTGGGCCTGGGGTACCGTTTGCGGGCCGAGTGACTATCGCCCGTCCAGTACCTCCCGCACCTTGCGCGTGAGCACTTCGGGGGTGAACGGCTTGGGCAGAAACGCGGTGCCGGGGTCCAGCACGCCGTGCTGCGCCACGGCGTCCTCGGAGTAGCCGGTCACGTACAGCACCTTCACCTCGGGGCGCCGCTCGGCCAAGTGATGCATCAGCTCCCGGCCGCTCATCTCCGGCATGACGACGTCGGTGAGCAACAAGTGTATCGGTCCGCGGTGGTCGTCGGCGAGGATCAGGGCCTCCTTGCCCCCAGCCGCTGTCAGCACCGCGTAGCCGGCCCGCTCCAGCACTGTGCGCGCTAGCAGCCGCACGAGCGGGTCGTCCTCGGTCAGCAGCACCGTTTCAGTCCCGGTGACCGGTGCTCGGATCACGCCGGGGCCGGGTAGCGCGTCGGGCGGGCTGTGAACGCGCGGCAGGTAGATCCGGAACGTCGCCCCCCGCTCGGGCGCGCTTTCCACCGTGATGTGCCCCCCGCTCTGGCGCACGATTCCGTACACCGTCGCGAGGCCGAGCCCCGTGCCCTTGCCACGCGGCTTGGTTGTGAAGAAGGGCTCGAACAGGTGCGCCCGGATCTCGGGGCTCATGCCTATCCCGGTATCGGTGACCTCCAGCACGACGTACCGGCCGAGTGGAGGGGGCAGGGTGAGGTGGTGGCGCGAGGAGGGTGGAGGGTGGTCGAGGTCGTACTCGATGTCGCTCGTGGCAATGGTCAGCTTCCCGCCCCCGGGCATGGCGTCGCGGGCGTTGACGGCCAAGTTGACGAGGACCTGCTCGAGCTGCCCGGGGTCCGCCCGAACCGTGCCGAGGTCAGTCGCGAGCGTCGTGCTCAGGTGGACGTCCTCGCCGATCACGCGGCGCAGCATCTTGCTGACGTTTCCCACGAGGTGATTGAGGTCCAGCACTGCAGGCCGCAGGACCTGGCGGGAGCTGAAGGCTAGGAGCTGGCGGATGAGGTCCTGCGCGCGTGTTGCCGCTTCCCGGATGATCTCGAGCTCTTCGCGCCCGCGCGCGGCCGCCCCGGTGTCGCCGAGCAGCAGCTCGACCGAGCCGAGGATGGCGGTGAGCATGTTGTTGAAGTCGTGGGCCACGCCGCCGGCCAGCCGGCCGACTGCTTCCATCTTCTGGGACTGTTGCAGCTGGGCTCCCAGCTCGCCCCGCTCGCGGCGCACGGCGGCAGCGGCGATCGCTCGCTCGATCGCGGGCGCGAGGCGCTGCAACCGGTCTTTCATGACGTAGTCCGTCGCCCCCGCCTGCATGGCGCCGACGGCCGTATCCTCGCCCATGCTACCGGACACCACGATGAACGGCACGTCGTCGCCGCGCTGCTGGAGTAGCGCGAGGGCGGCAAGGGCGTCGAACGCCGGGAGCGAGTAGTCGCTGAGGACCACGTCCCACGGATGGCGCCCCAGCGCGTCGCGCAGCGCCGCGGCCGTCTCCACGCGCTCGTGCTGCGGCGCGAAGCCGCCTTTTCGGAGCGCGCGCAGCATCAGCTCCGCGTCGGTGTCGGAGTCCTCCACGATGATGACGCGCAGCGGCGTTTCGGTCACGGATGCCCTCCACCGATCAATTTTGGCGGTTTCCTGCCGGGGGCAATGGGCCCGGCTCTGGTGTCGCGGGCCGTGCGCTCCCGCTAGGTTTGCTGTTGGATCGCCGCAACACCATCCTCCTGCTGGGGACAGGTCATGAGTGATCTCCGCTACCCGATCGGCCGCCACGAGCGCGTAGCAACTCTCGCGCCGGCGCAGCGCCACGAGTGCATTGAGCAGATCACCGCCGCTCCGGCGCAGCTGCGCCGGGCTGTCGCGGGGCTCGATGACCGCCAGCTTGATACGCCCTACCGACCCGACGGCTGGACTGTGCGCCAAGTGGTGCACCATGTGCCCGACAGTCACCTGAACGCGTACGTGCGCTTCAAGCTCGGACTCACCGAGGACCAGCCCGCGATCCGGACCTACGAAGAGAAGCTCTGGGCTGAAACGCCCGAGATGCGCGCCCCGATCGATGTCTCCCTGACGCTGCTCGAGGGGCTGCACGGGCGCTGGGTGCTGCTGCTGCGGGCACTCGAGCCAGCACACTTTGCGCGGACGATTCAACACCCGGAGTTGGGGCGGGTGACTCTGGATGGCATCCTGGCGAGTTACGCTTGGCACGGCCGCCACCACACGGCGCACATCACGACGCTGCGCGAACGGATGGGATGGGGGAAGTGAAGTCGGGCGCACACGCCTGAAACGCAGGGCACGGCTTGCCCGTACGGGCCGCGATCCCTCCCAGGACATCGGCCTGTACAACTCGGCGCGAATGCTGAAGGGCATTCCAATCGGCATCGTGAACCATGCCGCTAACAATCGAGCGCCCTTCCGGTGGCTACCGATTCTCAACGCACACCGCTAGACGTCGCCTCCCTTCGTCTTGCTTCCGCGGCCTCGTTTCGTATCTTGACACGCCGTTTGGCGTCCCGCAGGAATCTCTCGGATGGGAGGCGCGATGAACCTGTTCTCCTCGGCGGGTGCGGAGTTCCTGCTCCGCTGGCTGCATTTCCTCTCCGGCATCACGTGGATTGGGCTGCTGTACTACTTCAACTTCGTCCAAGGACCCTTCTTCGCCGAGGCGGATGCCGCGACGCGGAGCGCGGCTACCCAACGCCTCGTGCCGCGCGCGCTGTGGTGGTTCCGCTGGAGCGCGTTGGTCACGTTTCTCTCCGGGTTCCTGATCATCGCGAAGCGGTTCGGCGAAGCCCCGGCTGGCACCTCGGTGGCAACGAGTCCCTGGGGCACGGCCATTCTCACCGGCGCGCTGCTCGGAACGATCATGCTCGTGAACGTGTGGGGCGTGATCTGGCCGAAGCAGCAGATCGTGATCGCGAACGCGGTGGCCACGGCCGGCGGCGCCCAGGCGAATCCTGCGGCGGCCGGAGCGGGCCGCCGCGCTTTCCTCGCCTCGCGCACCAACGTGGTGTTCTCCATCCCAATGTTGTTCTTCATGGGCGCAGCGACCCACATGCCCCCCGGACCGATCGTTCACGCGAGCCTGTACTGGGCTCTCCTACTCGTGATCGTCGCGCTCGTCGAGATCAACGCGCTGACGGCGACGAGCGGTGCCACGACGAAGCCGATCGAAAAGATCCCCGGCGTCATCGTCACCGGTTTCGTGCTCTGGGCGGTGGTGTATGTGCTCGCGAAGTACGTCTTAATGGCGTGAGGTAGGCTCCATCCCGGCGTGCCGCGGGTGGCGCGGCCTCCCTCGTTAGGGTTGGCCGGCCACCCGCAAAGGGACGGCGCTCGTGTGTAGGGTCACCTGGCCCAGTTGTCCCCTCAGTCCCAGCCCCCAGCAGTAAACAATCTGCGCTCCCGTGATGCCGCAGGTGTGAGCGCTGCCGGCGTGAAGGTCGGCGAAGTGCAAGGCGCCGCTCACGGGCACCGGCATCGTGGTGGGCTGCGACGACGTAGCGCCAGCCCCCAGTTCTCCGTCGGCGTTGTTGCCCCAACAGTAGGCCAGGCTGTCGGTCGTGAGGCCACAGGTGTGGGCGCCGCCCGCCGCGATCACGCGGAAGTGGAGACCGCCAGCGACGGGCTGCGGGGAGATTTCCAGGGAGTCTGCAGTGCCGGTGCCGAGCTGGCCCACGATGTTCGCGCCCCAACAATACCCGGCGCCGGTCGCGGTGAGGCCGCACGTATGCACACCGCCGGCGCTGAGCCGGGTGAATACGAGGGCGCCGGCTACGGCGACGGGCGTCCCGCGATTGGCCCGCGTGCTGTCGCCGAGTTGCCCGAGCGGGTTGGCGCCCCAGCAGAAGGCCCTGCCGCCGGCGGTGAGGGCGCAGGTGTGATTGCTGCCGGCGCTGAGGGTGGCGAACGCGGTGTCGGTGAGCGCGGGACGGGGCGTATCGCTGAACGCGGTACCACCGTCGCCCAGTTGGCCAGCAAAATCGAGACCCCAGCAGTAGGTGAGCCCGCCAGTGGCGAGGCCGCAGCTATGGCCGCTGCCCGACACCAGCAATGCGAATCGCAGGGTCGTGGCGACTGGGGCGGGGAGCGCAGGGTTGCCCGGCGTCCCGCCGCGCCCGAGCTGGCCCTGGTCGTTGCGGCCCCAGCAGACGGCCGCGCCGCCGGTCGTGAGGCCGCAGGTGTGATCGCCGCCCGCGGCCACGCTCGTGTAGGGCGCCGGATCGGCGAGGAGCCGCGGCGTCGGCTCTACGAGATTGCCCGAACCGGTGCCGGTCTGGCCATAAGTGTTGTCGCCCCAGCAGTAGAGGTGCTGGTTGTCCGCGGTGGCGCAGCCGTGCGCTGCGCCCGTGGAGATCGTCGTGTACACCACCGGGGTCACGACGACGGTCGCGCTGTCGGTGTGGCCGCCCGCCGTCGCACGGATGGCGGTAGTGCCGGGGTTGATACCGTGGACGACCCCATTCGGCGACACAACGGCGACGAGCAGATCGGCGCTCTGCCACGCGACCGGCCGCTCGGTAACGAGGGCGCCGCTCGAGTCGCGCAGCGTTGCGGTCAGCGACACGGTGTCCCCGGCGACGACGCGAACCGAAGCCGGGGCCACCTGCACGCTGGCGACGGCCGGGGGCGGAGGCGGCGGCACGGGTGGCGGGATGAAAGGGCCCTCACACGCGGCGAGCGCCGTCAGCGCGACCATCGACAGGTGCCTTCTCATTCGGTGCCCGACACGGAATCTTATACCCGTCTGCCGCCGGGGGAGAATCCGATGGGCCGTCTCGTCGCGCTGGGGAGGTGGGGGGGGTGGCGGGGTTGGGTGGGGGGGGGCATCCTGCTTGTCGCCTGTGCCCACGCGACTGCCCCCGCCGGCCCGCCGCCCGTCCCGGGACGGCTGTATACGGGCAATGAGGTCAAGCCGCCTCCCGTGGTTGTGTATCTCCCGCCACTCCGCTACCCCGATACGCTGCGCGCCAAGGGCATTGAAGGCCGCGTGCTGCTCGACGTCATTATCGACACGAGCGGTCAGGTGGAGCCGGCTTCGGTCACTACGGCTGCCACCCCCAACCCCGGCTTCGACGCTGCGGCGCGAGACGCTGCGCTCGGGATGCGGTTCCTGCCGGGGATGGTTCATGGCTGGCCGGTGCGCACACTGGTGCGCCTGCCGGTGCAGTTCCGTCTGGTCCCTGACATCGACACCGCCGATGTGCCACTGCGCCTCAGCCAAGTGGAGGAGCCCCCCGAGCGGGTCTCCGGCCCGGTGCCGGTCTACCCGCCGAGCTTGCGGGAGCGCGCTATCGGCGGCCGCGTCTCCATTCGCTTCGTGCTGGACACCACCGGGCATCCACAGCCGGGTTCATTTGAGGTCCTGGAGAGTCCCCACTCGGAGCTCAGCCGCGAGGCGATCCGGGTCGTGCGTGGTACGCTGTTCCGCCCGGCGCGCCTGCAGGGCAAGGCCCGACGTGTGATCATGACGCGGGACTTCCAGTTCCCACTCGCCCATCAGGAGCAATGAGTCGCCGCCGCATCGCGCTGTGTGTGGTTCACGGGATCGGGCCCCAGCGTCGCCAGTGGGCTGACGACTTCGTGGCCCGGGTGCGGCGCGCGGTGGCCCAGCGCGACGCCGGGGTCGACGTGTACCCGTGCGTGATCTGGTGGGCGCCCATCACGCACCGCTACGAGGACGAGCTCGCGCAGCGCTACGCGCGCGGGCTCTCGTGGAATTGGCTTCGCCAGTTGGTGATCGGCTACGGTGGGGACGTGATCGCCTACCAGGCTCCTGCGTCCCGGGACGTGCCGCCGCCCTGGATGTACGGTGCTGTGCACCGACGCTTGGACCGGCGGCTGCGTGGGTTGCGGGGCCTGCTCGAGGCCACAGGCGGCGTCGCCGGGCCGTCGGTCCCAGTCGTCGCCGTCGCGCACTCCCTCGGTTCGGTGATCTTCTCGGACTTTGTCTACGACGTCCAAGCCGGCGACAACCCGGACGCGTTCGCGCGTCGCTACGGCCTCGCGCTGCGTGGCCTGTTTACCCTCGGCTCCCCGCTCGCCCTGTACGCCATTCGCTATCCGCACCTCGGGTTCGACCGTCCCATCGCGCTGCCGTCGGGCGGGACGTGGGTCAACGTGCTCTATCGGGCTGACGTCATCGCCTTCCCCCTGCGCGTCACGAGCGACGCGTATGCGCGCGCCGTCAGCGAGGACTGGGTCCTGCCCTGGCGGTTGTGGAACTGGTCGTGGACCCCTCTCGCGCACCTGGCGTACTGGACTGATCCCCGTCTGATCGCGCGCGTGGCGGATCAACTGGCGCAAGGCGCGACAGAATCTGTAGCTTAGGGTCGTCATGGCGTCAGTCACCCTCCGGCGGCTCTCCAAGACCTTCGACCGCAGCAGCCAGCCCGCTCTCCAGGACCTCACCCTGGACGTGCGCGAGGGCGAGTTCCTCGTGTTCCTCGGCCCGTCGGGGTGCGGCAAGACGACGGCGCTGCGCTGCATCGCTGGCCTCGAGGAGCCAACAGACGGCCAGATCCTGATCGGCGAGCGCGACGTCACTCACGTCGCTCCCGCGAAGCGCGATGTGGCGATGGTGTTCCAGCACCACGCTCTGTATCCACACCTCAGCGTGCGTGAGAACCTCGCGTTCGGGCTCGAGATGCGGCGCGTGCCGCAGGCCCAGATCACCCGGCGCGTGCTCGAGACGGCCGAGCGGTTGGGCCTGCGAGCCCTGCTGGCCTACCGCCCGGCGCAGCTCTCGGGTGGGCAGCGCCAGCGCGTCGCATTGGGACGGGCCATCGTACGCGATCCGCAGGTGTTCCTGTTCGACGAGCCGCTCTCCAACCTCGACGCCTCCCTGCGCACGGAGATGCGCGCGGAGCTCCTGAAGCTGCACCGCCAGCTCGCGGCCACGATGATCTACGTGACGCACGACCAGGTCGAGGCAATGACAATGGGGCAGCGTATCGCCGTGCTGCACGAGGGCCGGCTCCGCCAGCTGGGGACGCCGACGGAAGTGTACGAGCGGCCCGCGGACGTGTTCGTGGCGCGGTTCGTGGGGCACCCCGGCATGAACGTCCTACTGGGCGGGGGGGGAGGGGGAGGGGGCGGAGGAGGGGGGGCAGGGGCGGGAACGACGAGACAGCGGGAGCGGACCCGGGCGGTTGAGTGCGGCAGCCTCGTGCTGCCGGTCGCACTTCCGCAATACGACGGTGAGGTACAGCTCGGCGTGCGCCCCGAGCACGTGGCGCTCTGCCCGCCGGACCAGGGCATGGGAAACGCCGACGTCCGCGTCGTCGAGCCGCTCGGCAGCGAGACACTGGTCCACCTGGATGCTGGCGGGCAACCCCTCGTCGCTAGGGTTTCGGGGATCCCACGAGTCGCGGTTGGGGATCGGGTGGGTGTGCAGCCGGACCTCGCCCGACTGCATTTTTTCGACGGCAATGGATCGCGACTCGCCTGAGACCTCCCCCCCCCCCTCCATTCCGGTGAGCGGTCTTGCCCGCTGGCGTTTCGCCGCTGGCGCCGTTGCGGTGCTGACGGCCCTGGCGCCGCTCGTCCTGGCTCACTGGGGCGCGGCGCGTTACGCGCGGGGGACGGCCGAGCGGCTTGCTATCTCGACGGCGGCCTATATGGAGCTCGTCTCGCCTGCCGCGCGGGGCTCGAGTGATTACGACCTGCCGCGG
>DASQAH010000193.1:0-3234 GCA_035635835.1 Gemmatimonadales bacterium
ACCCGCTTGAGCCGCGGATATTGACTTGGCCAGAGAGGAACTGGACCCCGGGCGCTTTGTCGACGGCTTCATCGATCGTGTTGACGGCGCGCTTGGCGATGTCGGAGTCGGACATCAGAGCCACGCTTGGCACGACGTCCCCGAGAGACTGGGGGCGTTTCGCGGCGGTGACGACGACCTCGGGCACGACAAGGGGCGGCGCGACGAGAATAGCAGCTCGCCAGAGTCTGAAGTCGCGCCGCACCGAGTCCGCAGCGATTACGAGGAGGCTGTCCGATGCTGCAGCGTAGCCGATCATGGCTGCTCGCAATTCGATGCGTCCGGATGGCACCCCTGGAATCCGATATGTGCCTCGCCGGTCCGTCATTGTGCGGAGCCCCTGGCCGGTGACAAGCACCTGTGCTCCCCGGATCGCGCGACCGCTGGTGTCCGAGACGGTGCCGTAGATGATTCCATTACCCTGTCCTGGCAGAGGGCCCGCTCCAAGCCAAGCGGCGACCAGAAAGAGACCGAGCCTCATCGCCGCACTGCCGCCGGGAAGTAGTACGAGATCGGATGCATGTTCGCGAAATCCACCACGATATTGATCGAATCCGTCCCGGTTCCGTAGACCGACACGACGCCCGGCTTGGTGGTGTCCGCTTTATCGCGGTAGAAGCCGGCCTCCCGCAGGGTCGTGTCGGCGTTCGCGGTGGTGAAACCTTGCTTCACCCACGCCGCGAGCACCCATTCATATCGGCCGTTAGGGATGCCCAGCGTGTAGAAGTAGGTCGAATCCGCCGTGGGGATGGACTGAGGCGGCAGCGGCACGAAGTTGAACAGATCGTTTCTGGTCCGGGGAAACGTCGGATAGGCCACCAGGTAGACCGCCTGGGTCGAGTCCGGCAACGCGCCGCGGAAGCGCACCGTCCCGCAGATCCCGACGAAGCCTGGCGGGCAGGCGGTCGGCGCGCGAACTGGCTGCAGCCCCTCGTTGCACGCGAGCCCCAAGATGGCGACCGCGAGGGGGAGCCGAAGCCGGGCGAGTGGAGGGGGCGGAGCCTGCATGCCAGCAAACTCGACCTTGCCGCCCGAGTCGTCAACTTGACCATCGTTTCCGGCGGGCAGTAGCTTCTTTCCGCACTATGCCCATCTACGAGTATCGCTGCACCAAGTGCCGGAAGCGCTTCACCGCACAGCAACCGATCAGCGAGCACGGCCGGCGTCGCCCCGGCTGCCCCGCCTGCAAATCGAAGGCGGTGGAGCCGGTATTCTCGACTTTCTTCGCCAAGACGGTCCGCAAGAGTTGAAAGCGGGAAGACCGGGGGAGGGGGGCCATGTTCGAGCGCCTGCGGGACGCCTTGCGGGCCGCGCTTGACGCGGCGACGCCCGCCGGGGATCTGCGCGACCTGGCGCGACAGATGCGCGAAGCGGTAGTCGAAGCGAGGGTCGCAGTGCAGGAGCTGCGCCAGGCCCTGGCGCGCACCGACACTGAGCTCGCCGTCGAGCGCCAGCGGCTTGCCGACGCCGAGCGGCGTGGCCGTCTTGCCGCGGAGATCCAAGATGGGGAGACGGTGGAGGTGGCCCAGCGGTTCACGGCGAAGCACCGCGAGCGTGTGGGCGTGCTCGAGCGCAAGCGCGGTGCGCAACAGGAAGAGTTGGCGCTCGCTGAGCGGGACGTGGCGGAGATGCAGGCGCAGCTGCGCAAGGCCGAGGTGGGCCGACCCCAGGCGAGCGCCGACCGGAGTACAGAGGAGGCGTGGCGTGACCTGCAGGCAGCCGGTGGTGAGCGTCCCGGGATGGACCTGCGGGAGGAGCTGCTGAAGTCGGAGATGAATCGTGCGGCGCGCGAGGCCGCCGCCGAGAAGCAGCTCGAGGAGATGAAAAAGAAACTGCGAAAGGACTGACGCATGTTCTTCGTGCTTGCCGTACTGCTGCAGCAACCCTTCCCCCCCCCGCCCCCCCCCGCTCCCGCCGATCTAGAGAAGCGCGTCCATACCTACAGCATCGTCGCCTGGGACTCCGCCACCGGGGATCTGGGCGTCGCGGTTCAGTCCAAGTTCCCCAACGTGGGTGGGATCGTGCCGTGGGCCCGGGCGGGGGTGGGCGCGGTGGCGACGCAGTCGCTCGCTAACACGGCCTACGGGGAGCGGGGCCTCGACCTGATGGCGCTGGGGGAATCGGCGCCGGAGGCGCTTCGGGTCGTGATACGGGGCGACCGGCGCCGCGCGCAGCGGCAGGTCGGCATGGTGGACGCGCGCGGCAACGCGGCCAGCTGGACGGGAGACTCCTGTTTTGACTGGGCGGGAGGGCGAACCATGACTCCCGGGGGCGACATCATCGCCGCCGGCAAGGGCCAGATGATGGTCGGCCGCTTCTTCGCGGCCCAGGCCAACATCATGGTCTCCGACCAGACCGTGAAGAACATGGCCGAGGCGTTCCAGCACGCGAGTGGGGCGCTTGCTGACCGGCTGCTGGCGGCGCTCGTGGCAGGCCAGGCGGGGGGCGGGGACAAGCGCGGGATGGAGTCGGCCGCGTTGCTCGTGGTGCGTGCCGGCGCCGGCTATCTGGGCGGCAACGACCGCTACATCGACTTGCGCGTCTACGACGACAGCCAGCCGATCCGCGAACTGCAGCGACTCTACCGGCTGCATCAGCTCTACTTCTTTCAGAGCCGCCCCGAGGACTTGGTCCCGATCACGCCGGATGTCGTGAAGCAGCTCGAGCCGATTCTGCTGCGCGAGCCCGTGAACCAGCCACAGAAGTGGCTGGATGCGGCCCAGGGGACCGCGACCCAGAAGTTCCTCGAGGCGCTGGCGAACTTCATGTACTGGGAGAATTACGACGTACGAGTCCGCATGGACGGGAAGATCGATCGAGTGGCGCTGGACGATATTCTGGCGCGGCGGCGGGGACGATAAACAGCGTTATCGGAGAACGCCTCATGGACATCAAGCGCGACCGTATGGTCTTTCTGGGCTACGGCAAATACTGGCGGTCCGACCGCATCCTCGGCCTGATGCCGATCGAGGAAGGGCGCGGGCCCGGCCAGCGCACCAATGTGTTCGTGGAGGGCCGCACCGAGCCGATCGTGGCATCGCGCACCGAGCAGAGCATCCTCGAGGATATGGGCGCGAGCGACGACAGCTTTCAGACGCAAGCCTTGCGCGAGGCGACGCGGGAGCTGCTGGAAGCGTTTCACGAGTTCTCTCCGGTACTGCGGCGCGCGCTGCAGAACGAGCACCATTTCGACGT
>DASQAH010000194.1:0-7493 GCA_035635835.1 Gemmatimonadales bacterium
ACGGCAAGTTCTGGTGCCAGACGTGCCTCGCCAAGTTCGCGCTTGAGACGTTAGGCGCGGGCTACCATAAACGGGATATCGGCCGGGCTATGGACAAGGTGTTCGAAGCGCCGAGCCCGCTGAATCGAATACCCGCGTTCGGCTGCGCCCAGTGTGGGAGAACGATGCCCTGGCTGGGGGTGCCGAATCCGTGACGAGTGGCCTTTTGCGATCCCCAAAGTCCGTGGCAGCGCGGGACGAACGAGAATACGAATGGGCTCTTGCGGCAATACTTCCCGACGGGCACCGACCTCTCGACGTACACCCAAGCGGATCTCGACGCCATCGCCCTCAAGCTCAACACGCGACCGCGCAAAACCCTTGGCTTCCTGACCCCCGGCGCTATACTCGCCGCCTGCGTTGCGTCGACCGGTTGAACCCACCGCGGCTTTTTTTAGGATCTCCCGTTCTTCGCGGAAGGTCTTGTTCTCCCGCCGGAGCCGGCGGAGCTCCTCGCGCTCGTCGGTCGTGAGGCCATCGAGAGTCCCTCGAGCGCCTGGATCAGCTCACCCGGCGCGTGGCGGCGCTGCCGCACGTTACCCGCGTCCTGTCACCCACCAACGTGCGCGACCTCGAGGGGGATGCGCTGGGTCCGGTGCCGGTCGTCCCCTACGCGGAGGTGCGGGCTGGCACGCTGCGGCCTGAGGCGTTGGGCGAGCGGCTCGGGTCGCATCCGATCTTTGGCGGTCTCCTGGTCGCCAAGGACGCGCGCACGGCAGCGATCCTGATCGAACTCGAGCCGCTGGCCGGCGCTGCGGACTCCCGCCCCGGCCTCGTCATGGACCTCCGCCGCTTGGCGAGTGAGGCCGGCCCCGGTCTCCGGGCGTTCATCGCCGGGATCCAATCCGCCATCAGTGTTTGGGGGGTCATCCCCTGGGAGACGCTGCTCACGACCATCCTGCTGACGCCGATCGCGCTTCGTGCCGCTGGTGGGCACCGACACCCGCTTGACGCCCATCGCCTTGGCGGTTGTCTCTGCCGTCGCCGAGTAGAATCCTGAACCTTTGCGCGCTTCTTGCACGTTCATCCAGAGCGAAGACCGCGCGCGAGGCGGCGGAGGGAGCGCGAGAGCCGTGCGCGGATCTCAGCGGGGCGAAGCGACGGCGCGTAACCTCTGGCGGCGGGAAGTTGAAGCAGTGCGATCCAGGCCAGGCCCGCGCCGACGGCATCCCAGTGGCGGAAGTGGAGACCCCGCACGACTTCGTGGGTGAGAAAGACATAGGCCGCGAAGCGAGCCCGGGGGTGTCGGCGCCAGAGCAGGAATCCCACGTAGGGAGCGCCCAGCCCGTACGCGCAGTAGTTCCAGGGACGATCCGGCGCGAAGTTGAGCACGCGCAGCCCGGCCAGGCTGGCCCCTTGAAGGAGCGGGGCCACCATCAAGGCGAGGATCAGGCCAGTGATAACCCAGGGACGTACGGGTCTCAACGGCTGGCCGCCCGCGATCGCCGCCAGCCCCACGACGCGAGGGCGAGAGAAGCGGTCTGCGTGAAGAGGAGTCCCATGACCCAGAGTACCGAGGTCGACCCGCCGCGGAACCTCCCGGCGAGAAGCGCGGGCCCGTGGTCCACCAGCGCGCCCGCCACCCAGATCACCGCGACCCAGAACGTGACGACGAAGCCTCCGCGCCCGCCGCGCCCCACGAGAACCAGCCCGAGCGACTGAAGCGCGAGAAAGCCACCGAGGAGAAAAGCGCCAGGACCAGTGGGCAAACCCACGCGCCCGGTGATGCCCTCGGCAAAGTCCTCGACGACGTGCGGAAGGATGAACGGGAAACTAACGAGCGACGCGACGATCGTTCCTGCGCGTAGGCGTTCGAGTACGCTCATCTTCTGAGTGGGCGCAGGCAGCGGGGTGAGCGCTTCTCGCCAATAATCGCCCCAGCCTAGCCCCGAGCCCGCCCACGGTCAAGGGCGCGCATCGCGCCTGCTACTGCTACATAAAAATGTCGTGGGGTAACTGCTCCGTGAAAGTGTCATCCCCCTATGGAGACTTTCACGATGAGCCGAAAGGAGTTGGCCCGGACGGGCCTGCTGGCGGCGGCCGTCGCCGGCCGGATTACCAATCGGGAGGGGGCGGCGGCGGTGCGGGTGACGCCGCGGCAGTTTCAGCGCCTCAAGCAGCGCGTGCGCGAGGGGGGCGCCGCTAACACCCTCAGGAATGCGGGCCGACGTGTGTCCCGCCTGTGGAGGACCCAACGAATGCGGCGGGGCCGCGGGTAAGGATCAGTGCTGGTGCTCGAGCGTGAAGATTTCCCTCGAGGCGCTCGTGGCTGTGCCTGTCGTGGCACGGGAGCGCATTTGCATCTGCCCGAGATGCGCGCAGCAACCGCCCCTTGGACTCCGCTCGGCCCCCCAGTCTGGCTAGGCATCGTCGTTGACACGATCGGCGCGGTGACGTGACGGCTCACGGACCCCAGGGGTCTGATCGGCTATCGGGTCCCGGACGCGGGCGGGCGAAGGGGGAGCGAGGCGCGCTCGGCCTGCTGAGCAACTCGCTGACCTTCTTGGTGAGGGCTTCGGCGCTGAATGGCTTGGGCAGGATCGGGCTGCCGGGCTCCAGGCCGGCTCGAGTCTCCAGCATTTCGTGCTGAGCCTGAGCCAGCGCGAACCCCGACATGTAGAGCACCTTCAGCCCGGGCCGCTGGACCTGGAGCTGTGCCGCGAGCTCGTGGCCGTGCAAGCCGGGCATTACGACATCGGTCAACAGCAAGTCGATCGGCTCACCGTGCTCCCGAGCCACCCGGAGGGCCTCCTCCGCGTTGCCGGCCTCCAGGACCTGGTATCCCTGCGGCGCAAGAACGTCCCGGGCCAGGTCGCGGACGTCGGGCTCATCATCGACGAGCAGGATCGTTGCCATGTGCCCCTCCTTCTCCGCGATGTGGCCCTCGCAGCGACGTGGGGCCATGGCCACCATGCCGCGTTGGCCAGCGCGCTTCCGACCGTCGTGTTACTTGGGGGGAACGAAGTCCTTGGGTACCTTCTCGTACCCGTAGGCTTCCATGCAGATGTTGTACGCATTCTCGTCTACTTCCGCCGATGGCCTGATGCGCGTTCCCGCCACCATGGTGCCTGGGGACTGGACGGTGGTCGTCTGGCGGCATTGGTTGTCGTCGTGGGCGAACTCGGCCTTGGTCATGCCAGGCTTCCACCAGGAGTCCTTGTTGTCTACGGACGCACAAGCGGTGACCACGAATCCGAGGAGCATGAGTGCGGCGACGCGGGCGGTCACTGGCGATCCTCCTTCTCAGAGTAGAGCGAGCCGGCTGTCGCAGGCCAGCGTGGGGACAGAATAGCGTACAGGACGGACATGGTCACCATTGCGCGGGGGCCATCCGAGGCAACGCCAGGATACTGACTTTCGGTTCGACGAAAGGACGGCGACGCGCGTCCATCGCCGCGCGGCCCCGGGGCCGTTCCCCGTCGTCAGGCCCGGGCGGCGCGCACCCGCAGGATCGCGGAGGACTGCCTATGGCCCACTCGCTCCTCACCTCGATCTCCTCTCAACCGGCGCTGGTTCGTCCAGGGAGGTGCCAGCGACCTGCCCCCGGAACCCAGACCGTTTCGAGGTTGAGGATTTCAAAACAGGGCCTTGACAGAGCGTCAGCATAAAGGGTTATTGACCATCCAACGAGATGGCTACTCTGTCCGCGCGGATAATGAACGCTTCGGAGACGGTGCCCATCCTGGTCATCGCCGGGGTGTCGAGCGGCGTGGGCAAGACCACGGTGACGCTGGGGCTGCTGGAGGCGCTGCGTGGTCGCGGGCTCACCGTTCAGGCTTTCAAAGTGGGGCCCGACTTCATTGATGCGGCCTACCACGCGCTCGCGACGGGCCGACCCTCGTACAACCTCGACGGCTGGATGTGTGGCCCCGAGCAGGTGGTGGGCACCGTTGGCGAGCGCGCCACCCAAGCCGACCTCGCCCTGGTCGAGGGCGTCATGGGCTGTTTCGACGGCACCGACGGGCTGAGCGAGGAGGGCTCCACGGCGCAAATTGCGAAATGGCTCGGCGCGCCCGTGATTCTGGTGCTGGACGCCGGGGCGCTCGTGCGCAGTGCCGCGGCCGTCGTGCTGGGCTTCGAGCACTTCGACCCGGAGCTCGCGCTGGCCGGCGTCGTCTTCAATCGCACCGGGGGCCCGGCCCACCGCCAGTGGCTCAGCCAGGCGGTGGCGAGTGTCTGCACGGCTCGGCCGCTGGGCGCGCTCCCCCACGACCCGGGCGTGGCGCTCCCCGAGCGACATCTGGGGCTGGTGACCGCGGTCGAGGGCGGCTACTCGCCCGAGCTCCGTCAGCGCTTGGCCGGGCTGATCGAGGCGCACGTCGACCTCAACGCTCTCGTCGGGCTGGCCCGAAGCACGGTCGCTCGGCGTGCGGCGCCGCGCGCCCGGTCGACCGCGTCGTCCGCCACCATCGCGGTTGCGCGCGATCCCGCCTTCCAGTTCTACTACCCGGACAACCTAGAGGCGCTCGAGCGGGCGGGAGCACGCCTCACCTTTTGGAGCCCGATCGAGGACCGGACGCTCCCCGAGGCAGACGGGCTGTACATCGGCGGCGGCTACCCGGAGCTCTACGGGCGCCAACTGGCCGCTAATGTGCCGATGCGGGAGGCCGTGCGGGCGTTTGCGGGCTCGGGCCGGCCGGTGTACGCCGAGTGCGGCGGACTCATGTACCTGGCCGAGTCGCTCACCGACCTGGACGGCCACCTCTGGCCTATGGCGGGGGTGCTCCCCGCGCCAGTCGTGATGGAGCGCGGCCGGCTCGTGATCGGCTATCGCGAGGTGACGCTCACCTCGGCCGGGCCGCTGGGCCCCCCAGGCACGAGGGCGCGCGGCCACGAGTTTCACGGTTCCAGGCTCGGCCCTGTCCCGGCGTCAGTCCCGCGTCTCTACACGGTCAGCGACGGTCACGGGGGCACCCCGCGGGCCGAGGGGTTCGCGGTCGGCTCGACCCTGATGAGCTACGTCCACCTGCACTTCGGCTCCAATCCGGCCCTGGCCGTTAACTTCACCGGGGCGTGCCGACGCTGAGCACCGCCAGCGGGCGACCACTATGCGCATGCCTTACTCCGCGCGCGCTATTCTGACGTTGTGTCTGCCGACACACCCGGCCTTCGCCCGAAGGGGAGGGGCCGCCCTCGAGAGGCCGCCCCTTCGGGCTCATTTCATCCACGCAGTAAGCGCTCATGCCAGCACCAGCCCCTCCAGCTGCTCCGCCACCACCCGCTCAGCCCACGCACCCGGAAGCCGCTCCTCCCAGCTAGTTCTCGAACGCCAGCAGCGCCGAGCGCAGCAGATCCGCTTCGGCTTCCCCCTGGCTCACGAAGCGCACCCTGCAGTCACCAGCTAGAGCTCGAGCTCCGCGAGTTGGGCTGGCGTCAGGGCAATGCACGCGACGGGGTGAACCCGGCGCCTCGCGAGAGCCTGCCACGTCCGTTCGATCTCCGGAATCGGGACGCCGGCCTGCCGCAGGAAGTCGGTGAGCGCGTCAAGCCCCTGGCACGTGACGTGGCGGCGACCACGCAAACGGCCGTCCAGGGGCGCGAAGGCGATCCGGTACTCGGCGTGAACCGGATCGATGAGCCCACTGACCCGGACGACGTGTAAGAACCCCGTGGCCATTTCGGCCATTGCTCCCGATCATAGGGCCCGCATCGCCCCCGACCGTCATGATTCCGAGCGCTCTGCACGAGCGACGGCCACGACGAAACCGCGGGGCTCGCCACACCCCCACCGCGCGATTGCCGTACTTGTTCGAGCAGGTCCGCCATGCGCCGGAAGGCGGCCAGCACCTCATCTCGCTCGGCTCGCAACCGGTCATTGTCTTGATTGATGCGCGCGATCTCCGCCTGGAGCGCATCCAGGCGCCCGAGTTCGGCCCGCAGCCGCTCGTTCTCCTGGGTCCGTTCGGTCAGCAGACGGTCGGCCTGCTCGTGATTGAGGCCGAAGAGCCGACCGACCTCCGCGACCAAGTGCTGGACGTCCTTGGGGGCCCTCTGGGGTGCTCATCTCCGGTCACTCCCTTCGCTACGTCGCCTCGCCCAGCACCGAGACCAACTCGACCAGGCCGTCGGGCCGCGGGAACGGGATCACCTCCTGGCCATGCCCGCAACCCAGTCTGACGGGGCGCTCGGCCCAGGGTACTGGTCGGGTCGGCACCGGCGATCCTGCGTGTCGACGCCGGCATACTAGTCCCTGCGGTCGGGCGCCTCTAGTCACCGGCCCTGACGGTCTCCGTCAGCCGCCCACGCACCCAGCGGCCCAAGCTCTTGAATATGCGCGGGCTCCCCCGTGGCCTCGGTCTTGCTGCCCTCAGGACCAGGGAGGCGGAGCGTGCCATGCTACGACTCGCGGCGCTGGTCTTGTCAGCGTGGGTGTTGCTCAGTGGCTGCACAGGAGCCGCCTACAGCTACAGCAAGGCTGGCTCGGATGTGGTTGACTTCAGGCGGGACAGCGACGCCTGTGTGCAGGAGCCTCGAATGTCCTGGGGCGCCAGTGGAAATGCAATGATTGTCGGCGCCAGCACCGACGCCAAGCAGGAAGCCACGCTCTACCGCATGTGCATGGAAGCCCGGGGCTGGACGGCCGAAGCGCCCCGCTAACCCGACGCGGACAGCAGGAGCGAGCCATGGTGGGCTTGCACGAATCGCTGGAGAAGGTCCTGAATGCCAACCCGGGTCAGAATTACTGCGCGAGTTGTCTGGCCGATGCCGTAAGACTTCGATCCCCAGAGGACCGCGTACCTGTCGCTCGCCTAATGCGCAGTGCGTACACCAAGGTCACCGACCGAGCGGTCGAGACGGGCACCTGCGCACGGTGCAGTAGGACGGACCTGATCGTTAGGTATAGGGGTTAGGTCGTACCAGGCCCCAGTGCATCGCGGCTGCCCCGCCGCCTGCTCGCCACGCAGTAGGCACTCCTTCCCGGCTCCCCTAGGCCAAGTCTGGACAGACTCGCGAGCACTCATGGGCATCCGCCGCAACGTCACCGCCGTCACGGAGGAGGAACCGCCCATGACCACTCACCGAGGGTAGCCAATCCAGCGCTACTCGCGGACCTCCGGCACGTGCGTCAAGAGTTGATATCGTCATGTGACGAGTATTCCGCCTACTACTTGGCCACTACTTTGGTGATGACGCAATGCGAGGAGTTTTGGTGATGACGCAGTGCGAGCCGCTTTTTTAGCCGCTTTCCTAGCGGCTCGAAAGCCTCCCCATCTTCGCTCACTCCACCAAGCACCTGGGGAGCCACGCCCCCCCGCCACCAGTACGGCGACCCAGCAATTCGCCGCGGACCAGCACGTCCGGGGTGCGCAGGAAAGCTCCTGGAGTCGGCCCAGTGGGTGACCCAGTTACTCGATCACCTGATCCGCCCGCTGCAGCAGCGCTGGCGGGATCGTCAGGCCGAGGGCCTTGGCGGTCTTGAGGTTGATGACCAACGCGAACTTGGTTGGTTGCTC
>DASQAH010000195.1:0-3475 GCA_035635835.1 Gemmatimonadales bacterium
TCCCCCTGCCCCCTCCTCCCCGGGCAGCCGCGACGCGTTGAGCACCGTATAACGGCGCAGGCCCCCCCCTTCCTCCTGCGCCGGGAGGCGGTTGAGGCGGCTGAACGTGAACCGAGCCACGGCCCCTAGATTGGGGCCCCATCAGGCGTTCCCGCAACCCTGTGCATGGCAGTGACTGCTGGACGTCTCTCTTGGCATCCCAAGCACCGGAAGAGCTCCCATGCGCAGCCTGACCTACCGACTCTCCGCCGTCCTCCTCGTCCTCGTCACCGCTCCCTCCCTCGCGCTGCTCGCGCAGGGGTGGATCGAGCCCATGCACCCGTTGCCCGGCGGCGGCATCGTCCGGGTCCGCAGCGCCGTTGCAGCGGCGGTGACGGGTCGGGTGGCCCGTGTAACCGTGGAGGAATGGTTCCAGAATCGCGGACCCGGCCTGGGGGAGGGCATGTATCTGTATCCCCTCCCCGGCGAGGCCGTCTTCAGCAGCTTCTCGTTGTGGCAGGGCGACCAGGAGTTGCGGGGCGAGACGATGGACGCAGGCCACGCGCGGGCGATCTACGAGGACATCGTGCGGCGCAAGCGCGACCCGGCGCTGATCGAGCTCGCCGGCCACGGCCTCGTGCGCGCCCGCGTCTTCCCCATCAATCCCGGGGAGACGCGCAAAATCACCTTGCGCTATACGCAAGTCCTCGACCGGGTGGGGGACGCATGGCGGCTGCGCTACGCCGCGGGGCCGGACGCCGCACCACGGAGCATCCGCGTCGTGGTCGACAGCGGGGCGCGGTTCGGCGAACCGTATTCCCCGACGCACCAGGTGCGCACGACGCGCCGCAACGACCAGCTCGAGATCACCCTAGCCGATTCGAGCGTGCGTGGTGGCGGGGGCGGGGGGGGCGGGGGGGGCGACCTAGAGGTGTTCCTGCCGCTCGCGCACGGACTCGTGGGGATGTCCCTCCTCACACACCACCCAGCGGGCGAAGACGGGTACTTCATGCTCCTGCTCGCGCCGGGTACCGCCCGCGATGCGGTGGCTGTGCACCGCGACGTCGTCGCCGTGCTCGACATATCGGGTTCAATGTCTGGCGAGAAGATCGAGCAAGCGAGGGGTGCCCTCGTGCAGCTGCTTGGCACGCTGCGCGATGGTGATCGGTTCCGCCTCATCGCGTTCTCGAGCGGTGTGCGCCGCTTCCGCGCCGAGTGGACGCCGGTCTCGGCCGAGTCCCGCCGCGAAGCGGAGCAGTGGATCCGGGCCCTTGAGGCCGAGGGCGGAACCAACATCGCCGGCGCTCTGGCGGAGGCATTCTCGGCGACGCCGAGGGAGGGAGCGTTGGGGGTGGTAGTCTTCCTCACCGATGGGCTCCCCACGATCGGCGAGTCGGACCCCGAGCGCATCGTCGACGCGGCCGAGCGCCATCGCGGCGCGTTCCGAGTGTTCGCCTTCGGCATCGGGGACGACGTCAATACCTACTTGCTCGACCGGCTAACCGAGCGGGCCCGCGGCGTGACCGAGTACATCCGCCCCGGCGCGGATATCGAGGCGACGGTGGGCGACCTAGCGGCCAAGATCGCGAGCCCCGTGCTCACCGACCTCGCTCTTGCGGCCGGCCCCGGCCTCGAGGTGTATGACGCGGAACCTGAGCATTTGCCGGATCTGTTCGCGGGGGATGAGATGGTCGTGTTCGGGAGATACCGAGGCGCGATGAGCGGAGAAACAGATTGGTCCGTGACCGTGCGCGGCCGGCGCGGCGGCCGCGAGGAGCAGTTCAGCACGACCGCCCGGGACCGGGAGAACGCCGACGCACGCTATATCGAGCAGCTCTGGGCAGCGCGCAAGGCAGGCCGCCTGTCTCAGGAGATCCGGCTGCGCGGCCAGAACCCCGAAATCATGCGCGAGCTGCGCGACTTGGCGCTGCGCTACGGCATCCTGACGGATTACACGTCGTACCTGGTACAGGAGCCTGGGGTGTTCGCCCGGCGCGGCGACCCCGTGCCGCTCATGGGTCCCCCACCCCGCCCGCGCGACCAGGCGGGCGCAGGGCAGATCGCGAAGGCGGAAGAGCAGGCAGCCTTACAGTCCAGTGTGCACCTGGACGCCGTTGTCGTGACCGGCGCCGCCGAAGCAGCCGACTCCGTCATCCGCACTGCGCGGTCCCGCGGCGCGCCGGCGGAGCGGATCGGCGCGCGGCTGTTCCTCCTCAAGGATAGCGTCTGGATGGACACGCATCACGGCGACTCGCTGCGGGTCGTCACCGTCGCACCCTTCAGCCCCGCCTACTTCAGTCTGCTCCGCGCCTTACCGGAGCTGGTGCAGCCAGCCGGGTTGCAGCCGGCGGTGTTGGTAGCCGGGCGCCGGGTGAGCGTGAAGATTCAGGAGGGCGGCCTCGAAACCTGGGGCGCCGGCGAGCTCACGAGAGTGGTGAGGGAGTTTCGGTGATGAGAGCATTGGGGATTGCGGATTGCGGATTGCGGATGCGATCAGTCGGGCTCTCAGCGAAGGCTCGCGGTACTGATCCGCAGACGCCAATCCGCAACTCGCAATAGCCGTATGCCCGAGGACCTGGCGGAGATCTACCGGAGCACGTTCCGCGCGCTCGTACGGTTCCTGTACCGCAAGGTCTGGGACGCGGATCGAGCGGAGGACCTCGCCCAGGAAGCTTTCGCCCGAGCGCTGGTGCACAGACCCGAGAACGCGCGCGGCTGGCTGTTCGTGGTGGCGGCAAACCTGGCGCGGGACGACGCCCGCCGCGCCGCGCGCGAACGGCGACACCTCACCCTGCTCAAGGGCGAGCCGTCCGCCGCAGGCGGTGAGCCGGAAGAGGAGATGGACGCCGAGACCCGGCGCGCGCGAGTGCGCGGGGCGCTCGAACGGCTAACGCCGCGAGACCGCGAAGTGCTGCTGCTGTGGGACGCCGGCATGTCGTACGAGGAAATCGCCGCGCAGACGGGCTTGGCGGCCGGGGCGGTGGGCACCACGTTGGCCCGAGCCCGACGGCGGTTAGTTGAAGCCTACGAGGACGGAAGTGAGGGAGCACATGCCGCACGTGGATGACGGAACGCTGCACGCATATCTCGACGGGCAGCTTGCGCCCCTGGAGCGGGCGCAGGTCGAGGGCCACCTGACCTCCTGCCCGGCGTGCCGCGCGCGACTGGACGAGGAACGGGCGCTGATCGAGCGAGCCGACGCGCTCCTCGCGCTGGCCACACCGCCCGAGCGCGCCGTCCCGCCGTTCTACGAGCTGCGCCACCCGCGTCCAGCCTGGCGGTTCCGGCTCCCTGCAGTCTGGGCGGCCACGGTGCTCCTGGCGCTGGGGCTCGGTTGGTACTTGGGTGGCGCTCGCGGGAATCGCGCACTCGAGACGGATGTGGTGAGGGCCACGCGCCCCGATAGCGGCGCCACGAACACCCTGGCCCTGCGGCAGCTTGAACCGGCGCGCCAGGAGCTGCCACAGCGGGTCGTCACGCCACACACGACTCTGAC
>DASQAH010000196.1:0-10129 GCA_035635835.1 Gemmatimonadales bacterium
AGTTCACACAGTAGATGACCCGCCGCCTCCCAGACCCTCCAGGTACTCCCGCGCCGCTACCAGCACCTTACCCTGCACCTCCGCCAGCGATCCTTCGAACGAGACGCCAGCTGCCCTGGCGTGGCCCCCGCCCCCGACGCCGAAGCGGTGCGCGAGCTCAGCTGCGTTGACCTGCCCCATCGAGCGGAGCGACACCTTGATGCGGCCGTTCGCCACCTGGCGGAACAGCAGGGCCAGGCGCACACCGGCGATCGTGCGCGGGAACTCAACGATCCCGTCGAGGTCGTCGGGGGTGGCGCCGTACCGCTGCAGCGCGTCCGGCGGGACCGTGACCCACGCGAGGCCGACCTCCGGCTCCACCACCAGGGTCTGCAGCACCTCGGCCAAGAGCCTCACGCGGGCCTCCGGAGCGCTGGCGTAGACCCGCTCGTAGATCGTCTCCGGGTCCACGCCACGCTCGAGCAGCGCGCCGGCTACGCGGAGGGCCCGGGCGGTTGTGTTGGAGAACCGGAAGCCACCGGTGTCGGTGAGCAAACCGACGTACAACGCTCGTGCGCTTTCGGGCGAGAGCTCCCACCCCAGTGCGCTGGCGAAGTCGAACACCAGCTCGGCGGTGGCTGTGGCCTCGGGGGCGACGAGGCGGGGTCCGGAGGGAAGCGATCCCGGGCTGACGTGGTGGTCGATGCACGCCACAGCGACGCCGGCCCCACCCCGCGCGCGCACGGCGTGCGCCAGGTCGCCCAGGCGACCGAGATCGGAGATGTCGAGCACCATGATCACGTCAGCGCGCTCAATCTCCTTCACCGCGCGGGCGCTCCCGTCCGCGCCGTCGGGAAGGAGAAAGCCGAATCGCTCAGGGGGCGGCGTCGGATTGGCAATCACCGGATGCAGACCGCGCGCACGTAGCATGTGCCACAGCCCCACCTCGCTCCCTAGGCCGTCGCCGTCGGCGTTCACGTGCGTGGTGAGAGCGACGCGCAGGCCGGGCTTCAAGACGCTGGCCATGTCCTGCGCCGCGCGGATCCGCTCGGCCGGGATGGTGACGCCGTTTGTGGACATGGCAGACAAGATAACTGCGGAGAACCAGTACGTCCCTGTCCCTACGCTCTCCCCATACGTTCTCGTTGAAGTATCGAGTGCTTCCGTCCGTATCCGAAATAGATCCCCAGCCCGATCACTAGCCACACGCCGAGCCGAATCCACGTGTCGAGAGGGAGGGTAACCATCAAGCCCAGAAAGCAGATGATGCCGAGGAGGGGGACGACTGGAACGAAGGGAGTGCGGAACGGTCGCTCGAGATCAGGCCTGGTGCGGCGCAGCACGATAATCCCGGCGCAGACCAGGACAAACGCGAGCATCGTGCCGATGTTGACGAGTTGACCCAAGATCTGGATTGGGAACAGGCCAGTGAAGACAGCCACGGCGATGCCCGTGTAGATCGTGGAGAGATACGGTGTACGGAACCGGGGGTGCACCTTCCCCGCCCACGGTCCGAGCAGGCCGTCGCGGGACATCGAGTAGAACACCCGCGATTGGCCAAGCAGCATCACGAGGATCGTGGACCCGAGCCCTAGGACCGCACCGACGGTGATCACGGGCAGGAACCACGCCAATTGGGGCACCATGCTCACGACCGTGACCACAGGCGAGGGGACGTTGAGCTCCTTGTAGGAGACGAGCCCGGTGAGCACGAAAGAGACCAGGCAGTAGAGCACCGTACAGATGATGAGCGAGGCGAGGATGCCGCGGGGCATATCGCGCTGCGGATTCCGCGCCTCCTGGGCCGCGGTACTCACGGCGTCGAAGCCGATGAAGGCGAAGAAGATCAGCCCCGCGCCGCGCAGGAGCCCCGACCAGCCGAACTCACCGAAAGCTCCGGTATTCGGCGGGATGAACGGCTGCCAGTTCTGTCGCTTGACGTACAGGAACCCGAGCGCCACGAACAGAACCAGGACCCCGGACTTCACGACAACGATGAAGCTGTTGAATCCGGCAGACTCCTTGATGCCGATGACCAGGATCACCGAGATGGCGAGGACAATAAGGACCGCGGGAACGTTGACGAGAGCGCCCGTGGCATGCCAACCCGCCGCCGTGCACCCGGCGACACGCTGCGCTACCTGGGTCGGCGTGCAAAAGAGGAAAGGCGGGCCGGTGAGCGCAGGCGGGATGCGCACGCCGAACAAGCCGAGGAAACTCACGAAGGTGGCCGACCACCCGACCCCGACCGTGGCCGCGCCCATGGCGTACTCGAGGATCAAGTCCCAGCCGATGATCCAGGCGATGAACTCCCCGAGCGTGGCGTAGGAGTAGGTATAGGCACTGCCCGCGACCGGCACCGCGCTCGCCATCTCGGCATAGCAGAGACCGGCGAAGGCACATGCCACGCCTGCCACGATCACGGAGATCGGCACGCCCGGGCCGGCGTACAGGGCGGCTGCAGCGCCGGTGAAGACGAAGATCCCGGCGCCGATGATCGCCCCGACCCCAAGGGCCGTGAGGTGCAGGGGCCCGAGCGTGCGCTTCAAAGAGCGTTCGCCGCCAGCATTGGCTTCGGCCCGCAGAGCGGTGATCGATTTCGTGGCGAGGAGCGTGGCGAGAAGGGGGGAGGACATACCCCAATTTGACGCTGACGCGCGCCGGCCTCGACGGCGGCGGGACGAGCGGGACTAAGGCCGGGACGTCCGGGCCTAGTGAGCTGCGCCGACGAGGTTGTCCCGATACCGGCGGCTCAGCATCAGGCGGGCGCCGGACTGCAGGATCACAACCGCGTCCCCGTGAAACCACGGTTGCATCTCACGGACGCGATCGAGGTTGACGAGCGCCGAACGGCTAATGCGACGGAACCGCGCAGGGTCCAGGCGCTGCTCCAGCGCCGTCAGCGTCGTGCGCAACGTGTGGGTATGGCCGTTCACGTGAATACGGACGTTGTTCCTCGCTGCCTCGATCCAATCCACGTCCGCGGTCCGCACGAAGAAGCTCCGTCCGTCGTCGCCGACGAGCAACCGCTCGGCGGGCCCCCCCCCCCGCACGGCCGCTTCCTCGCCGGCCCTGCGGCCCTCACGCGCGGCGCGGAGCTGCCCCTCGAGCTCAGCTGCGTGAGCACGACGCTCCTCGAGGGCGTGGTGGTAGGACAGGGCGTGCACTACAGCGAGGATCGCCCAGTAGGTGAGGACGTTCCAATGATAGTAGACCGTGAAGTCGTTCAGCAGCCGTTCGGCGAAGGGGTAGGGCGTGCCGTCGCTAGTGTAAAGCAGGGACTGGATCCCCACGGCGGCGACCAAATGCACGAGCGCGAAGTCCAGGCTGGCGCCGAGGTGGACGATGATATGCCGGCCGAAGTTGGCCCGGTCCAGCTGGAATCGTCGCCCCAGCCACGCGACGCCGACTGCGAGCAGGCCCCACAGGTACCAGGCCAGGAGGCTCGCTGCCAGCGCCCGTAGCCAAGTGGTTGGCGCAGCAGTGAAGCGTTGGTCGGCGAAATAGCGCTGCGTGCTGGACCCGAGGCCAAGCAGGGTCCACAGGCCGATCCACTTCAGCCGGGGGCGCATGCGTCTAAGATAGAGACGTCAAGGGGAGGCGTCACGCCTCCCCTCGCCGACGCTCCCCGACAGAATTCCTCGACGCGTTACTGTTTGGCCAGCTTCGAATGCTGCATCCCGTACCCGAAGTAGACGCCCATGCCGATCACGAACCAGATGGCGAGTCGCACCCACGTCACCAGGGGCAGGGAGATCATCAAGTAGGCTGCCGAGAAGGCGCCCAAGGGCGCGACCACGAACACAGCAGGCGTCTTGAACACGCGCGGCAGGTTCGGCTCGCGGACGCGCAGGACCAGCACGCCAATTGAGACGATCACGAACGCGAGCAGCGTGCCGATCGAGACCAGGCTCGCCGCGTCGCGGATCGGCAGGATCGCGGCGAAGATGGCGACGGCGATCCCCGTGACGATGGACGTGATGTACGGCGTCTGAAACCTGGGGTGCACCCGATTGATGAAGGGCCACAGCAGGCCGTCACGCGACATCGAATAGAACACGCGCGACTGACCGAGGAGCATCACCAGGATCACTGAGGACAGCCCGGCGATTGCGCCGAGCTTGATCAACGTGGACATCCAACCCAGGCCGGCGCGGTCGGCCACGACGGCGATCGGGTCGGGGACATTAAGCTCCTTATAGCTCATGACCCCGGTGGCGATCCCCGAGACCAAGATGTAGAGGACGGTGCAGATGAGCAGCGAGCCGATGATCCCAATCGGCATGTCCTTCTGCGGATTCTTCGCTTCCTGCGCCGCAGTGCTCACGGCGTCGAACCCGATATAGGCGAAGAACACGATCGCCCCGCCGGTGAACACGCCGCTCCAGCCGAACTCGCCGGCCACGGGGACGCCGTCCTTGACGGTCTGCGGGGGAATGAACGGGTGCCAGTTGGCCGGGTTGACCGCGTGGGCAGCGAACACGATGAACACCAACACTACCGCCAGCTTGATGAGAACGATCACATTGTTGACGTTGGCCGACTCCCGGATCCCGATCACGAGGAGCGTGGTGACGAGCGCGATGATGATCACGGCTGGGAAGTTGAAGATCGCGGTGACGTGCGGCAGCGTGCTCGGGTTGACGCCGCTTGCGGAAATGGTCTGGAGCAGGGCGTCGCTCACCGCCTTCCAGCCGTCGTGGGGCGTTTGAATCAGGACAGTGCCGCGTGCCGCCGACAGCGCCGCTGGGACATCGACCCCGATGTCGTGCAGGAACGAGACTACGTAGCCCGACCAGCCGATCGCGACCGTCACCGCCCCCAGTGCGTATTCGAGGACCAAGTCCCAACCGATGATCCAGGCGATCAACTCGCCCAGGGTGGCATACCCATAGGTATAGGCGCTGCCCGCCATGGGCACGAGCGATGCGAACTCCGAATAGCACAGCGCCGCGAAGATCGACGCAACACCCGCCAGGACGAACGAGAGCACGACCGCTGGTCCGGAATTGAGCGCGGCGACAGTGCCCGTGAGGACGAAGATGCCCGTACCGATGATCGCGCCGATGCCCAACGTCGTAAGGTTCAGCGCGCCGAGCGCCCGCTTGAGACTGTGGTCGGTCAGGGCCTCGGTCTGCAGGTCGGTGACGCTCTTCCGTCGGAAAAGGTCCATGCGCGCCTCGAGCAGGAGGATGAACGGATCTGACGATTCGTCTGCCAGCCGGGCGCTACAGTAGGCCCGAGGCTACGGAGTGTCAAGACAAAGACTGCACGCCAAGGCGCCGAGATGCTGCAGGGCGACGGCTAGAAGCTGTAGTTCGGTGCTTCCCGGGTGATGACGACGTCGTGCGGATGCGACTCACGTAGCCCCGCAGTCGTGACCCGGAGGAACTCGGTCTCGGTGCGCAGCGCGTGAATGTCGCACACCCCGCAGTACCCCATGCCGCTCCGCAGGCCGCCCACCATCTGAAAGATCACGTCCGACACGGGGCCTTTGTACGGCACCCGGCCCTCTATCCCCTCGGGAACGAGTTTGGACGGGGAGACCTCCCCCTCCTGGAAGTAGCGGTCCCCCGAGCCCTCCTCCATCGCGCCCAAGCTCCCCATGCCGCGGATCACCTTAAAGCGCCGGCCCTCGAGCAGGAACGACTCGCCCGGACTCTCCTCCGTCCCGGCGAGGAGCGAGCCCATCATCACGCTGGAGGCTCCAGCCGCGAGGGCTTTGACGACGTCCCCGGAATACTTGATGCCGCCGTCGGCGATCACGGGGACATCCCCTGCTCCAGCCACGGCATCGAGGATGGCCGTGATCTGCGGGACGCCCACGCCGGTCACGACCCGCGTGGTGCAGATTGAGCCGGGCCCGACGCCCACCTTCACTGCGTCGACGCCCCGCTCGACCAGGGCACGCGCACCCGCTTCCGTCGCCACGTTGCCCGCCACGAGCTGCACCTCGGGAAACGCCTCGCGCAGCAGCGACACCGTTTCCAGCACGCCCTTGGAGTGTCCGTGCGCCGAGTCCACCACGATTACGTCGCAGCCGGCGTCGAGCAGCGCTTGGGCACGCGGCTTGGCTTCGGGTGTGCCCCCGACGGCCGCGGCCACGCGCAGCCGCCCGTGCTGGTCCTTGTTGGCATCGGGATGCTGGCGGCGCTTGAAGATGTCTTTGACGGTGATGAGTCCCCGCAGCACGCCGCGCTCGTCGACGACCGGCAGCTTCTCGATGCGGTGCTTGCCCAGGATCCGCTCCGCCTCGTCCAGCGTCGTGCCGACAGGTGCGGTGACGAGCTTGTCCTTCGTCATCGCCTCGCGGATGGGGCGGTCGAGCTGCCGCTCGAACTGCAAGTCGCGGTTGGTGATGATGCCGATCAGCTTGCCAGCACCGTCCACGATCGGTACACCGGAGATCTTGAAGCGCGCCATCAGCTGATGCGCCTCGCGCAGCGGCCGGTCGGGCCCGAGGGTGATCGGATTCAGAATCATCCCCGACTCGCTGCGCTTGACCCGATCGACCTCGGCCGCCTGGCGGTCGATTGGCATGTTCTTGTGCAGCACGCCGATGCCGCCCTCCCGGGCGATCGCCATCCCCATGTCCGCTTCCGTCACGGTGTCCATGGCGGCGGAGACGAGGGGGATGTTGAGGGAGATCTTGCGGGTAAAGCGGCTCTTCACGTCGACGCTCCGCGGGTGCACGGTGGCGTGCCGCGGGACCAGGAGAACATCATCGAAGGTGAGCGCGACGGCGGGGCGAAAGGTTCCCATGGCGAAAGTTATGCGGGCGGTGGCGGTTCCTCAACGGGCGGGGTTTTGTCCTGCGCCGCCGCCTTCGGCACCGGTGGCTTCTCGATCGCTGCCTTGCCCGCCGCCGCCAGGCCCTCGAGAAACTTCCCCGCCTTCCCCACCGCGTCCATCGTCCCGCTGATGATGTTCACCGGCACGCGTCCCGCCCGCAGCGTATCCTCCAGCGTCTCGGCCACTTTCTGGAACGCGGGCGCGCCGGCCTGGCGCGCCGCGTACTTCGACTCGAGGAACTCCACGAAGTCGAGGACCTGGTAGACCTTGTCCTCGGGCAGCGCTTCGAGCCGCCGCAGTAACCGCTCCCGCAGGATGTCGTTCATGGCTGGGCCTCCAGCGACAGTAGCTCGACTACGGGATTGCCGATGAAACGGGCGCGCCCCACCCGGACGCGCGCCGTCACCTGCACAGTGGCGAGTGGAGCGAGCGTGGCCACCGCCGTCTTCTTCGCATCAGGCACGATCACGTACACGAAGCCACGCTCGGGCAGCGGACCCCGCGCCAGCAGGTACGGTGTCCCATCGGCCAGGTCGGGTCGCAGGTCGTCGGCGGTCTCCAGCGCGATGACCTGCAGCGTCCAGCGAACCACCTGACCGACGTAGCGCTGCGGATCCGCGCGCAGCTCGGCCGCGCTCACGCCGACCAACACCCCCAGTGGCGCGGTCGCTAGGTCCGCGGTCTTGACCCACCCCTCGAACTGCACGCGGGTCCATTCCCCTCCTCCCGAGCGCCCCAGCACGCGCAGCGGCGTCTCGGGCGCGAGCGCCCCGGCCGCCGGCCCCTCAGGCGCACGGTACAGCGTGGTGCGGCGCGCGGGCTGCGCCCGGGAAGGGTCGACAGGGCCGGGAGGAGTTGTGTCCACTCCGGGACGTACGCCTGTGCTGGACCCACCGTGGCTCGTATCGGAACGGGAAGCCGGCGCGGGGCTCGCCACGGCCGCTGCCGGCTCCAGCGCGGCGCGCTTCATCCACCCGGAGCGGCGCACGTGCACCCAGCGGCCGCTGTCCCCGATTCTGTTAAGGGCGAAGCCGCGGTTGAGCCGGGCCACCAGAGTCCCCGTGCTCAGGGGCACGGCGCGCAGGTTCTCGTCGGGAGCGCGCGTGACGGCGAGGTCGAAGCCCGGCCGTTCCGTCGGCCCCACCGACCCGCCGAAGATCCACCCTTCCAGCGTGACCTGCACCCAGTCGCGGCGTGCCTCACCACTTCCTCCCCCCCCTCCCCCCCCTGCGCCCCCTCCGCCTTCGGTCAGGACAGCTCCGCGGGCAAGGCGGGCGAGACGTCTGCCGTCCGGCTCCTGATAGAACCACTCTCCCTCGGTTTTCACACGGAGATCGGCCTGAGCCGACAGCGGCCGCGCAAGGCCGAGCACAACTGGTAGGGCACGGAGGACTTGGCTAACTTGCATCCCCTTCAATATGAACAAGACCCGAGCCGCGCGCACCCCGGTCGTGCTGATTGTGCTGGACGGCTGGGGATTTCGCCCGGGCCGGGACGGCAACGCCATCGAGCTCGGCGCCACACCGACGTGGCATCGACTCTGGGGCCGCGTGCCACACACGCTGCTAGAAGCCTCCGGCCTCGCCGTCGGGCTCCCGGCGGGCCAGATGGGTAACAGCGAAGTCGGACACCTGAACCTGGGGGCCGGCCGCGTCGTCCCGCAGGACATCGTCCGCATCTCGCAGAGCATTCAATCGGGCGAGTTCTTTCGGTTGCCGCCGCTCGTGGCGTTGTGCGACGACGTGCGACGACGCGGCGGGACGCTGCACCTGCTCTCCCTGATCGGCACGGGCGGGGTCCACGCGCTCGATACGCATTTGCTCGCGAGCGTGGAGCTGGGCCGCCGCGCGGGGCTGCCGGTGGCCATCCACGCCTGGCTCGATGGGCGGGACACACCGCCGAAATCGGGGCTCGGCTTCATGGAGGACCTGTGTCAGACCGTCGAACGCTCGGACGGTCGGACGGTGGTATCTACGGTCGTCGGGCGCTACTACGCGATGGACCGCGACAAGCGCTGGGATCGTACCAAGCTCGCGTACGACGCGATGGTCGGGGGGATCGGCGCCGAGGCGGCCGACCCACTCACGGCGATCCGCCAAGCCTACGCCGCAGGTGAAACCGACGAGTTCGTGAAGCCGCGCGTCATCGCCGGCACCCCGCGAATTCGGGAAGGCGACGGCGTCTTCTGCGTCAACTTCCGCGCTGACCGGATGCGGCAGGTCGTCCGGGCCCTCGCGATCGACGGCTTCGACGAATTCGACGTGCCGGACCGGCCGGCGGTCTCGCTGGTCACGATGACCCAGTACGACGAGACATTCCCGCTGCCCCTGGCGTTCGGGCCAATCACGCTCCATAAGATCGTGGCCGAGGTGGTGGCAGACCACGGCATGACGATGTTCCGTACCGCAGAGACAGAGAAATACGCGCACGTCACGTATTTCTTCAACGGCGGCCTCGAGGTCCCCTTCAAGGGGGAAGAGCGACTGCTGGTGCCCTCGCAGAAGGTGGCCACCTACGACCTCAAGCCCGAGATGAGCGCGCAAGGGGTGACGGACGTCCTGTGCGCAGCGATCGAGAAACGCAACCACGATTTCATCCTTTGTAACTACGCCAACGGGGACATGGTCGGTCACTCAGGGGTACTACCGGCGGCGGTCAAAGCGGTGGAGACGGTGGACCAGTGCCTGACACGCGTACTCGCGGGCGCCGAGGACGGGGGAGCCACGCTGCTCATCACCGCCGACCACGGCAACTGCGAGCTGATGATCGACCCGGTGTCGGGCGGGCCCCATACCGCCCATACCACGAACCCGGTGCCGTTCTTGATCGTCGGGCCGGATGATGGCCATGCCTTGCGCCACGGCGGCTCGCTCTGCGATGTCGGGCCGACGCTGCTGCACCTACTCGACATCGAACCGCCGCCGGAAATGACGGGGCGCGACCTGAGGGAGCCATGACGGTCGGACAATCGGACAGTCGGACGGTCGGACACAGAGCGCGAACGGTTATTACGGCGGGGGCACTGATCCTGGCCGCCAGTCCAACCGTCCGACTGTCCGGCCAAGTCGGGTACGACCCTTCTCATTCCCCGTTCCGGGACGTGCTCCGGGGCACCGGTGTGCGGTTCGCGACGGGCTACCTAAGCGGCGGCCGCGGCTCCGTGCCGGTCGGCCTCTCCGGGGGCCCGACCTTCGGCGTGCGGTTTGAGGCCTCCCTCAGCCGTGTCGTGTCCTTTACGGCCGGGGTGACCTACGGCCAAACGACGCGGTTCATCGTGTTTCCCTACGATAGCGCCGCCAAGCGCACCAAGGGCCCGTTCGACAGCCACGTGGTGCTCACCGACTTGGGGATGCAGATC
>DASQAH010000197.1:0-14250 GCA_035635835.1 Gemmatimonadales bacterium
GATGGGCGACGCGCGAAAGTAGCGGTCGACAGCCTGCGTCGGGCCGGGAACGACGTGTTGGGCCGGAGCGGCATAGAGGAAGCCCTGCGCCTGTGGCGGGAGAGCGTGCGGCAGGCGTTGGCCATCGGCGACACCGCGGGGGTGGCGGCCGGCCTCGGCAACATCGGCCGGGGGTTCTACGAGCGGCACGAGCTGGATAGCGCGGCGGCATACTGGGCGCGCTCGGCGGAGTTGGCCGAGCGGATCGGCGATTTCCGCACTGCGGGGAACGCGGTCGGCAACCTGGCGAGCGTTCGCAAGGATCGCGGCGACCTGCGACAAGCGGAGTCCCTGTACACCCGGGCGGGAGAGATCCGGGCACTCACAGGGGACGAGCGTGGCCTCGCAGCGGACGAGAACAACCGGGGGCTGATCGCTCAGACCCTAGGGGATTTCGCCGCCGCGCGTCATGCCTTCGAGACCGCCCTCGCGAGGAACCGCCATGCCGATCGGCTGGCCCAGGTGGCGGTCAACCTCCTCAACCTCGGCAACCTTGCCGAGCTCAGCGGCGATCTCGAGGCTGCCGCGGGCCGGTATCGCGACGCCCTCGCCTCCTACCGCGCCGTGGGTGATCGGCTCGGCTTGGCTGAGGTATGGCACGATATCGGGCTGCTGCGCCTGGCTCGCGGGGATTATGCGGGTGCGATCACGGCGCTGCGGGCGTCACTGGGGATCTACCAGGTCACGGGACCGGCGAGCGACGTCGCGGCGGTACGGCGCGATCTCGCCGAAGTGCGCGCCGCCACCGGAGACGTCCAAGGCGGGCTCCGCGAGCTGCAGCGCGCCGAGGCGGTGCTCGGGACACGGTTCCACGATCCCGGCCTGCTCGCCCGACTCGCCCTCGCGCGGGCCGACCTCGCGGTGCTGCTCAACCGGCCGGCCGACGCCGATCGGGCGTACGGCCAAGCGCAGGCGCTGTACCACAGGGCGAACGACGCCGCGGGCGAGTCCGATGCGTGGGAGGGACGCGCGTACCTCTGGCTGCTGCGCGAGGACTACACGCAGGCCCGCGATGTCCTGGAGCAAGCGCTGCGGGCGCAGGGCTCAGCGGACGCGAGAACCCGGGCGGTGACCCGCCTGCTCGTCGGCTATGCGCTGCGCGAGAGCGGGGACACGGCGGGTGCGCGCCTCGTCCTGACGCCGGCGCTCGATACGCTGCGCGCGACCGGCGACGTGGTCGGTGAAGCGGCGGCGCTGAGCGCGCTGGGCGATCTAGCGGCGCGGGAGGGCATAGGCTTCACCGCTGAATCGCTGTATCGACGGGGGCTCGAGCGGCTCGGAGCCATGCCGGCCCCCAGCGTCTCGTGGCCGCTGCACGCGGGGCTCGGCGAGGCGCTGCAGGGACGGGGCGCGCTGGGAGAGGCCGCAAGCGAGTTGCGCGTCGCCGCGGCTCAAGTCGAGGTCGTGGCCGGCCGCCTCCCCCTCGAGCAGCGCCGCGCGTCGTATCTCGTCGACAAATGGGACGTCTATGCCCGCCTCGCACTCGTGGAGCACGGGCGGGGGGCGGGGCGCATCGACGCCGCCTTCGAGGCGAGCGAGCGATTGCGCGCCCGTCAGATGCTGGACCTGCTTGCACGGGGGCGGGTCGCCTGGAGGGCCACTGCAAGTGACTCGGCTGCCGATCGGGAGCAGGACCTGCGGCTGCGTATCACCGACCTCACGCGGCGGCTCGAGGACACGCGCACCCCCGGCGGCGGGCTGCGCGAGCCGAGGGCTGGTGCGGCCGCCGCCGTCCGGGAGGCGCTGGCCCGAGCGCAAGGGGGTTACGCGGACCTCCTCGCCCGGGTGCAGGAGGCCAAGCCCGAGTATGCGCACCTCGTCCGCGGTGAGGTCGCGCCGCTGCGCCAGGTGTCGAATCGGCTCGCGCCCGACGAGGCGCTGCTCGAGTATCTCGTCACCGATTCGACGACGCTGGTATTCGTCGTGCGGGCGGACACCACTGTTATCCTCGATCTGGGCGTCGGCCGCCACACGCTGGCGTCGCTGGTGGACTTCACGCGTGCGGCGCTCACGCGCCCGGCGGGCGCCTCCTCGGGGACGAGGCCGTCGTGGCGGGCGCCCCTCGAGCGGCTGTATCAGCAGGTCATCGCCCCGATCGAGGGCGCCGGCCTGTTGCGCGACGTCCATACGCTCGTCATCGCCCCGCATGCGGAGCTGCATTACCTCCCATTCGCCGCCCTGCGAAAGGCGGGCGCGTCGCAGCCGTTCCTCGTCGAGCGCTATGTCGTCACGACCGTGCCCTCGGCGTCGGTATGGCTGCGGCTGCGGGAGCGCGGGCATCCGCCCCCGGCGGCTCGCGTGCTCGCCCTCGCCCCGCGCGTCGATGCGTTGCCGGGCTCGCGAGTCGAAGTGGACGCGATCGGGCGGCTGTTCGGACCGCGCGCGCATGTGCTTGTCGGCGTGCGGGCCACCAAGCGTGCGCTGCGGACGGCGGCGCCCGCACAGGGAATCATCCATTTCGCTACGTTCGGCGTCCTGAACAAGCACAACCCGTTATTCTCGTTCGTCGAGCTTGCGCCGCAGCCGGGCGACGACGGTCGCCTGGAAGTGCACGAGGTCTTCGGCCTCGACTTGCACGCCCGGCTGGTGGTGCTGTCCGCCTGCCAGACGGCGCTAGGCTCGGGGGCACTGGCGGATGTGCCGGCGGGGGACGACTGGGTGGGGCTCGTCGAGGGCTTTCTCTACGCCGGCGCGACCCACGTCATGGCCACGCTATGGGCGGTCGAAGATCGCGCCACGGCAGGCTTGATTGAGGAGTTTTACACGGAGTTGGCGGCGGGGCGGTCGGAAGCCGAGGCGCTCGCGGGCGCGCAGCGGCAAGCACTACGCAATCCCGCCACTGCCGATCCGTTCTATTGGGCAGGGTTCACGTTGAGCGGCGGAAGCTGATCATGGTCGGGAGGGCGTCATGACCAAGGGCGGTGCGTCGCGCCTAGCGGTGGCGCTGCTGGTAGTGCTGGGATGGCTCGGCGGCTGCACCAAGGACATCATGAGCCCGCCGCCGACGGCCGCGAAGGTGCAGGTCTCCCCGGACACCCTCACGACCATGACGGGCCAGACCGCGCAGCTGACCGCCTCGGTCTGGGACGCGGCCGGAAAACAACTGCAGGGCCGAGTCGTCATCTGGAGCAGCAAGCGCTCGGATGTGGCCACGGTATCCACGTCGGGACTCGTGACAGGTGTCGCCCTGGGCCGAGATACCATCACGGCGACAGTGGATGGCGTGAGTGGGAGGGCCGGAGTGACCGTTCTGACGCCGACCCCCGCCAAGGTGACGGTGTCGCCCGATTCTACCGGCATCCCGTCCAACGGGACGTTGCAGTTGACCGCGACCCTCGACGATGGGAACGGCCATACACTGCCCGGCGCCCCGGTCACGTGGGCCACCGCAAACCCTGCGGTGGCCACCGTCTCGCGGACGGGGCTGGTGACCGCGGTGGCCGCTGGACGCGACACGATCACCGCCAGCAGCGGTGGCAAGACCGGGGTGGGAGTGCTCGACGTCGGGGGTCCCGTGGCACCGCCTCCGATGGGGATACTTGTGTCGGATCTCGCGCCCAAGCCGACGCCTCCGGCCGCGCTCGCGTCCCTCCGCCCCCGCGCGGCCGGGCTGGCTCGCTTGACGAGTGGGAGTGACAGCGTGACCTACGTGGCGATCCCCCCCGGCACGGTGCCGGGCGGCGTCACGGCTCAGGTGTTCAATCCCGCCAGCGCGTCGCTCGTGACCGCGACGATGACCGAGGGCGGCCTCGATCCGGTCCCGGTGGGCGCCAAGGACGGTGACACGGTCACCATCGTGACGACCACAGCCGGCGGGGCGACGGCGGCGACCCGGGTTCCGGTGACGACTACCACCCCACCGATCGTCATCCGCAGCGAGCCACCGGCGAGGAAGACCGACGTACCGCTCAATGGCGTGATGGCGTTTGTGTTCAGCGAGCCCGTGGACCCCCAGACGATTTCGGCCCAGACCGTCCAGCTGGTAAAGGACGGACAGCTCGTGACGGGCGTGCCGGTGCTGCAACCGGGTGGTCTCCGGGTCGATTTCATTCCTGATGCGGCGCTCGGTCCCCAAGCGACCTACACCCTACTCGTGACAACCGCCGTCAAGAGTCTCAAGGGCCAGCCGCTGCGTCAGGCCGAGGTGTCCAGCTTTACGGCCGGGACCTCTAACGGGTCGGTGAGCTTCGTCTTCGTGACGCCGACCTCAGCGGCAATCGTGGTTGGGGGAGCGATTCAACTCACCGCGACCCCCGCCGATACGGGCGGCGACCCGGTCCGTGCGGGCCCGGTGACCTGGTCCACTGACAACCCGAGCGCCGCCGTCGTATCGGCGAACGGCCTCGTGAGCGCGGTCGGTCAGGGCCAGGCCACGATCCGAGCCAGCGTGGATGGCGGCCGCGTCACGGGGCAGGCGCACATCCAGGTGGTCCCGCCGACGAGTCTGATCATCGATGGCGTGTGGGATTGGACCGAGCGGATCGTGGGCAGCTCCGTGACCTGCAACGACACGGGGTCCTACCTGTTCACTCAGGTCGGCGTGACTTTCACGGGCCAGTCTCAGCAAGTCGGCTCTTGTCGTACGCCGGGGGACAACGCCAGCATCGCTGCGGTGAGCCTCGGGGTCATTTCAGGGAGCGACATCAGCTTCACGGTAGGTGGCTTTTGCAATTACACAGGCCACGCTGCCGGCACACCGGCCTCCAGCCTGAGTGGCGCAGTTACGTGCGGAGACGGCTCTAGCGGAACCTGGAGTGCGGTCCGGCAACTAGCCGTCGGGACCGTGACCGTGACGCCCTCATCGGTGACCGTGTTCCCAGGGACAACGGCCCAGCTTGCGGCGGCACTGGCTGATGGGCAGGGAAATCGTGTGTTCTTCCGGCAGGTAACCTGGTCGAGCGATAAGCCAAGCGTGGCGGTTGTCTCTGGCTCCGGTCTGCTCACCGCTGTGGCCTTGGGGACGGCCACGATCACGGCGAGCGCCGGCGGCAAGAGCGGCTCGGCAACGATCACTGTGCTGGCGCCCGTGGCGTCGGTCAAAGTGACACCGGTGTTTGATACCATCGCGACGGGAGGGACGGTGCAGTACACGGCCGTGCCAATGGACGCCGCGGGCAACCCGCTTACTGGGCGGGCGGTGAGTTGGGCGAGCTCCAACGCGACGGTGGCGAACATCACCGGCACCGGGCTCGCCACGGCCGCGGCGGTTGGTGGAACCGTCATTTACGCGACAGTCGAAAACATCAGCGGGTCGACGACCCTCACCGTGACGGGGACGCCGGTGAACATCTCCGGCGAGTGGAGCTTCACCGAGGAGTTCGACAGCACTGACGTGAATGGCAACCTCGTCTTGGTCTGCGCCGACTCCGGTTCGCTCGTCGTATCCCAGAACGGGTTGTCGTTTACCGGCACGTCAACACAGGTCGGCAGTTGTGCTGCTGAGACGCCGCGGCAGGTCACGGCCGGTGTGCTCTCCGGGCGGGTGCTCAGTTATTCCGCCGGCGGGTGCTCGTACATCGCTACCGTCGGCACGACGCAACCGACCCCACTGAGCGGGAGCGGTTCGTGCCCCAGCGGGCAGACCGTGACCCTGCAGGCGGTCCGCGTCGGGCCGGCGGCCTCGCTCACGGTGAGCCCCGCTTCGGTCACCCTGGTCTCTGGGGGATCGGCACAACTCGGAGCGTCGCTCAAAGACGCCGCGGGCACGCCGCTGTACGGTCGTCCCGTCACCTGGTCGAGCGACAACCAGGCGGCGGCCACGGTCTCTGCGTCGGGGCTCCTGACCGCCGTTGCGGCGGGGTCGGCCACGATCACCGCCACGGCCGCAAGTGTGAGCGGCACCGGGACTGTCACGGTGATCTCCGTCAGCTTCGCGTCGCTCACGGCTGGTTTTGCGACGACCTGCGGCCTTACGGCAGGTGGAGCGGCATTCTGTTGGGGCTACAACGCGGGCGGCCAGCTCGGCGACGGTGACTACATACAACGGTCGGTTCCGACCGCTGTCGTTGGCGGAACGACGTTCAGTTCGGTCGTGATTGGATATCTGCACGCCTGCGGACTCACCGCCGGCGGCGTGGCCGACTGCTGGGGCAACTACTACAACGGCAAACTCGGCGATGGCTCGGGCACCGACCATCTCACGCCGGCTCCCGTCGCCGGTGGGTTGACGTTCGCGTCCCTCGCGGCCGGGACCTACCATACCTGTGGCTTGACTACGGCTGGGGCAGCGTACTGCTGGGGCTACAACGCTGGTGGCCAGCTCGGTGACGGGTCCACGGTGGATCGTTGGGTGCCCACGCCGGTCGTCGGTAGCCTTACCTTTGTCGCTGTCACCGCGGGTGCGTCGCATACCTGTGGACTCGCTGCTGATGGCGCGGCCTACTGCTGGGGCGCCAACAACGCGGGCCAGCTTGGCGACGGTGACCCCTCCGGCACCGCCGCGACGACGCCGGTGCGGGTCGGCGGCGGGGTACCCTTCGCGGCGCTAGCGGCGGATTTAGGCGATCACACCTGCGCGCTCACCCAGAGCGGCGCGGCGTACTGTTGGGGCGCAAACTTCTTCGGCGAGCTTGGCGACGGCTCGACTACCAACCGGGTGACGCCTGTTCCCGTCAACGGAGGTCTCACCTTCGCAATGATCGCGCCGGGGGGGGTTCACACTTGCGGCCTCACCACGGTCGGCGGCGCCTACTGCTGGGGTCGCAACGATAGCGGTGAGATCGGTGACGGCTCGACCAACGGCAGTCTGGGACCCGTGCCCGTCGCCGGCGGACTCACCTTCACCTCCGTGAGGGCCGGCGAAGAGTACACCTGCGGCTACGCGACCGGCCGCGTGGCCTATTGTTGGGGTAACAACTCCAGCGGTCAGCTTGGTGACGGCACGACCACTAATCGCAGCGCCCCGGTGAAGGTCGCGGGCCAGCCGTAGCCTTCCGCGCAAATCCCTCCGCGCTCCTCCGTTTCATAACATGTCGGCCGCGTTCCGGCCGAATGCGAACACGGAGGAGACAGTATGTCCGTTATGTGTGGTCCTAACGTCCGTCGAGGTGCGGCCGTCTCACTGCTGCTGTTGACCCTAGCGGCCGCTTGCAGAGACATCCCCGGGCCGGTCAGCGGCGACCTCCAGGCGACGGTGACGACCACCGGGACCGATCTCGATCCCGACGGCTACGCCATCGCCCTGGACGGCGCGATTGCGCGGCCCATCGCAATCAACGGAACGATGACCCTCACCGGCCTCGGCACGGGCAGCCATACCTTGGTCCTGTCCGGGCTCGCTCCCAACTGCGCACTGAACGGCCCGAACCCGCAGCAGATCATGGTCGCCGCGCACCAGACAGCGCAGGTGAGCTTCGCGGTCGTTTGCATCGCGCTCGCCTCGCTAGACATCGCCGGCGTGTGGGATTGGACCGAGCAGTACATCAACCCCGTCTGTCACGACACCGGCACCTACGCCTTCACGCAGAGCGGCGCGAGCTTCACCGGCCGCTCCGACCAGGTAGGCAGCTGCGACACACCGAACGGACCTGCGGACAACACGAGGTCGGCTGATCTCGTTAGCGCCGGGCAGGTAGCGAGCGGTACCATCACCTTCCAGGTCGGGAGCAACACGTTCTGCCTCTACACGGCGACAATCACGGGGAACCCGCCTACGCGCTTGAGCGGCACGACGACCTGCGGAGCCTCCACCGGCACCTGGGAGGCCGTGCGCGGCCAACCCGTCTCCAGAATCACCGTCACGCCGTCCCAGGATACCCTGCTGGAGGGTGCCACGGTGCAGCTCGCAGTTCAGCTTTGGGACGCTGCGGGGCACCGCGTGTTCCGGACGGTTGCGTGGTCGAGCGACAAGCTGGCCGTAGCGGTCGTTTCCAATTCTGGGAAGGTCACCACTGCCTCCGCCGGGGCGGCGACGATCACGGCGACCGCGGCCGGCGCGAGCGCTTCGGCGCACGTCATCGTGGAGCGGGCCGGTGCCGCGCGCGTCACTACCGTCACCACCGGGGTCGATGTCGATCTCGATGGCTATCGCGCTTATGTGGACGGTAGCTGGGACGGGTCACAAGCGGTCGGGATCAACGGGACCGTGCTCCTCACCGGGATCAAGCCCGGCCCGAGGAGCATTCTCCTGGGTCAAGTGGCCAGCAACTGTACCGTGACCGGGACGAACCCGGTTGCCATCACCGTCGCTGGCGGCGACACGATCCCGGTGGCATTCCGCGTCGCTTGTGTCCGGACGCAGCGCATCGCGTTCGCTTCGTCGTACATCGTCGGCATCTACGTGATGAGCGCCAACGGGGCAGACGCCGCGCGGCTGATCTCCAGTCCGACATCCACCGAGTACGGGAACCCGGCGTGGTCGCCCGACGGCACCAGGATCGCCTTCCAGAGCACGCGCGACGGCAACGAGGAGCTCTACATCATGGCCGCCGACGGCACCGGGGTGACCCGCCTCACCAACAACGCGGTCTTCGATGGTGAGCCGGCGTGGTCGCCCGATGGCACCAAGATCGCCTTTCAGAGCACGCGCGACGGTACCGCGCAGATCTACGTGATGAACCCCGACGGCACCGGCGTCACTCGGCTCACCAACGATCCCGCCTCCGCCGCAGATCCGGCCTGGTCTCCCGACGGCACGAAGATCGCGTTCGCGAGCAACCGCGACGGCAACTTCGAGATCTATGTGATGAACGCCGACGGCTCAGGTGCGACCCGGCTCACCACTAACCCCGCGCTGGATGGCAGGCCTTCCTGGTCACCGGACGGGACCCGGATTGCGTTCCAGAGCGATCGCGACGGCAACGCCCAGATCTACGTGATGAACGCCGACGGCTCGGGCGTGACCCGACTGTCCAACAACTCCGACGGCGACTTCCAGCCGGTGTGGTCTCCAGATGGCTCCAGAATTGGTTTCACAAAGATCGTGCAGAACAACTGTGACCCCTACTACGGTTGCGACAGCTTCTCCAGCGTGTGGGTCATGAACGCCGATGGCTCCGCCGTGACGCAACTGCTCGGCACCGGAACTGGGCTGGATAGCGACCCCGCGTGGCGGCGTTGACGCCCTTTTTGGGAGACAGACTATGAACATCGCGAAATCCGCCGTCCTGGCATTAGGCGTGCTGGCGACGGGCTGCGAACCCGCCGACCGCCCTGCCCCTGTTGGCCCGCCCGCCGGGAGCCTGATCGCGGAGACGGAGGCGAGCGACGCCGCAGCCTGGTCGGCTTGGTCCACCGCGGTAAACCTCGGCGGGGTCGTCAATTCGCGGTACAACGACAATCACCCGGCGATCTCGAAGGATGGTCTGAGCCTGTATATCACTTCGAGCCGCCCGGGAGGCGTCAATGGGGCCAACCTCCCTCAGTTCGAAGAGATCTGGGTCTCGCAGCGCGCTAGCGATGACGCCCCTTGGGGGCCCCCGGTGAATCTAGGACCAGTCATCAATAGCATCGGCAGCACCACCGGGTCTCCCACGTTCACTCCCGATGGGCACCGGATGTACCTCCACAGTAATAGACCAGGGGGCTGCGGGCTCGCGGACCTGTACGTCGCCCGGCGTCAGGACAAGCGGGACGACTTCAGTTGGGGGCCTCCGGAGAACCTCGGCTGCGTGGTGAACGGCCCCTACGCCGACAACGGTCCCACGTATTTCGAGGACGAGACGACGGGGATCACCACCCTCTACTTCACGAGCACCAGGCCCGGCGGGCCCGGTGACTACGACATCTATGCGAGCACCCGCGTAGGCGACGAGGGCGAATTCGGGCCGGCTGTGCTGGTCCCTGAGCTCTCCGGGCCCGGTCGCGACACCCGGACCGCCATCCGCCGTGACGGGCTCGAGATTTTCCTGTCGTCAGACACGACCGGTCGCGTCGGGGGCATCGGGAGCCAAGACATCTGGGTGTCGACGCGCGCGACGACACTCGACCCTTGGTCTACGCCGGTCAACCTTGGACCCGCGGTCAACAGTGTGGCCTTCGACGGCGCGCCCGCGCTCTCCTTCGACGGGACGACGCTGTACTTCTTCTCGGAACGCTCGGGCGGTTTCGGCAAGAGAGACCTGTACGTGACGACGCGGCATCGTATCAACACGCCCGCCTCCATCCGTTCAATGTCGGAAAGCAGATCACGCACCCACTCTGGAGGCGAACGATGAATACTTACACCTGGCGATTCGGGTTAGTGGCCGTCGCGGCCTTGGCTCTGGCATGCCAGCCCGATGGCCGGCCGCTCGGGCCAAACTCCCCTGCGCTGTCCGTCTCACGCGAGGGCGTCCCGTTCACCGAAGGCCTGTCGAGCCCCGGCTGGTAGGAGGCAGCGCGCAACCTCGTGGTGCTGGCTAAGCTGAACCCCGTCGCCGCGAACCGGGTCTACGCCCTCGTCGGCGTCGCGCAGTACTTGGCGGTGCAACAGGCCGAAGCGACGCCCGATGCGCCCGCGCCCGAGACCGTGGCGGCGTCCGGCAGCGGGCTGGGGACCGGCGGGCGGAGCCGGCTCGAAGCCGACCGTGGGGCGGTCGCTGGAGCGTCAGCGGTCGTATTGGCCGCGCTCTTTCCCGCTGCAGCTGCGGCGCTCGAGCAGCGCGTCGCGGACGAGGCCGGCCAGGGCCCCGGCCAACCGCATCCCGACTTTGCGACGGGCGAGGCCGTCGGTCGCGCCGTGGCGGCCGGGATCGTCGCTCGGGGGCAGGCGGATGGGTACGACAAGCCGTTCTCCGGAACCATCCCCGTGGGGCCGGGGAGGTGGCTCAGCAGCGCAAAGCCGCCAGCGCCGCTCGTCGCCAACGGACAACTGCCCGGCGTCACACCCTGGTTTCTGACCCCCGCGGAGCGCTCTCTGCTCCTGCCGCCCCCGCCCCCGACGTTCGGGTCGGCCGAGTACCTCACCGCTCTCGAAGAGATCCGGCACATTTCTTACACCCGCACAGCCGAACAGACCCAGATTGCCATCTTCTGGGCCATGAATGCCGGGACGATCACGACGCCGGGTTACTGGAACGTGATCGCGACGGACTTCATCGATCAGCATGAGCTGTCCGAGCGCGAAGCGACGCACGTCTACGCGCTCCTCAATGCGACGATGTTCGACGCCGCAATCGGCTGCTGGACCGCGAAGCTCACGTATTGGTTCATTCGTCCTTCGCAGGCGGACCCGGGCATCAAGCTCATCCCCGTCGTCGGCCTGCCGAACCATCCTTCGTATCCGTCGGGGCACAGCTGCGCTTCCTCGGCGGCGGCGGAAGTGCTGACCAAGTTCTTCCCTGAGCAGCAAGCGCGGCTGGACCCCATGGTCGCGGAAGCCGGCTTGGCGCGGATGTATGCGGGGATCCACTACCGGTTCGACATCGTGGCGGCTGTCGCGCTCGGACGAGCGACCGCGCGGTTCGCGATCGACGCCGATGCCTCCGGCAACTCCGTACTGACGCCGCACTAGTCCCGCGGGACGAAACGACAAGGCGGCCGAGCTCCGCTCGACCGCCCTTTGGTGCATGCTACGGCCCTCTCTCAGGGCACTCGCAACCTTACATCGATATCCACCAGAATCGGGCTCGGCGTCTCCAAGAACACGACTTTGTTCGCGACCGGATCGCGCCGGATCACCATCTTCACCGGGGGGCCTTTGCCCCTGCCGCGGCCCCGATTCCCGGCCCGGTACCACACGACCTGATCGTTCCCCACCGTCTCGACTCGATCGATCTCGAAGCCCTGCTGGACGAGCACTTCCCGCGTGATGACGACGGCGCGGTCCGGCGCTACCGCGTACCGTTTCGGTCCGTGGCCTCGCTCTTCGCCCCGGCCCCGCTCTTCGCCGCGGCCCCGCCCGTTGCCGTGGTCATCCTCGTGCCCCTTGCCCTGCGCGGTCAGCGGCCCGGCGAGCAGCGCCAGCGCCGTCACTGCAATCCCGATCTTCATGGTTGCCTCCGTCCGATCGTCCGACTATCCGGAGCCTTAAGACTAGTGCGGAGATGTCCTAGTGGGTAGGCTGGGACGTGGGCCCTCCGGCTTGCGCCCGCGAACGAGCGCGAAGCCTCCCCAATAGAACGGGTGGCTCGTCGCCGGATTGCGGCGCAGCGCGAGCTGGGCGTCGCGCAATGCGGCCTCGGGGGTATGCCCGGCGGAAAGTCCATGATAGAACACGTCCATCACATCGGCCGAACCCGCGCCCACCGGCCATTGCGTCGCGACCACCGCTTCGGCGCCGCTCGCGAGGAACGCGCGGGCCAGCCCCATCAGCCCTTCGCCCTCGTACAGCCGGCCGCCGAACGTCTCACACGCCGACAGCACGACGAGCCGCGTGCGCCACCGCGTCCCGGCGTGGCTGTGGGGGTGATCAACGGCAAGCTGTACGTGGCAGGAGGTGAGGGACAATGTGCTCCGTGCGTTCCCACTTCCGCGTTGGAGGTGTACGATCCCTCGACCGATACTTGGGCTTCTAAAGCTGCAATGCCAACAGCGAGGGCAGAGCTCACTGCAGGGGTGGTGAGCGGCATCTTCTACGTGATCGGGGGAAGGACCGGCGGGGGAGCATCCGCCAGCGTGTCTGTTGGGACAGTCGAGGCCTATGACCCTGCGACCGACACGTGGACCACTAGGGCCGGGATGCCGACACCCCGGCAGGACGCCATCGTCGGTGTACTCAACGGCATGATCTACGTCGTCGGAGGCTATAGTGCTAGTAGCGGCAGCGTTCTCAGCGCAGTCGAAGCTTACGACCCGATAGCCAACGCTTGGACGACTAAGCAGTCCATGCCGACGGCGCGGAGCTTTTTGTCCGGCGGTGTGGTGGGCGGCGCGCTCTTTGCCGTAGGGGGAAACGCCGCGAGCGGACCGGTGGCAACGAACGAGGCGTTCAGGCCGTGAGGCCTATCTCAGCAGCATCTTCGCGATCGTGTGCAGCTGCATGTTGCTCGTGCCCTCGTAGATCGTCCCGATCTTGGCGTCGCGATAGAACTTCTCGACCGGGTACTCCTTGGTGTAGCCGTACCCGCCGAACAGCTCCACGCAGAGCGACGTCACCCGCTCGGCGACCTGCGAGGCGTACAGCTTGGCCATTGCCGCCTCCATGGTATACGACTCGCGCGCGTCCTCCAGGCGCGCCGCGTTGTAGACCATCAGGCGCGCCGCCTCGAGCTCCGTCGCGGCCTGCGCCAGCTGGAACTGCACCCCCTGAAACTCCGCCACGGGCTTACCGAATTGCTGACGCTCCTTGGTGTACTTGAGCGCGGCGGCGAGCGCCCCGCGCGTCACCCCGACCATCTGCGCACCGATGCCGATCCGTCCCGTATTCAATGTCTCGATCGCCACCTTGTAGCCGACCCCCACTTCTCCGATTACGTTCGCGGCCGGCACCTCGCAATGATCTAGGATCAGCTCGGTGGTCGACGAGGCGCGGATGCCGAGCTTGTCCTCTCTCTTTCCGACGCTGAAGCCCGGGAAGCCACGCTCCACCGCGAAAGCGGTGATCCCCTTGTAGCCTTTTGCGAAGTCGGCGTTGGCGAAAATCACGTAGAAGCCAGCCTCGGCACCGTTCGTGATCCAGAGCTTGCGGCCGTCCAGCATCCAGCTGCCGCCTTGGCGCGTGGCCTTGGTCTCCAGACCGAACGCATCCGAGCCTGAGGCGGGCTCGGAGAGTGCGTAGGCGCCTACCAGATCGGTAGCAAGGCGGGGCAGATACCGTCGCCGAATGTCCTCGCTCGCCCACTTGAGTAGCAGCGCGTTGACGAGCGTATTCTGCACGTCCACAAAGATCGCCGCCGACGCGTCCACCGCCGAGAGCTCCTCCACCGCCAGCACCGTCATGAACAGACTGCCGCCCGCCCCGCCGTAGGTCTCGGGGATCTCGATGCCCATCAGGCCCAGCTCGAAGAATTTGGGGATCAGCGTTGGGTCGAGCTGCGCAGCTTGCTCCATCGCGGCCGTGCGCGGCCGGACGTCCCGCTCGGTGAAGTCCCGGACCGCATCGCGGAACATCTGCTCCTCTTCACTGAGGCGGGTGAGGGCGGGGGGCGCGGTCGCGGTGGGCGTCGTTGTCATCCCTTCCGGTCGCTCGGCCCAGCAACGAGCATCTCCCGAATCCCGCCCAGCGAGGCGAGTACCCCTGTGGCCTCGTAAGGTAGATATATGACCTTGTTGTTCTGCCCCGAGACCATCTCTTTCAGCGTCTCGATATAGCGGATCGCGATCAGGTAGCGGGCCGGGTCGCCGCCGGTGCCT
>DASQAH010000198.1:0-10576 GCA_035635835.1 Gemmatimonadales bacterium
GTCCGGTACGGCCCTCGGGGGATAACGTTCGTGATCGTCACTTGGACCTATGCTGTGCTGGTCGTCGCGCTGTGGGTGCGGGTCATCGGCTCGTGGTTCGGGGCCTTCCGCTACAACCGTTGGGTCCGGCCCGCCTACTTCTTGACTGACTGGATCGTTGAACCCATTCGCCGAGTGTTACCGCAGTTTGGCGCGTTCGACTGGAGCCCGCTGGCCGCTTGGGCGGCGCTGTGGGTGTTGAAGACCCTCATCGTGAGGATCGTGTGAAGCTGCTCAAGACACTCGTCAGCTTCGTCGTGGGGACAGTGGTCGGAGCCCTCGGCAATTCGGTGTTCGGCCCCTTCGGCGCCGTGCTCGGCTTCATCGCCGGGGGGGTGGTGGCATGGTGGGTAGCGCAGCGCATCTTCGGAGACTAACGGCGCACTATCTCAGCTTCGCCAGCCGATCCTTGATGCGAGGATTATCAGGGTACTGCCGCACGAGGGCCTCCAGCACTGCTCGCGCCGAATCAGGCTTGCCGACCGCGACGAACGCGTCCGCCTTGAGATAGCCGACCCCCACCACGAGACGGGCGTTGTCCGCCGGGACGCCAAACCTGTCGAGCGCCTCGAGCGCCCCTTTGCCGTCGTGTTTGTCCTGCAGCAGCGACTGGATCGCGAGCAGCCGCACGCTGGTATCGGCCGGCCAGCGGCGGGCCATCTCGCCGAACAGCGCCGCCGCGCTCGCACTGTCGTGCCGGGCCCGCGCCTGCAGGGCCGACTGGTAGAGCCCCGCGAGCAGCAGCCGGGGCACGTCGCTCGAGTCGCCCGAGCGAATGCCAATGCCGCCGGCGTAGGAGTACACCAGCTCGCCGCCGTGCTCCCCGGCCTCGTACAGCGCCCCGCCACTCGCCAGCCCGACGATCGCCGAGGCCACGAGCAGTGCTTTCTTGACCCCTGGTCTACCCGCGAGCGCGAGCGCTGTCACCTCGAGCGCCGCGACGATGAGGAAGAGATTCCGAGTGCGCCGGCCCCATTCCTCATGCTCCATGACCGCCGCCCGAACGCCGGGGATGCGCTCGACCGGCCCGTGAGCATCAAGCCCCGAGTGCACGGCGAGTACCGCCGCCAGCGCGCCGGCGAGCAGCAGCGTCGCCGCCGCCGGGCCGGTGAACGCCGCCCTGCCAGTAAGCGAGATCCAGCGGAACAGGACGCCGATCGCGAGCAGCGCGATGGCGAAGTGGACGATCTGCGGGTGCCACGAGGCGAGGTTGGGCATGCGGAAAACTACCGACGGCGGGGGCAGTGGGGAGTGGGGGAGTCGGCAGTAGTCCGCGACAGTGGGCAACGGAGCTCGCCCATGCCGTCAGGTACCACTCCCCACTCCCCACTCCCGGGGGGTTTGGTTTCTACTCCGGCTTCCCCGCGTCCCGCAGCACCTGATCTACCATCTGTCGCACCAGGACCGCCCGCTCGCGGCGGCGCCGGTCGGTCTCGGCGCGAACCTGTGCCAGCCTTCGCTCGACGTCGGCGATCTCCAGCGTGCGCAGCGAGTCCTCGGCTGCGAAGTGGCGCTCCAGGATCGCCTGGAGTCTTTCCCGGATTACACGCTCTCGCCGACTATCAGCGGTGTCGGTGACGGGCACGCCGTTCGCGACGACCACGGGTTGATTCTCCGCTGTGCGACTGTCGTGAATCTCCCGGTAATCGCGCTGCAGTGCGCGGGCCCGCGCCTCCGTCCCGAACAGTTGCGCCATCAGACGCTGCCGGAGCGTGTCCTCCTGGTGCTTGAGCATCTCGCGTTGCACGGTCAGCTGCGCCACCTCCGCCCAGTACTCGGCCAGAGAGCGCTGGCGTAGTGAATCCAAAGCAGCGCGCTCGAGCTGGAGCAGGCGGACCATCTCGCGCGCCGCAGCCTCAGCTTGCGGCGGCCGATCCCGCGCGATCTGCTCGACTGCCATGCGCATCTCAGCTGCCTGGTGGGCCGCCTGAGCCGAGTCCTGCGCCCGCCCCGCGACTGGCAGGGCGGCCAGGGCGGCGCCGGCAAGGGTGGAAACGAGGTCACGGAATCGCATGTGGCTTCTCCTGTTCGAGGCGAGTGAGGATCGAATCGATCGGGGCGAGCCCGGGTGCCGCGTAGCGCGGCACCGCGAGCGAGAGCGGCAACGGGCTGGGCCGGGGCCAGAGCCACACAACGGCAAGAACAGCTACGGCGGCCAAGGCGCCGAGCCTGACCAGCCGCGGAATCCCGTGGCGCGGGACCGCGGGAGGCGCGAGCGCCCAGTCGGCGGCGACGCGGGCCTGCTCGATGGCCTCGAGCCGCCCGCGACAATCCGCACAGGCGAGGAGATGGGACGCCACCTCCGCGGCCTCGGATTCGCCGAGCTCGTCATAGGCGAGCAGCAACAGGGTGTCTGCAGAGATGTGGGTCATCGGTAACTCTCCAGCGCCGCGCCGACCTTCGCCAGCGCGGCGCGCATCTGGGCCAGCACCGTCCCCAACGGACGGCCCAAGCGCGCAGCGATCTCACGGAAGATGAGCCCTTCGCGGTGTCGCAGCTCGATCACTTCCCGTTGTGCCGGTGGCAGCTCGGCGATGGCGCGGCGCACTGCCGCCCGCAGCTCGCTCGCCAGAACCTCCTCGTCGGCGCCAGGTGTCCGAGGCAGCTCTTCCCGGGACAACGCTTCGGTACCGCGGCGTCGCACGATTTCACGCCGCAGGTGATCGCGCCATACGTTAGCGGCGATGCGGAACAGGTAGCCCCGCGCATTGCCGTTGGGGTCGAGCCGCGGACCCGCTGCCACGAGCCGAGCGGCCGTCTCCTGTAGCAGCTCGGCCGCCACGTCCGAGTCGCGGCAGCGCGCGCCGAGGAAATTGCGCAGTGCCGGAGCGTGCTCGGCAAACAGGGCGTCGGTCGCGGGCCTTGCCATACTGCCTAAGAGTACGCGGCCACCTGGCTTTTATTGTCGCTCCTGGGTATGTTCAGGCCGGACAACCGATTCCGTGGCGATTTACGGCATATTGCGGCCACGTTAAACAACCAGCTAAAAAGCCTGCCCGTTGCGGCTGCTTTGGCTGCGACGGGCTCGCGCATTCTCTACCCCTCACTGAGGGCTGACGGCTAATGGCTTCACTGCGGGACTTGATCGCGGACGGCAGAGTGCACGTCTTCGATGGCGCCATGGGGACGATGCTCTACACCAAGGGCTTCTTCCTCAACGTGTGCTACGACGAGTTGTCGGTGAAGCAGCCCAAGCTGGTGCGGGAAGTGCACGAGGAGTACGTGCGCGCCGGCGCGGAAGTGCTCGAGACCAACACTTTCGGCGCCAACCCCATCAAGTTGGGCAGCCATGGCCTCGCTGACGAGACCGAAAAGCTGAATCACGCCGCCGCCGAGCTGGCGCGGGCGGCGTCAGGCGGTCGCGCCGCGGTGGTAGGCGCGATCGGTCCGCTGGGGGTGCGCATCGAGCCCTTCGGTCCGACCGCCCGTGAGGAGGCCGAGGCGTTCTTCGGGCGCCAGGTGGATGGCTTGGTCTCGGGCGGCGTGGACGGATTCATCCTGGAGACCTTCAGCGATCTCGACGAGATCCACGCCGCGCTGCGGGCGGTGCGGGGCCGCTCCGACCTCCCCGTCGTGTGCCAGATGACCATCGGCACCGACGGCCTCACCTATTTCGGCACCGCTCCGGACATCTTCGCCCGCCAGCTCACCGACTGGGGCGCCGACGTGATCGGGGTGAACTGCTCCGTGGGCCCGGCGGGGGTGCTCGAGGCCGTCGAGAAGCTGGCCAAGGCCACGAGTCGGCCGATCTCGGCCCAGCCCAACGCGGGACTGCCCAAGGAGGTGGGTGACCGTAAGATCTACCTGGCCTCCCCGGAGTACATGGCGAGCTACGCCCGGCGCATGATCGAGGCCGGGGCGCGCTTCGTGGGCGGCTGCTGCGGCTCGACGCCCGAGCACATCAAGAAGATCCGGGACTACGTGGCGAGCGTCGTGCCGCGCCAGCCGAGCCGCGTCACCCCACGGGCCGAGGTGCGCGCTCCGGCGGGAGTGCAACCCGTGCCGCTCGCCGAGCGGTCGCGGTGGGGGGCCAAGCTCGCCCGCGGCGAGCTGGTGACGAGCGTCGAGATCGTGCCGCCCAAAGGCGTGGACGCGACCCCGATGCTCGAGCAGTGCCGCGCTCTCAAGGCCGCCGGCGTCGACGCCGTGAACGTGCCGGACGGCCCGCGCGCGCAGAGTCGCATGGGAGTGCTCCCCTCGGCCCTGCTGATCGAGCGCGAAGTGGGGGTCGAGACGGTGATTCACTACTGCTGCCGCGATCGCAACCTGCTCGGCATGCTCTCGGACATCCTCGGGGCGGCGGCGGCGGGGCTGCGCAACATCCTCATCATTACGGGCGACCCGCCGAAGATGGGCCCCTACCCCGAGGCGACGGCCGTCTTCGACATCGATTCGATCGGGCTCACGAATCTCGTATACCGCCTGAATCAGGGGCTGGACCCCGGCGGCAACCCTCTCGGGGGGGGGGGCGGACCGACAAAGTGGGTCATCGGCGTCGGGGTGAACCCCGGTGCGATCGACCTCGACCGCGAGCTGTCGCGGTTCGCATGGAAAGTGGACGCGGGCGCCGAGTTCGCGGTGACGCAGCCGGTGTTCGATCCGCCGCAGCTCGAACGGTTCCTCAAGCGCGTCGAGCAGTACCGGATTCCGATCGTCGCCGGCATCTGGCCGCTGGTCTCGCTGCGCAACGCCGAGTTTCTCGCCAACGAAGTGCCCGGGGTGACGGTCCCCGAGGAAGTGCTGCAGCGGATGCGTAAGGCGGGTGAGAAGGGGAAGGAGGCAGCGCTACAGGAAGGGGTCGCCATCGCACGCGAGATGTTCGTCCAGGTCCGCCAACTAGTCCAGGGCGTCCAGGTCAGTGCGCCCTTCGGGAGGGTCGAAGTGGCGCTGGAGGTGTTCAAGTAAGCAGCCCTCGGCCTCGGCTTAGCCAGCCAGGGACCGCCGTGACGCCGCTCACGCCCCCACCACACCAGCCGCTATTGTGCGGCGAGGCCCACTTTCACAGTTTGTGGAGCGCCCCCCCCCCGCGCCCCCCCCTCTCACCGCGGCACGACTACGCCATGGAGGAGCGAGATGGCCCTGCGATCCCGTAATCCTGTGCTCAACGCCAAGACGTTCGAGCGGTACGCCCAAACCGGCGTCGCCGGCGAGACGATGACGGTTGAAGGAACGGTCAACAAGGCGGCCTTGCTGTTGTTTCTCGTCGTGGCTGCCGCCGCCTGGCCGTGGTACAACTACTTCTCGAGCGGCGGCACCTACGACGTGCTGCCCCTCCTGATGGGCGGAGCACTCATTGGGTTTGTCGTGGGGCTCGTCACGACGTTCGCTCCCTCCTATGCCGCGCTCACCGCGCCGATCTACGCCGTGTGCGAGGGCCTGGCGCTCGGAAGCCTGTCGGCATTGCTGGAACAGTCCTACCACGGAATCGTCGTCCAGGCCGTGAGCCTCACGTTCGCGGTGTTCGCGGTTATGCTGATCGCCTACCGCGCCCGCCTGATCCGCGCGACCGAGAAGTTCAAGATGGTTGTGATCACCGCCACCTGCTCGATCGCCCTGCTCTACCTGGTCGACCTCGCGCTGGTTTTCTTCGCGGGGTGGAACATCCCCTTCATCCACGAGAGCGGCACGATCGGGATCTTGTTCAGTTTGTTCGTCGTTGGGCTGGCGTCGCTGAACCTGATTCTCGATTTCAGCTTTATCGAGGAAGGCGTCACCAACAACGCGCCGAAGATGCTCGAGTGGTACGGCGCCTTCGGCCTGCTGGTCACGCTGGTCTGGCTCTACCTGGAGATCCTCCGGCTGCTCGCGAAGCTGCGCCGCCGGTAATCGGCGGAGGGAGGGGGGGCCATGCCCGGCACGCTCGCGCGAACCCTCGGGCTGCGCGACCTGATCCTGATCGTCGTCGGGACGGTCATCGGATCGGGGATCTTCACCGTCCCGGGCGCGGTGCTGCAGCAGACAGGGGGCGACGTCGGCGTCGCCCTCTTCGTTTGGCTCCTGGGCGGGGCCCTCTCGCTCGTCGGCGCCCTAACCTACGGCGAGCTCGGGGCTATGCTGCCGGAGGCGGGCGGTGGCTACGTGTACATCCGCGAGGCGTTCGGCCGCCTCCCTGCATTCCTCCTCGGCTGGACCCTGTTCTGGGTCATCGGGACGGGATCGATGGCGACGCTGGCCGTCGCGTTCGCCAATTACCTCGATCAGCTCGTGGCGCTCCGTCCCTGGCAGATGAAGCTCGCCGCGGTACTCATGATCGCGACGGTCGGCGTTGTGAACGTGCGGGGAACCCGCCACAGCACGCGGGTCCAGGGCTGGAGCACGGGCGTCAAGGTCGCGGCGATCCTGTTCATCGGTGGCGCGGCCCTCGTCCTCGGGCACGGCCTCACGGCCGTCCGCCCTCGCCTGTTCACCGCCCCGCTAAACGTGTCCCTGCTCTTGGGTGTCGGGAGCGCCTCTATCGGCGTGCTATGGGCCTACGAAGGCTGGTCGAACGCCGCGGCGAACGCGGGAGAAGTGATCGACCCGCAGCGGACGTTCCCGTGGGGAATGGCCGCGGGTACCCTGGCCCTCGTCGGGATCTACCTGTTTGCCAACGTGGGGTATCTTGCGGCGCTCGGACCGGAGGGGGTAGCGGGGACGAACCGCGTGGCCGCTGCAGCGACCAGCGCCTTGTTCGGGCCGGCGGCGGGTCGCTTGATCGCCGCGGCGATCCTCGTCTCCATGTTCAGCGCCACGAACGGGCTCATCCTAACGACCTCGCGTGTGTATTACGCGATGGCCCGTGACGGGCTGTTCTTCCGGCGGCTGGCCGACGTGCACCCGCGTTTCGGGACGCCCGCGCTGGCCATCGCGGCCGGCTCCGCCTGGGCGATGCTCCTCGCTGTCACCGGCACATTCGAGGAGCTGTTCACGTTCGTGATCTTCGCGGCGTGGATCTTCTACGCGCTCGGCGTGGCCAGCGTGCTCGTGCTGCGCCGGCGGCGGCCCGCGGCCACACGTCCCTTCCGCGTGCCGGGATACCCGATCACGCCCTGGCTGTTCATCCTCGCCGCCGCGGCAATCGTCGGGAGCACCATCCACGACCGCCCCGCTCGCTCCGGCATCGGGCTCGGGCTCATCCTGCTCGGCCTGCCCGCGTATTTCTGGTGGCGGCGGCGCACAGAGCCTAGCGTCAGTCCTCAGTGAGGCGGTCTAGGTCGCGCCGTTCCTTCTTCGTAGGCCGACCCTTGCCTTCGTACCGCGCCGATGGCGCGATCCGCAACTGCTCGGCGAGCCGCTCGCGCTGCGTCCGCGTCTCCGCGTCCTCTTCGTAGAGTGCCACGGCCGCAGCGACCGGTCCACGCCTCGCCGAGAGACCACGCACCGACACCTGGTAGACGAATGGGCCTTTGCGGAGTCGCAAGCGGTCACCGACCTTCAGGGCTTTGGCCCGCTTGGCACGGACGCCGTTCACCTCGATCTTGCCGCCGTCCACGGCGGCCGCGGCGAGCGCGCGCGTCTTGAAGAAGCGGGCGCACCAGAGCCAGGTGTCGAGACGAATAGGCGTCCTCCGTTATTCGGTATCCGTTAGCCGTCTCCGACCCCGACGTATCGCATCAATCCAACGAGTTTGCGTTTGATATCTTTGATGGCGGCTGTGGACTCAAGATAGCTCGTCTGGTCCAAACGCGAGGCTGTAGAGGCTCTCTGCATGAGTCCGCAGACGAGAACAATTCTGCGAGGGGCGCTAGATCGAGATCAAGCGCTCGCCATCAAACCACTCCGGCCGTCCGCACCGAGGCGCGAACGGCCGAAACGAACGGAGTACGGATACGGATAACGGGTAGCGCTCTTCAGCTTTTCACCAGTCTCACTTCCCCCGACCCCGTCTCGATCTTCATCCGCCCACGCCCGTCCCCGATCTTTCCGGTGAGGTGATCATTCTCCATGCGCGTCACCGTCACAGGCACGCCGCCTAGATCGATCCCGCCGCTGCCGGTCTCGATGTCCACCTGGGCACCGAAGTCGGTCGGCACGGCGATCGTCACCTCGCCCGAGCCCGTGTCCACGTCGAGCGACTCGAACCGAGTGAGCAGGCCAAGCTTGACGTCGCCGCTCCCCGTATCGAGGCCGATGGCACGAGCCTTGACGCCCGACACCTCCACGTTGCCTGAGCCGGTGTCGACCTTCAACTCGTCAGCCTCGACCCGGGTGGCGGTCACGTCCCCGCTCCCCGTGTCGAGCTTCACATGGCCGCCGGTCATGCCAGTGACCCTGACGTCGCCCGAACCGGTGCTCAGCGTGATGTCCCCCGCGACGTCGGTGACGCTCACGTCTCCGGAGCCGGTGTCCAGGGCCAGCGATCCCTTGGTGTGGCTGGCCTCGACGTCGGCGGAGCCGACGTCTACGCGGATTTCGCCGTCCACGTTGGTCACGAACGCCTTGCCAACGGCGAGGTAGGCCGCGACTCGCTTCCCGGCCGGTATGAGGACTCGCAGATCGGCGTGGGCGTCCAGGCCGCGGCCGTGGCTGGAGATGCGCACGCGGTGGCCCCCACCGAAGTGGCGATGCCCCCGATTGCCGTGATCGTCGTTGAAGGTACCGTCCTCGCGCACGTCGACCGTCGATTCCCCACCCCAGCGCCCTAGGGCGTCGTACACGATGTCATCGTCAGGATACATGACCCGCAGCGTCTGGCGGCCCTGAATCTCGCCGGTCGCGATCGCCAGCTTGGCGGCGTCGCCGCCGCCGCGCGTGATTTCTACGGTCACGTCCGCACCGCTGCCCGGCTCGAGCCGCAGCACTCCGGCCAGGTTGTAGATGGCAACGTCAGCGCCGGGCACTGTCTTCCGCTCCGTCGCTTGTGCGGCCGCGGCGCGCGCGAGAGCGGCGACGGCGAGGCCGGCCAGCAGAACTGTCCGCATGAAGGTTCCTCCGGTGAGATTGCTCCCGCCCATTACGCGGCGGTCGCGACCGCCGCTTCGTGCACGTACCGTTGGATAGAGTCGCAGGTGAAAGGGTTGCAAGAGTGTAGTCCGTTATCCGTCTCCTGTCTTCCGTGGAGGTCCACGGAGAAGGGAAAAGGGAGCAGCGACAACGCATTAGCGCCGCCCCCGGCAGCCGGGTAGTATAGGACCTATGTCCGGCTGGCAGATCTGGACCATCATCGGCGTGCTGCTGCTCGTTGCCGAGATGTTCGCACCGGGGTTCTGGCTCGCCTGCGTGGCTATCGGATGCTTCGTGGCGGGGCTGGCCGGGCTCGCACCGGTCGGGCTGACCGGGCAGGTGATCGCTTTCGCGGTGAGCACCCTCGCCAGTCTGGTGGGGATCCGGCCGTTCCTGCGCCGGCATTTCCGCCTGGAGCCCGGGACGGGGGTCCGCACCAATGTGGATGCGCTGCTGGGTAAGACTGGCGTTGTGACGGAGCGGATCGATGCAGGAGGCGGGGCCGGGGGGGTGGGAGCGCGCTCGGGTCGAGTCATCGTCGAGGGCGAGAATTGGCGGGGCGCTTCGGTGGACGGTGCGGTGCTCGAGCCGGGAACGCGCGTGATGGTGGTCCAGGTGGACGGCACCACGCTCATGGTCGAAAGGGAACCAGAATCATGAACCTAGGACTGATTCTCCTCGGCGCGATCGCGCTGTTCGTGGTCGTCACCGTCGCCAAAGGCATCCGCATCGTGCAGCAGGCGCAGACGATGGTGATCGAGCGGCTGGGGAAGTACCACCGGACCCTGGCGTCGGGGATGAACCTGATCGTGCCGTGGTTGGACAAGCCGCGCGACATCGACTGGCACCAGGTGATCGTGACGCCGGCCGGCGATTCGTTCGCCCGCCATTTCCGCACCGCCAGGATCGATCTGCGGGAGACCGTGTACGTGTTCCCGCGGCAAAACGTGATCACCAAGGACAACGTGGTGGTCGAGATCGATGCGCTGATCTACTCCCAGATCACCGATCCGGTGCGCGCTACCTACGAGATTGCGAACCTGCCCGACGCGATCGAGAAGCTCACGCAGACCACGCTGCGCAACGTGATCGGCGAGATGGAGCTGGACCACGTGCTCTCCTCCCGCGACACGATCAACGCCAAGCTGCGGGAGATCCTGGACGAGGCGACCCACAAGTGGGGCGCCAAAGTCAGCCGGGTGGAGCTGAAGGACATCAACCCGCCGCGGGACATCCGGGACGCGATGGAGAAGCAGATGCGGGCGGAGCGGGATCGGCGGGCCGCGATCCTCACGGCGGAGGCAGAGAAGCAGTCGCGCACGCTGCAGTCCGAAGGCATCCGGCAGTCGGAGATCAACCAGGCGGAGGGGCAGAAGCAGGCAAAGATCCTGGCGGCCGAAGCGGAGGCCGCGGCGCGGCTCAAGGTGGCCGAGGCCGAGGCGCAGGCGATCGAGCGAATCACCCAGGCGATCAAAGGCACCGGCGGCGACCCGGCCCGCTACCTGATCGCGATCCGCTATATCGAGACGCTGAAAGAGATGGTCTCGGGGCAGAACAACAAGGTCATATATCTACCTTACGAGGCCACAGGGGTACTCGCCTCGCTGGGCGGGAT
>DASQAH010000199.1:0-8725 GCA_035635835.1 Gemmatimonadales bacterium
CGCCCCGCTGCTCAACGTCGCTTCGTTCACCCAGATGACGGTGCACGTTAACCCGGTCGACGGGAAAGGCATGAACGGCCAATACCCGGGCGACCCGGCGGGCACGCAGACGCAGCGTGTCCTGGCTAGCGTGGCGGAGCAAGTGGTGAAACCCGCAGATGTGGTGGTGGATCTGCACGGAGGCGACCTGGACGAGGACCTCCGCCCCTACAGTTACTGGTTCCGTAGCGGGCAGCCCGCGCAGGACTCCGCCTCCCGCGCGCTGGTGCTCGCCTTCGGTCTCGATCACATCATCGTGCGCGACTTCGACCTGAGCGATCCGGCAACTCGGCGCAACCTGGGCGGCTACGCGATGTCCCTCGGCAAGACGGTAGTGGTCGCCGAGGCGGGCCGCAGCGGGATGGTGCTCGCCGAGGATCTCGAGCTCCTGACGAGCGGTGTCCGCAGCGTCCTGGCGGCGCTCCATATGACCGAGGGAGGCGCACGGCCCCTCGTGCGACCTGTCTGGCTCGATGCCAGCACGCGCCTCGCCGCCGACTCGGCGGGAATGTTCTTCGCGACTGTCGGTCGGGGGATGTACGTCACCGAGGGAACAGAGTTGGGATACACCACGGATTTCCTGGGGCGCGTGACGGGCGAGGTCCGCTCCCCGACGGCGGGGGTCGTCACCTTCATCCGCGGCGTGCCGTCAGCGTGGAAGGGGGCCACCTTGGTGACGATCGGCCGTGTCCTGACCGAGGTGCCGGCCTACCGCAAGCCGGGCAGCTAGACGCCGCGCTCCCGCGTTTCCAATTCTTCCAACGACCGCGGCCAGTCTTCCTTGAGGAGCCGCGACAGCGCCCGGTCCGCCAGCAGTCGGCCACCAGTCTGGCAGCGGGCGCAGTAGTTCGCCTCGTTGTTGGCGTAGCGGATCCGCTGCACCGGTGACCCGCACACGGGACAGGGCTCACGGTATCGGCCGTGGACCGCCATGCCCTCTCGGAATGCGGTGACCTTCTCCGGCCACCCCTCTCCAGCTGCCGCGCGGAGCCGATCAACCCAGGTCGTGAGCGTTCCCCGGATCGCTTCGTACAGCCGCGCGATTTCATCGTCGGACAGGTTCGCAGTGAGCTGCAGCGGGGACAAACGAGCCGCGTGCAGGATCTCGTCTGAGTACGCATTGCCAATGCCGCTGAACAAGCGGGGATCGGTGAGGGCGCGCTTCAGCGTGTGGTTCTCGCGGGTGAGCGCTGCGCGAAACGCGTCCGCGGAGGCCAGCAGGGGCTCGACCCCACCGGGGTCGTGCGCCGCCAGTGCGTCGACGCCGAGCACGACGTGCAGCGACGCGCGGTGCTTCGTGCCCGCTTCTGTGAGAACCAGGGTGCCGGTGGCGAAATCGAAGGCCGCGAGGTCGCGGCGCCCGCGGAGCGCCGCCCCGGGCGGCTTCCACCACAACCGGCCGGCGATCATAAGGTGGAGGACGGCGAAATAGTCGCCCTCAAACCCAAACACGAGGCGCTTGCCGATGCGGCGGAGGGTCTGCACCTTGCGGCCCGACAGCGCAACGACGGGAGGCTCAACGCTGCGGAGCAGAAAGGGGCTCGCAATCCGTACGCTCTCGAGCGGACGCTCGAGGATTAGCGGCCTCAAGGCGGAGAGATACAGCTCGATATCGGGGAGCTCAGGCATGTGCGACTATTGCGTCACCGCGACTGGTGGGGATCGCCTGTGCGATGGGGACAATCAGCCCCCGAGTCGCCTCACGATCTTCCTGATCCGCGCCTCGTCGGTCACCTCGAGCACGTAATCGTCCGGCTTCTGCGGGGAGCGGAACACGACACGGTGGCTGCGATACTTCATGCCGCTCTTCCGGCGCGACGTGCCGCGCACATGCACTTCCCGAACGCCGGTGCGCTTCACAACGGCGAGCGCGTTTTTCTCGTCGATCCCGCTGCCGGCGAGGATCACGATGCGCCCCGCCGCCTGCCGCACCAGCCGGGCGATCACGCCCGCGCCCTTCAGCGCTGTCGCTGCCTGGCCGGAGGTGAGCACGCGGTCCACCCCAACGGCGATCAACGCCTCCAGTGCTTCCTCGGGGTCGCGCGCCACGTCGATCGCGCGGTGGAAGGTCACGTCCAGGGGACGAGCGGCCCGCGCCAGCGCTGCGGTGCGCACGGCGTCCACGGTGCCGTTGGGCTGGAGGAGCCCGAGCACCACGCCGTCCGCGCCGAGCTGGGTCGCGTGCTGGATGTCCCGCCGCATCACCTCGAGCTCGACATCCGAGTACAGAAAGTCGCCGCCGCGCGGCCGGATCATCACGTAGAGCGGGATCGACACGCGCCTCCGGCACTCGGCGATCGTGCCGGCGCTGGGCGTGGTACCGCCTTCGACCAGGTTGTCGCACAGCTCCAGCCGGTGCGCACCGCCCTGCTCTGCCGCGATGGCCGACTCGACCGAGTCGACGCAAGCTTCGATCAGAATGTCGCTCGCCATCAGAGTCGGCCTTACAGGCTCCACCCCTGCCGGTATGCCGGCGTGATGAACTCGGCGGGCACCTGGACGTTCGTGATCTGGCCCGTCGCGGGGTTGACCTCGAGCGTTCGCCCCATCCGCACCGCGAGGCAGCCGAGCATCACCATCTCGGTAAACGGCCCCGAGTAGGTGTCGAACGCCGAGTTGGCCGGCGCCCCACCTTTGCAGGCTGCGATCCACTCTGCGTAGACGCCGGCGGAGCGCGGGTACTTCTTCGCCGGCGGATGGGTCGTCACCTCGGCCTGCTTCGCAGGATCGAGCAGGGTCGGTTCGTCGCCGTAGGTGCCCGCGACCAACTTGCCGTCGGTCCCGATCCACAGCTGGCCTCCACCCGTATCGGGCGGCCAGGCCGCGTCCTCATTGCCCGCCACTTCGTGCGGACGAGCCGGGTAGAGACTGTTGTCACTCCAGACTAGCCTGACCTCGGGCCGGGCGCCCTTGGCGGGGAAGGTGAACGTGATGCGCGAGCCTGCCGGCGCGGTTTCCTTGAACAGCGGCGAGGACTCGGGCTCGACGTGGGAAGGGAACCCGAGGTCGAGCGTCCAGAAGGCGGCATCCATGATATGGCAGGCCATGTCGCCCAGGGTCCCGGTGCCGAAATCCCACCAGCCGCGCCATTTGAACGGCGCGTAGGCCGGGTTGTAGGGCCGCAGCGGCGCGGGGCCGAGCCATAGGTCCCAGTCGAGGGTGGCGGGGGCGTAGAACTCCTCGAGCGGCCGCTCGATCGCCTGGGGCCACCAGGGACGGTTGGTCCAGCAGCGCACTTCCTTCACTGTCCCGATCGCGCCTGCTTCGACCAGCTCACGCAGGACGCGCGTGCCCTCGCGCGCGTGGCCCTGGTTGCCCATCTGTGTCGCGACCTTGGCTTTCTTGGCGGCGGCCTCAAGGGCGCGCACTTCCCCGAGAGTCCGGGCGAGCGGCTTCTGAACGTAGGTGTGCTTGCCAAGCTTCAGGGCGAGCGTTCCGGCCGCGGCGTGGGAATGATCGGGGGTGGAGACCGTGACCGCGTCGATGTTCTTCGCCTCCTTATCGAACATCTCGCGATAGTCTTTGAACCGCTTCGCCTTGGGGTAGTGTTGGAAGCCGTCGAGCGCCATGTTCCAGTCCACGTCGCACAGGGCGTAGATGTTCTCACCCTCCATGCCCTTGACGTCGTTGCGGCCCATGCCACCGACGCCGATGCAGGCCACGTTGAGCTTGTCGCTCGGCGCGACAAAGCCGCGGCCCAGCACGTGCCGCGGCACGATGGTGAAAGCGGCCGCAGCGGCGGTGTCGCGGACGAACCTGCGGCGGCTGATACGCTTCTTGCCCATACGCTGTCCCCCTTACGGTTTCTCCCTACGGGGTTCCCTCGATGGCTCGGCGCTGCGGACGGAACAATAGCGCGAACACTACGAACACCGCGAGCGCGCCGAGCGCGGGGTGCAGCCAGATGGCGTGCCAGTCATGCGTCCCGGGGACGCACCGATCCGGCGTGCCGGCCGCCGAACAGGTGAAATGGCCCACCACCGCGCCCGAGACCAGCGCTCCGATGAAATAGCCCACGCCATTCGTGACGAAGTTGATGAACCCCTGGGCGGCGGCGCGGATCTTCGGCCCGGCCTGCTCGTCGGTGTAGATCTGGCCAGCCACGAAGAAGAAATCGTAGCACACGCCATGCAGCAGGATGCCGGCGTAGATCAACCACATCCCCGGACCGGCGTTGCCGTACCCGAACGCCAGGTAACGCAGCCCCCAGGCGAGCATGCCCGTAAGCATGATCACCTTGATGCCGTAACGCTTCAACGCGAACGGCAGCAGCACCATGAACCCAATCTCCGACCACTGCCCGAAGGTCTGAATGAACGCCGGATCCGGTGCGCCGATCTCGTGCAGGAAGTTGTTCGCCCACGTGTAATAGAATTGCAGCGGGATGCAGAGCACGAACGAGCCGAGCACGAAGATCAGGAAGGACGGCCGTCCGAGCAGCGCGAGCGCATCGAGCCCGAGTGCGTCGCGGACACTGAAGGGCGCCCCCGCCCCCTTTGGAGGCGTGTGGGGGAGCGCGAAAGAGAACAGCCCCAGGGCCAGGCTCCCCACCGCAGCGACGCGCATCGGCACGGCAAGCGCATCGGCGTGGAGCCATTTGCCGATGAGCGTCCCCGCCACGATCCACCCGATGGTCCCCAGCACGCGGATCATCGGGAACTCCTTGACGGGATCCTGCACGTGGTGGAAGGCGACCGCGTTGGTGAGCGACAGTGTGGGCATGTAGCACAGCGCGTACACAATCAGGACGGGGTAGAACGTCCCGAAGGTCGTCAGGGTCGAGACATACCACATCACCACCCCACCCACGAGGTGCAGCAGCGCGAGCAGCTTCTCGCTGGCGAAGAACCGGTCGGCGACGATCCCCATGAAGAAAGGCGAGACCAGCGCTGCGATCGCCGTGGCGCCATACGCCAGGCCCACCTGCTGCCCCGAGAAGTGCAGCGTCTGTGTCAGGTACGTCCCCATCGTCACGAACCAGGCGCCCCAGACGAAATACTGGAGGAACATCATGACCGAGAGCTTGGTCTTGATCACGGCAGCACCCGGATCTTGATGTTGCGGAAGGCCACGCGGTCGCCGTGGTCCTGCAGGCCGATGTAGCCCTCCGCGTTGCGCCCATAGTGCGCGTGCGGGGCGAACTTGCTTGCCTTCACCCGGGCCTCCCAGTCCGGGCTGCCAAACTCGTATTCGACCACCTTCACGCCGTTCATCCAGTGCTCGACGTGATTGCCTTGCACTACGATGCGGAAATGGTTCCACTCCCCGGCGCGCTTCACCACCCCCGGGGGCGACGGGTATAACCCGTAGTCCGACCCCGCCGCGGTGAGCCGCGAGCGTCCGTCGGCGTGGCCGGAGTCATCCAGCACCTGCATCTCCGGCGCGCTCCAATAGATCGCATCGTCGTCCTCGCTAGCGCGGTAGAAGACCCCGCTGTTGCCGCCCGGCGCAATGTTCCACTCGAGCGAAAGCTCGAAGTTGCGATACTTGTCGCGGGTCATGATATCCCCGGCGCTCGCGACGCGCGTCAGCCTCCCCTCCACCACCTGCCAGCCGCTCGGCATCGAGTCCATCCGGTAGCCGCGCCACCCGGCAGTGGTCTTGCCATCGAACAGCAGCTTCCAGCCGGCCGCCTGGTCGGCCGGAGTCAGGACATTCTCGGGGGGCGGGGCCGCCGGCGCGGGAGAGGGCGGCGTAGGCGTGCCGTAGCCGCATGCGACCAGAGCCAGGAGGGCCCCAGCCAGGCAGACGGGCGTGGCGCGCAGAAATACGTGAGGGTGCATCATCGCCTCGGAAGGAATGGTGGAGGTCAGGGCACAAGACTACCCTCCGTCGTCCCCGTCGTCCATCCCGCCCGAAGCCCGATTCGAGGCAGTTCTGTGAAGCGGCAAACCCGCGTCACCGTCAAGTAGCGATGACGCGGGTAGTCCAGCAGGCGAGCCAGTGAACCAAGTGCTCAGCTGCCTGGCCGCACGGCCGATTTGCGCCAGGTCTCGACCTCCAGCGCGAAACTCCTGGCAAGCGCCGCGAGGTCCACTCCAGGCAGCCTCGGGTCTTCCTTGAGACTGGTGACCCGCGTCCGGCTGACCGACGCTTTGGCGTAATTGCTGTCGATCGCCAGGGCGGACGCGAAGGCCTTCGCGGCCTCCGAGTAATGGCCGGCGCGCTCGAGTGCCAACCCCAGGTTGTTGCGGAACTGGACCGTGCTCGAGTCGACTTCCACGGCGCGGGCCAGTGGCTTGGCCGCGTCCTCGAAGCGCCCCTGCTCCAAGTAGACCAGCGCCAGGTTGTTCATCGCCCAGACGTCGTTGCTGTCGAGCAGAATGGCGTGTTTGTAGGCGTCGATCGCGGCATCGGTCTCGCCCACCGCGTTATGCGCCCGGCCGATTAGCCGGTACGCCGCGGTGGACGTGGAGTCGAGCCTCAGGACGGCCTGCAGCTGATCCTGCGCCTGCTTCGCCCTGCCCGTCTCGATCAGCACGCGGCTCAAGTTCAACCGGGCCTTCAGGTGCGTGGAGTCGAGCGCGATCGTCTTTTGGAGCTCCTGCTCCGCGGTCTCGCGGTCGCCGGCCCTCCACGCCGACAGACCGAGCATGTAGTGACCCCATGGATTATCGGGCCTGCGCATCGTGTAGACGGCGAACAGGCTCACCGCTTCGCTGAAGTGGTTCTGGCGGAACGCCGAGTCGGCACGCTCGTAGGAGACGGGGCCCGTCACGACTGGCGAGACTTCCGAGGGAGGGGGGATCGCGGGGGTCGCGTTGGACGGGGCAACGACGGGCGCCGCCGGTTCCCTGGCCTCGGCGGCCCGGGAGCGGCGGTCGCCGCAGGCGACGAATACCGCAGTGCCCGCCGCGCAGACCGCGAGCAAGGTGATGCCGAGCGCTTCCCGGCGCCGGGCGGGTTGGGTGAGCGTGAACTGGTAGCGCATACGACTTCCTCCGAGGTGGGCGCGAGAGCGCCGTGGACGTATCGACGCCCATCTCGAAGGCAGGTCTGATACCAGCCGTCAGCCGTTAGCCATCAACCGTCAGAGCAAGGACTTGAAGGAGTTAGGGGTGGGTGAGCGTGTTCGCGCGAACACGGGCGCGCAAGCGGTGCGTGTCCGCTCAGACACGCGGCGGGGGCTGTCAGTCCCGGCTGATGCCGTGCCTCCGCATGATTTTGAGCAGACTCGCGTGATCGGCGAGCCCCAACGCCTGCGCCGTCCGGGTGATGTGCCAGTCGTGGCGCTCGAGGGCCGTGACGATGATCTGGCGCTCGGCCTCGGCCTTGAGCTCCTGGAAGGTGCGCGGTGAGCGGTCCGCAGTGCGCGGGCGCGCGGGGGCGTGGTCGCGGATCTCCCCGGGCACATCCTCAGCGGTCAGCACTTCTCGGTCGGTGGCGATGACCATCCGTTCGATGACGTTGCGCAACTCCCGTACGTTATTGTGACGCCACTCGTAGGCCATGAGGCGCTCGAGCGCCGCGGGCTCGAGCGTCCTGGGCCGAACGCCGAACCGCGCACACGTCGTCGCGAGGAGATGCTCCACGAGCGCGGGAACGTCGGACAGCCGCTCGCGCAACGGCGGCACTTGCAGCACATGGACATTGAGGCGGTAGAATAGGTCTTCCCGGAAGCGACCCGCCGCCACCTCCTGCTCGAGCTCCCGGTTCGTGGCGGCGAGCACGCGCGCATCCACAGCGATCGTGCGGTTGCCACCGAGGCGCGTGACCTGCCGCTGTTCCAGCACCCGCAGCAGCTTGGCCTGGGCGGCGAGCGGCAGGTCGGCCACCTCGTCTAAGAACAGCGTCCCGCCAGCCGCCGCCTCGAAGGCGCCCTTGCGAGTGGTGGCGGCGCCGGTGAATGCCCCGCGCTCATGCCCGAACAACTCGCTCTCCACCAGCTCCGCCGGCAGTGCCGCGCTGTTGATGGCGAGGAAGGGCCCGCGCGCCGCAGCGGAGCGGCGGTGCACCTCGCGGGCTACCAGCTCCTTGCCCGAGCCGCTTTCGCCTACGATCAGCACCGGACTCGGGACCGGCGCCACCCGGGCGACCCGCTCCGTGAGCTTCGCCATTGCCGGGCTCGCCCCGACGAGTGACGCCTCGGTACCCAGGTCGCGCCGCAGAGCGGCCACCTGCGCGGCGAGCCGCTCGCGCGCAAGCACACCCTCGACCTCCCGGACCACTCGCTCCATCGACTCGGCTTTGTCGATGAACCCATGGGCGCCGAGGTGGATCGCCTGAATGCAACGGTCGTAACTGCCCGTGCCCGTGTAGACGACGACCGGCACCTTGAGGCTGCGGCGCTCCAAGGCGCGCAGCACCTCGAACCCGTCCATGCCCGGCATCTCCAGGTCGAGGATGACGCAGTCTACCGCCTCGCGTTCCAGGACGTCGAGCGCCTCGCGGCCGCTCGCGGCGACGAGCGTCTCATAGCCTCCGACCCGCTTCAGGTCGTAGGCGTATTGCTCGGCCAGAGCGGCGACATCGTCGACGACCAGGACGGTGGTCATGCGGTCGGCAGTTCTACGATGAACGTCGATCCCGCGCCGGGCTTGGTCTCCACCCGCAGACTGCCGCCGGCATCCAGGACCAGGCGCCGCACGATGGACAACCCGAGTCCGCTACCGCCCGGCTTGGTCGTGTAGAAACCCTCGAACGCCTTCTCGAGCTGTTCCTTCGTCATCCCTTTCCCCGTGTCGGC
>DASQAH010000200.1:0-9460 GCA_035635835.1 Gemmatimonadales bacterium
CCCCCCCCCCCCCCTCCCCCTCCCCCTCCGCTGGTGCGGGCGATGGAGTAGTAGTGTGCCGCGCTGTCGAGAGCGCCCGCCGCCTCGAACGCCAGCCCCGCCCGCACGGCGAGCAGCGCTGCGCGGGAGCCGCTCGCCCGCGCGAATGCCGCCACGAAGTGCGTCGCGGCGAGTGTCGACGCGCCTAGACGCGCCTCGGCTTCCGCGAGGATCCCGAGGGCTTCGCCCTCGCCGTAGTCGTCGAGCCAGGGTTGACCAGCGAGCAGGCTGCGCGCGCGGTCATAGCGCCGGGCCCGGAGCTCGGCGCTGGCGCTCTGAACAACGAACGCGGCGTTCTGGTGTGGCTCGCGCGACGCAGCGGCGAGCAGCGTCTCCGCTGCACGCCACGGCCGGCCGGCGGCGTGCAGCGATTCGGCACGCTGCACTGCCCCACGCCCTTGTTGCCCGGCGGCGGGCGCCGGGACAGCCAGGAGGAGGAGGAGGAGGAAGAGGCGGCGAGACGTCACCGCGTCCGGCGCACTCGAAAGAGCGCGCGTTGGTAATCGGCGCGCGAGCTGGGAGTGAGCCGGAATCGGCCGAACCCCGACTGGTCGACGAACAGCAGCAACAGCTGCAGCGAGTTGTAGGTCCAACGGATCACCGCCGGGCCTCCACGGCTCACGTCCCCACGCAGATCGTACACTTCGTCGGGGTCGCCCATGGTGATGAACACCTCGCCGCGATCGGTCAGCCACCCGGGGTCCCCAGCCTCGGCATAGCGTTGGTTGGCGGTCTGGATGCGCCGGAAGTAGTCGTCGAGCGCTTCGTTCTCGGGTGTGATCGGTACGGGATCCGTCGCCTTCCAGAACCGCTTCCACATTTCGGGACGGTCCGCCGGGGACGCCTTGCGCAGCGAGTCCACAAGTTCCTGGCGCTCGAAATAGCGCAGCAGGCTGATCATCTGATCGAAGTTGGTGATCACCCACTGGCTGGAGAAACTGACGAGAAACGGGGATCGCGCGCTGGGGCCGCCACCCACCGGCTGGAGCTGGATCTGGGCCTGGCCCATCGGGAGCCGGGACGGCGCCAACACGATCACTGCGCGTCCCAGGCCTGTACCGCCCGCCACGGGCACGGTGTCCTCGAGCACGTTGGCGCCGCCCTGATCGGTGACTTGGATCGCGAGCCGCGCCTGCGCCGCCAGGCCGTAGCCTTCGATGTAAAAGCGCAGCGTGTCACCGCCATAGGGCAGCGTGGCACGCGGGTTGACCAGCAGCTTGGGAGGGTCCGCGGCATTGGTGCGACCTATTCCTTCATAGATGGCGATGGGCGTGGCGAGCCCAGGTCCGGCGTACGACGGCACGGTGTCCAGGCGCTCCTGGTGGGCCACGCCGGGACCGTTCCGGTCGCGCACGAGCACCGTCACGTGATAGACGCCCGGCCCGAGCGAGAGGAACTGTTGGAACACGATGCTCTCGTCGTTTCGCAGCGTCTCCTGGAAGGCGCGCACCCGGACCACATGGTCACTGGCCATCTGGCGCGCCACAGCGCCGCTCTCTACCCCTGCGGAGTCGGGGCGGAAGATCACCTCGACGTGGTACTCGGCGACGAACTCGTTGCCGTCCCGACGGAAGGTGAGCGCGTGGTTGGCGAGCGAGAGCGCGGCCACGGCGAGTGTCGAATCCCGGGTCGCAGAACGCAGGTAGCGCAGCGATCCGACGAACGGCAGGGGCGGACCGCTGACGTAGAAGCCCATCGCGCGGTAGATGTCGGCCGCGTCGAGCACGCGCATTACATTCACGCCTGGCTGAGGCCGGCCCGGAGCGCCGACGCGTTGCCACGGGCCGCAGCCCATGGCCCAGAGGCCCAGTACGAAGCACACCCGTGCGTGTCGCGTCACTTGCTCAACCTCAAATCCGGGCGTTAGTTTCGCCCGTCTCCATGGCCACTGAGAATTACGTCGGCCGGACCGTAGCCGGCTACCGGCTCCTCGAACGTGTCGGTGAAGGCGGCACGGCGGAGGTCTATCGGGCGCAGCACCCCGAGCGTGGCGCCTGTGCGTTCAAGGTATTGCGCCAGCGGCTCAGGGGCGACCCCACGGCGGTCAAGCGATTCCTGCGGGAGGCGGGCTACGGGTCCCGCGTCCTGCATTCCGGGGTGGTCCGCACCTACGATTACGGGGAGGCGGACGGCCTCTATTACCTCGCGCTCGAGTGGGCGGGTGGGGAGTCCTTCGCCCAGTTCCTACACCGCAGCGGACCGCTCGCTCCCCCAGCGGTCGCGCAGATCGTGCGCCAGCTCGCCGAGGCCCTCGCCGCCGCCCACGAGGCCGGGATCGTTCACCGGGACTTGAAGCCCGAGAACATCATGATCGACCCGGCCACACAGCGCCTCAAGCTGCTGGATTTCGGTATCGCCCGGGACGCCGAGCTCCCACCCGAAGAGCGACTGACGCGCACCGGGTTCTTCGTCGGCACGTTGCAATATGTGGCACCCGAGGCCCTGTCTGGTGAACTGGTGGACGGGCGCGCCGACATCTACAGCCTGGCGACGATCACCTATTACTCGCTCACGGGCCGTCACCCCTATGCCGGGCGGACCCCCCGGGAGCTCTTCCAGCAGCTCCTCACCGAGCCTCCGTTGCCGCTCAACCGGGCGCTGCCGGGGCGGACCTTTCCCGCGGCGTTGGAAGCGGCCGTCATGCGGGGCCTGGCCCGCGACCCAGCGAAGCGCCAGCAGACGGTGCTCGCGTACGCCGCTGAGGTCGAAGCGGGCACTCGGGGCGCTCCCTCCCCTGCGGCTCCAGGCTCACAGCGGGGCGGCTTGTTGGGGGCGTTGAAGCACATGATCTCTCGCGGCCAACGTGACACGGAGAAATAGTAGTAGCAAGTACAACTACATAACTACTGCGTGACACGCTCGAACCCTTCCCTGGAGCGCCTTCGCGAGCTGCTGCGCACGCGCTCGATCACCCACGGGGACTTCGTCCTCGCCTCCGGCCGCCGATCCAGCTACTACATCGATGCGCGCCGCACCACCATGTCCGGCGAAGGACTGCTGCTCGTCGGACAGCTGGGGCTCGCACGACTCGCCGACCGGCGTTGGACTCCCCAGGCCATCGGTGGGCTCACCCTGGGTGCCGATCCCGTGGCCTATGCCATTGCTTCCGCAGCACGCTCCCGGGGCCTCCCGCTCGACGCGTTCACCGTGCGCGCCCAAGCGAAATCCCACGGCACCGGCCGCCGCATCGAGGGGTGCTTCGATCCCGGCTCGAGCGTCGTCGTGGTGGAGGACGTCATCACGACTGGCCAGTCGGCGCTCGAAGCGATCGGCGTTCTCAGAGCAGCCAATGCTCGCGTGCTTGGGGTCCTCGCGGTGGTCGACCGGGAGGAGGGCGGGCGGGCCGCGCTCGAGCAGGCGGGCTACGAGGTCGACACCCTCCTCACCGCCACCGAGCTGGGCCTGCGGTGAGCGCGCGCGGCTGAAGCCGCGGCTTGTGCCCCCCCGGTCGTGGTGTAAGATGCTGGAGTGAGCGACAGTCCTCCCCCCTCCCCCGCTCTTGTTCCTCCCCTGAATCCCCGGGCGTCCCTCGCCGCGCGGCTGCGCGGCTGGAAGGACGAGGCCTCGGGGCTCGAGCAGCGCTTGAAGGACCTCGAAACCTTCGCCCGCAGCCACCGTCGCCGCTGGGGGATAGCGGTCGGCGTCTTCCTCTTGGGGCTGGTGGGGTGGGGGGTAGGGGTGGTCCGCACTCAACCGACGACGATGGTCGCCGGTCTCGGAGTCGGTCTCATAGTCAACGCGCTCGTGGGGATGATCAACGAGCGCGGCTGGTACCGCTGGTGGTTGATCTACGTGCTTGCCCTGCTCGACGTCCTGCTGGTGGCGCTGCTGGTCGTCTGGTTCGGCCACGGCGCACTGATCGTGGTGCTGTTCATCGCGGTGCTGCCGTATGCGTTCGACCAAGGCAAGGGCGTCGGTGAGTTCCTCATCTTGGTCGCCTCGCTCGCCTATCTCGGAGCCAGTTACCTGCACGGGGAGCTATATCCGGCGGACGCCGGGCAGTTCACGGAGATCGGACTGGAGACGGTCGTGTTCATCGTCGTCGCGATGACGCTCAAGCAGATCCCCGCGATGCTGATCGAGCGGATCCGCCTGGCGCGCGACGTGATGGGGGAAGCGGAGCAAGGCTTTCTGGCCGTCCGCGCCTCGGCGGCCGAGGCCGACGAACTCGGGTTCCTCGAGAAGAGTTTCAATCGGATGCTCGACGAGATCGGCGCCACGATCTCGACGGTACAGCGAGAGGCGGACGAGGTGGCGGCGTTCGCCGAGGAGCTGGCGGCGTCGGCCGAGCAACTTCACGCCACGTCGGAAACGGTGACGCATACGGCGCAGCAGCTGGCGAGCGACCTGGGCCAACAGCGGACGATGGCGGACGGCGCGCGCGGCGAGAGCGCCAAGGCGGCCGACCAGGCGGAGTCGCTGCGGGTGCGCGCCGAAATGATGCAGGTGGACGCGCGGCGTCTGGTCGCGGCAGCGGCGCGGGGCCGGGAGCGGGTGGAGCGAGCCAGTCAGACGCTGCGCGCGGTGGGCGAGGAGGTACGTGCCACGGCATCCACGGTCGTCGGGTTGTCGGCGATGTCGGAGCGGATCGGAGTGTTCGCGCAGACGATCGCCCGCATCGCCCGTCAGACCCACCTGCTGGCGTTGAACGCCGCGATCGAGGCGGCCCGCGCCGAAGAGCACGGTGAGGGGTTCGCCGTCGTCGCCGACGAAGTCCGGGCGTTGGCGGGGGAGGCAGGAAAGTCGGCCCGGGAAGTGGCGGAGCTCGTCAGCGACCTGCGCGCGGGCATCGAGGCTGCCGCACGGGCAATGCAGTCGGGCGAGGCGAAGGTGCGCGACATCGGCGCGGTCGCCGCCGAGGCCGACGGCGCCCTCCAGGAGCTGCACGAGGGGGTGCAGCTGATCGGCGATCTGGTGAATGCGACCGCCGACGTCTCGCGGAGCCAGGCGCAGCGCCTGGCCGACCTTGCCCAGTCACTGCAGCAGGTCGCGACGATCTCGAGCAGCAGCTCACAGAGTGCCGACGGCGCCGCGACTGCCACGCAGGCGCAGATCACATCCATGGGCGACCTCACCGCCACCTCACAACAGCTCGCGCAGCTCGCCGAAAGGCTACGGGGGAGCATCGCCCGCTTCTCGGTCCTGCGCCGCGACCAAGAGACCGCCGAACACCGCGCGCTCCGACTATCCGAGCGGCAGCAGCGGCAAGCGGCCGACTGAGTCACCCCCTCCCCCCACCCCCCCCCCCACTCCCCCGCCCCCGGGGTCGCCACTGCGGCCGCGCCCGATCCCTGGTCTCAGAGCCAAGTGTTGAGGGGGTGAAACGCGCGCAGGGCGGCCCGGTAAGGGGTGATGAGGAGATCCACGAATCGCACCAGCGCCACGTCGAAAGGAAAGCGACGTCGGAACTCGCCAGCGGTCACACCGAGCATCGCCTTCAGATGCCGGCCGAAGCTTTGTGGCGAGGAGAAGTCGAGGCGGTAGGCCACGTCGGCGACGGACAGGGCAGTGTTCTGAAAGAGATAGGCGGCGTGCAGCAGACGCATCGCGGCAAGGTAGCGCTTCGGCGAGGGGAGCCCGGAGCGATAGACGCGGGACATCAACGTGCTGGGGCCCACGCGCAGGTGACGCGCCAGCGCCCGCACGGTGGCCAGCACCGGAGCCAGGCGCGCCAGGACCTCGAAGAAGAGGCGAGCATCTTCAGGCGCCTCGTTCAGCTCCGGAAGGATGCGGGCTAAGATGCAAGCCGCCACCGGGGAAGCCGGATGCCCGAGGAGCTCGCGCAGGCGGCGCCAGCCCTCCGGCTCCGTGCAGTCGACGGCGGCGCGAACGCCGTGGGCGCCGAGGCGCAGCAGCGTTTCCGTCGCCTCGCGGTCGTGTCGCAAGACGAGGGCCACCGCCGGGATTGCCGGGAACTCCCGAACGAATCGCGCCACCCCCGGGAGCTCGGCCCCGGCACAGCGATGCACCGAGATCACCAGGGCATCGACCCGCCGGCGACGCGCCGTGCGCAGCAGCTCGCGCGGCGAATCCGCATGCAGCGTAGCGAAACACCCGTCGCCCGCGGCATCGACCCGAGAGCGTTCGGGCGGCGGCAGCAGTGTGCACACGGTGACCATATCGGAGAGAGCATATCCAGGCACTGTCAACCTCGAATCAACGTCACGTGAGTAGCATAGGCAGTGGCGGCGCGGGAGCCCCGATCCCTTCAACCGCCCGTCAACGACCCGGAACGGCGCGGATCGTAGCTGGACTCCTGCTGCTCGCACTCGCCGGTGCGACGGTGGGGGCAGTGATGTTCGTGCGGGCAATGAACCGGACTCGGCTCGACGCAGGACTGCTCGCCATCGCGCCGCTCGCGCTGGGAGGGGCCGACCTCGACTCGGCAGGGTCAGCGATTGCCCTCACAGTGATAGAGCGGCTGCACGGGGCGGTCCGCTCGGTGCCCCCCGCGACCGCCCTGCGAGCATGGGACAGCCACGCCGCACCAGCGGAGGCCGCTGTGCTGCTCGCCCAACGCACCGGCGCGGGACTCGTCGTGCTGGCCCAGCTCTGGCCGCAGGGACGAGGCGCGGCCGACTCCGTGCGCCTGGTAGCGCGGCTGCTCGACGTCAGCGGCAACGCCGTGTTGGCACGCTACGAGATCCTGGCGCCGCGAGGAGAGGCGAGCGCGCTCGGCGACTCGCTCGGCCGCCTGCTGCTCCGGGAGCTGGGGAGGGACTCGGCGAGGAGGGGAGCGAGGTGATCAGGACAGCAGCCGGCGGTATATCTCCAGATCCCCGGCGCTGAAACAGACGAACCGAACCGATTCCACCGTCGTCAGGACTGCCAAGCTCTCCCGCACCGTCTGCACCGCGAGATGCGCCGCGTCCGCGATGGGGTAACGATAGGCGCCCGTGCTGATAGACGGGAACGCGATCGACCGCACGCCGTGGTGCGCCGCCAACGCCAGGGAGCTCATGTAGCAGGCGCGGAGCAGCTCCGGCTCCCCACGGCCGCCCCCGCTCCACACCGGGCCGACTGTGTGGATCACGTACCTCGCCGGTAGCCGATACCCCTTCGTGATCCGAGCCTCGCCCGTCGGGCATCCGCCGATCGTCCGGCATTCCTCCAGCAGCTGCGGGCCTGCGGCGCGGTGGATCGCGCCGTCCACGCCGCCGCCGCCGAGGAGCGTCGTGTTGGCGGCGTTCACGATCGCGTCCATGTGTTGCGTGGTGATGTCGCCCTGGACGGCAGCGATGGTTGCCACGGCATCCTACCGCGCGAGACTGCTGCCCAGCAGGCCCGCCAGCGTCCTCAGAGGGTCGGAGACAGCTGAGGCAGGGGAGAGGGGGGGTGAGGGAGGGGGAGGGGAAGGGGGAGGAGGAGCCGCCGGGCCGAGCAGAGTAGCGAAGAGCCGCATGGCACCACAAGCTACCTTCCGGCCGACCGCGAGCAACCGCATTGTTGAGTCCGTGGCCGGCCGGGATTTGATCGAACGCGTGCGCAAAGCGCTCGGGGATCGCTACAACGTCATCACGGCGGTGGGGCGAGGGGGCACCGCGTCCATCTTCGGCGCCTACGACGCCTCCGGACGCAAGGTCGCCGTCAAGGTGCTGCACCCCGAGCTGACGGTTTCAGTCGCCGCCGATCGGTTTCTGCGCGAGATTCGCTACGCCTCGCAGCTGCATCACCCCCACATCGCCCCGATACTCGACAGCGGAGAGAGCGAATACCTCTTGTGGTACGTAATGCCGTACGTGCCTGGAGAAACGCTACGCCAGACGCTGCGGAACGACCGGCTGTTGACGGTCGATCGTGGGGTGTGCATTGCTTGCGAAGTGCTGGAGGCGCTGAGCCACGCGCACGAGCACGGACTCGCCCACCGCGACATCAAGCCCGACAACATCGTCCTGGCCGCCGAAGGCGCCGTGCTGGTGGATTTCGGCATCGCGCGCGCGATTGCCCAATCCGGAGAAGATCGCGTGACCCGCAGCGGCTTCGTCGTCGGCACGGAGGAGTACATGAGTCCGGAGCAGGCGGCGGGCGCGCCGGACATCGACGGGCGGACGGACCTGTACTCGCTCGGCGTCGTGTTATTCGAGACGCTGGCTGGGCGTCCCCCGTTCTCCTCGCCCAGCGCGGCGGCGGTGCTCGACATGCAGCAACACCACGCGCCGCCGGATCTTCGCACGCTGCGGCGAGACGTCCCCAAGCCCCTCGCCGCGGCGATCTCGAAGGCCCTCGCGAAATCCCGGGGTGAGCGCTGGCAAACCGCACTCGAGATGCGAGGGGCGCTGGAACCGTACCGCTCGGCCCCGTGAACGCAGTCGGACGCTCGGACAGCCAGACGGACGGACCGAACGGCGAGAGGCCGGCCCTCCGAGCGTCCGACTGATGTACGCCCTCATGTGGTCGGGCGGCAAGGACTCCTGCCTCGCGCTTGCGCGTGCGCGGCGCCAAGGACTCGCCGTCGAAACGCTCGTCAACTTTTACGACGCCGCCACCGGTCGCGTCCGCTTCCATGCCACGCGGCGCGAGCTGATCGCCGCCCAAGCCTTCGCCCTAGGGCTGCGCCTGATCCAAGCGCCCACGCGGCCGGACACATACGAAGCCGTGTTTCGGCGCACGCTCACGCAGCTGGCGGCATCCGGCTGCCGCGGAGTTGTGTTCGGAGACATCCACCTCGCGGACGTGCGAGCCTGGTTCGAGGAGCGCGTCACTGAGGCGGGGCTCGCGCACCTCGAGCCCCTCTGGGACAATCCACCCGCCGGGCTCCTCACTGAATTCATCGACAGTGGCTTCCAGGCGGTGCTGACTTGCGTCGAGCTCGCCAAGCTCCCCGCCGCCTGGCTTGGCCGGCCGGTGGATGAGGCCTTGGCTACAGACCTCGCCCGGCTCCCGGGCGTCGACCCCTGCGGCGAGCGCGGTGAGTACCACTCGTTCGTCTTCGGCGGACCGTTTTTCTCACAGCCGGTCCCCTGGCGGCCGGGCCCGATCCACGAGCAGGACGGCTTTGCGCAGTTAGAATTACTGCCACGATGATGGTCGCACGCTCGGACAATCGGACCGTCGGACGGAAGCTCCCGCTCACCGTCCGCCTGGCGGTCGCATTCCTTGTCGCCGCCTGCCAACCGCAATCTCGGCGCCTGCTGCTGCTCGACCTGACGCTCTCCGATCCCGTCGCCCTCGACGCCACCGCGCGCCCCTGGAGCGACGCCGGCTACAGGGTCGAGTACCGTCGCTTCTATCCCCACCTCGCGCGCGCCGACCTGGCACGCTATCACACCTTGCTGCTCCTAGGCGGAGAGACAACGCCGTCCCGAGCGGCGGATGCGCTCAGGGCGGGTGATCTGGCGCTACTCTCGGAGTGGGTGGACGGCGGTGGCGTGGTGGTTCTGGGCTATACCGCGGACCCCGAGGGAGGAGGGGGAGGGGGAGG
>DASQAH010000201.1:0-11126 GCA_035635835.1 Gemmatimonadales bacterium
GGGGGGGGGGGGGGGGGGGGGGGGGGGGGCGATTTCATTGCCTGCATCACTTTGGTGCTGCCCCCCTTGGCCATGCCCATCGCGTCGTCGGCGTCCGTGGGCTCGAACAGCACCTGCACGTCGCCGAAGCGCAGCAACGCCCCGGGCGCGAGCGCGGTCTCCCCGCGCACCCGCTCGCCGTCCACGAACGTGCCATTGGTCGACTCCAGATCCACCAACATCCACACCCCTTCGCGCCGCTGCAGCTTCGCGTGCGAGGTCGAGACGGATTCCTCTGGCAGGTGAACGTCGTTGTAGTCCGCCCGTCCGATGTTGGCAATCGGCGTCTTGATCGAAACTCGCTGGCCTTTGAGCGCCCCGCTGCGAACGACAAGACGGGCCAGCGGAGCCGCCGCCTGGCCGATCGCCGGCGAGGAGGTAGCGGTAGGGGGAAGGGCCCCGAAGGCCGTGTTGCGGAGCTTGTCTCCGGCTCCCGCCGGCGGAGCCGGGGGCGCGGCCACCACCGGAGGAGAGGAAGAAGGGGGAGCGGGAGGGGGCGCCGTCGGGCGGGACTGGGGTGAGGACGGGGGCGCGGCCGGCGGCGCGCTAGCGGCCGGCCCCGGTTGAGGGCCCGGCGCTGGGGCCGCGAGGTCGGCGTAGAAGCGGAATTTCTCGTCGCCAATCCGGAGCACGTCACCGCGCGCCAGGAGCCGTTGCCCTTGGATCGGCTCCTCATTGACAAACGTCCCGTTCGTGCTCGAGTCTACCAGCAGGTATCCCTTGGGGGAGGCAACGATCTCGGCGTGGCGCCGTGACACATCCTTGCCGGGGACGACGACGTCGCAGCCGGCCTCTCGGCCGAACACCAGCGAGCTTCCGGCGATCGTGTACTCGCGGCCGTCCGTGAGGCACACCACCCGACCGCCGGTGTTGCCCGTTGGCCTCCCTGCCCCACCCCCGCCCGGTGCGCCGGCCTTGGCCTGCGCCTCCGGGACCTTCATCGCCGAGAGATACTGCGTGCTGCCACTCCGGCGCTCATCCACGAAGGTGAGCTCGTGGCCGGCGACCTGCACCTTGTCGCCGTGCAACAGGGGGGTCGGCTCCGCGCCTAGACGGACGCCGTTGATCGTCACCTCCGCCGCCGGGGTCGCTTTGCGGATCACAACCTGGCCGTCAGCCTGGGCCTGGAGCACGGCGTGGCGGGGCAGCAGGCCGGCGCCGCTCAACTGGATCGCGGAGCCGGCTTCGCTGCCGAGGAAAATCTCGCCCGCCGGGATCGTGAAGCGCTTCCCGCCGAGCTCGAGCAGGGACATCGGGTGAGTCTCCTAGCGGGTTTAGGTCGAGCCAGAAGTTACGGCCAGCGCCGTAACCGCGCAAGGAAACACAGCTTACGGGCGCTGCTCGCCAAAGTCTTCGAGGACGATCAGCCCCCGCCGCAGCCAACGCCAGAACAGCAGCGACCCAAACCCGACCGTCGCGTAGCTGTTGATGAAGCGCCAGATGAGCGTGTACATGGGCAGCTGTGACGGCCCTACGTAGATATGCATCACCGTCGCCGAGAGAACCTCGGCCAGGCCTGCGGAGCCGGGCGTGGGGGCAAAGTAGAGCAAGAATGTAATGAAGGTCTGCAGCAGCAGGATGTCGACGAAATTAGCCGGAATGTTGAGCACCCGCAGCGTCACATACCCCGCGAGCAGCTTGTTCGCATGCGACGGAGCCGAGAGCAGCACCGCCCAGAAGAGCGCGAGCCAGCCCCGGGGGCTTGCAAAAGCCTCCAAACACTCGTGAGCCCGATCGATGCCCGCCCGCAGCTGCGCGAGCCGTGCCGAGATGCTCCGGCTTCGGCCCCCGAGACGGGTCGCCGCCAATTGCACGAGATCGCGAATCGCGCGGGGGAAGGCCATCATCACAAGCATCACGAGCCCGAGAACCCCGAAGATCGTGAGACTCGTCCGGAACAAGGCGTAGTACGTAACGCCCAGCGCAATCTTGTGCTGGGCGAGCGACTTGCCCGCCCCGAAGTAAATAGCCACAGGACCGGCGATCGCGAAGAAGGCGACGGTCGCCACGAAGGTCATGAAGGTCGAGGTCATTGCCTCCGGAAGGCTCACGCCGGCGCGCTTCATTGTGTACATCATCATCGGTGCCGCGCCACTTTGGAACGGGGTCAGGTAGGCACCCCAGGCACTCATCCCCCCCGAGACGATCATGTCCCGTACCCGAACGCCGGGGTGCACGTGCCGCGCGACGACCCACAGCCGCACCCCCCCCCCGACCCAGTCCATGGAGGCGAGCCCCAGGCCGACGAGCAGCCACTGCCAGCGCGGGTGCAACAGCGGCGCGACCACCGCCGCCAGGGTGTCGCCATAGGCGAACAGCACGACGGCGACACCGACGAGGGAAATGAGAGCGAACAACTCCAGCCCGCGGCGGAGCAGGCGCGGCGTGAGGGCCAGGGGCATGGGGGGGCAAAGTACGGGTGTCAGGTGTCAGGGGCCAGATGTCGAGGCCACCAATCCCAACCCTGCCCGTGGCTCGAAGGCTCGGCTCGACCGAGCCGGCACAAGCGCACGAGTGCAATGACCACCCGGCATCTGACCCCTGACACCTGTTACTTTACAGGGTTATGCGTGCGCCTCCCGATCGCGTGGTCTTACGCAACGTGCGCCAGCACAATCTCAAGGGTATCACGGTTGAGATCCCACGGCGCGCATTCACGGTCGTCACCGGACCCTCCGGCTCGGGCAAGAGCTCCCTGGCCTTCGACACCCTCTACGCCGAGGGCCAGCGGCGCTACATCGAATCGCTCTCCACCTACGCCAAACAGTTCCTGGAGCGGATGCCCAAGCCGCACCTGGATGCGCTCGAGGGGCTCTCCCCTGCGGTCGCGATCGAGCAGAAGAATCCCACCACGTCGAGCCGCTCCACCGTCGGCACCGCGACGGAGATCTACGACTACCTGCGCCTGCTGTGGGCGCGAGCGGGCACGCCTTACTGCCGGACCTGCGGCGCCGTAGTGAAGGTGGACACAGTGCAGGACGTGGTGGACGCCCTGATAGCCGCGCCACCGCACGACGCACTGCTGGTGACCTTCCCATTGCCGGCGAGCGCCCACCGGCCAGAAGTGGCGGTGGCGGCGCAACTGCGGGCGGCGGGGTTCGTGCGCGCGCAGGTAGACGGGGCCATGCTGCGCCTGGACGACGCCGCAGCCGAGCGCCAGGTGCGCGAAGCAGCCGAGGTGCTGGTCGTGGTGGACCGTCTCGCGGCCATCGACGCCAATCGCAGCCGCCTCGCCGACGCCATCGCCACCGCGTTCAACGAAGGCGAGGGGGTGACGCTCGCGGTGGCCAATGGGGACCGTCGGCGCTTCTCGGAGCACCCGACGTGCTCGGGCTGCGGCACGCCCGCCCCGACCCTTACGCCGTCTCTCTTCTCCTTTAATAACCCCCGCGGCGCCTGCCCCGGCTGTAACGGCTTCGGGGCAGTGCTGGAGTACGACGAGTCCCTCATTGTCCCAGACGCCGCCCGCTCGCTCGAGGATGGGGCGCTCGATCCCTGGACTAAACCACGCTACGAGGGGCGGCGCCGCGTGCTACGGGAGACTGCCCGCGCCAAGGGCATTCCGTTCGATCGCCCGTGGCGCGATCTCAGTGAGAGCCAGCGGCACCTGTTGCTCCACGAGACGAGCGGCCGCTTCGTCGGGATCTATCCGTTTCTCACGGCGCTCGAGGAAAAGCGGTACAAGCAGTACATCCGGGTCTTCTTGCGGCAGTACCAACTCGCCAAGACCTGCCCCGCCTGCGGCGGGGCCCGCCTCAAGCCGGAAGCGCTGTCGGTCCGCCTGGGCGGGGCGGGGAGTGCGGGCCGGACGATCGCCGAGGCCGCGGCCCTCACGGTCACGGAGCTGCGGGACTGGCTGGGCCGCCTCGAGCTCGGGCCGTTCCAGCAGCGAGTGGCCGAGCACGTGCTGGGAGAGCTGGCCGCACGGGTCGGCTTCGTAAATGACGTCGGCCTGGGGTATCTGACGCTAGACCGGCAGACCCGGACGCTGTCAGGCGGCGAGGCCCAGCGCATCGCCCTCTCCAACGCCCTGGGGTCGCACCTCGTGGATACGCTCTACGTGCTCGACGAGCCGTCCATCGGACTCCACCCGAGCGACATCGACCGGCTGCTCGGGCTCTTGCGCCGCCTCGCCGATACGGGCAACACGGTCGTCGTAGTCGAACACGATCCCGCGGCCATGCGGGCCGCCGATTACATGGTTGAGCTGGGTCCCGGCAGCGGCGAGGCGGGCGGGCACCTCGTCTACCAGGGCCCCGCGGCGCGCGTGCAGGAGGCCGGCACCCTCACGGGCCAGTATCTCTCGGGAGAGAAGCGGATCGCGGTGCCGTCGGCGCGGCGCCCGGCGGGGCCGCGCTGGCTCTCGGTCCGCGGAGCGCGGCTCCACAACCTGGCGGGCGTGGACGTCCGGATCCCCCTGGGGACCTTCACCGTCGTCACCGGCGTCTCGGGCTCCGGCAAATCCACCCTCGTGCACGATGTTCTCTACCGGCAACTGGAACGCCGCCTGCGAGGCGCGCACAGTGCCAAAGAGCACCTGGGAGAGGCGGTGGGCGACGTCGCAGCGCTCGAGGGCTGGGAAGGGCTGGCTGACGCTGTGCTCATCGACCAGTCCCCTGTCGGCCGGACGCCGCGGTCCAACCCCGTTACGTACGTGAAGGCCTTCGACGAGCTGCGGACGCTGTTCGCCTCCCTGCCGCTCGCTCGCGAGCGCCGCTATACACCGAGCACGTTCTCCTTCAACGTCGCGGGCGGCCGCTGCGAGGCGTGCGAAGGCGCGGGCCACGTGCTGATCGAGATGGTGTTCCTCGCCAACGTGTTCGTGCCGTGCGAGCACTGCGGCGGGCGGCGGTTCAAGCCGGCGGTGCTCGAAGTCCGGTTGGAGGGCCGGTCGATCTACGACGTGCTGCAGTGGACCGTGGACGAGGCGATCCGCCGCTTCCACCGCCACCCGCGCTTGGCACGGGCGTTGTGGCACCTGCAACAGGTGGGCCTGGGCTACCTGCGGCTCGGCCAGCCAGCGACGACGCTCTCGGGCGGCGAGGCGCAGCGCCTCAAGATCGCCCGCGAACTGAGCTCGGCGCGTGGCGCCGGGCGCCGCCCCGGCGGCCGCAACCTCTACATCCTGGATGAGCCGACGACAGGGCTGCACCTGGACGACGTCCGCACGCTGTGCCGCGTGCTCGACCGACTGGTCGACGCCGGGCATACGGTGGTGGTCATCGAGCACCACCTCGACCTGATCAAGCGCGCCGACTGGGTGGTGGACCTCGGACCCGGCGCCGGCGAGGAGGGGGGCCGTGTGGTCGCTCAGGGTACCCCCGAAGACGTGGCGCGGGAGCCGACCTCGCGCACGGGCCGCTACCTCCAGGAGCTCCTCTGACCCCGCGCCGGGCCGACGTCACTCTGATCGGGGCGACGTTGATCTGGGGCGCAGCGTTCCCCGTCGTCAAAGCGGCCCTGCTCTCGAGCACACCCCTCGCGTTCCTCGCCGTCCGCTTCGCGATCGCGGCCGTAGTGCTCACGCCGTTCACGTCCCTCGGGGCCCCGTTCTCACGGCGCGAGCTGGCTGCCGGAGCGCTGCTCGGGACGATCCTGGGCGGCGGTTTCGCCGCTCAGGTCGTCGGGCTCGTCTACACGACGCCCGCGCGCTCGGCCTTTATCGTCGGAATCTCCTCAGTGCTAGCACCGTTGGTCGCGTTTCTGGCGCTGCGGGAGCGCGCCCGCTGGACGGCAGTCGGGGCGCTGCTCATCGCCGCCGGGGGGATGTACTTCCTCACCGCTCCCGATGCCGGCGGCTTGAACCGCGGCGACGCGTGGACGTTGCTCACCGCCGTGCTGTTCGGAGGCCAGATCGTCGCGGTGGCGGAGCTGTCGCGGCGCTTCGACCCAAGGCGGCTGGTGTGGATGCAGACCATCGTCACCGCCCTATTCGCCGCGCTGGGCGCCCTGGCGCTCGAGGATGCGCACATCCGCTGGAGCGCCCCGTTCACGGCTGAGCTGGTCTACGCCGCGGTCTTCGCGACCGCACTCGCGCTGATGTGGCAAATGCAGGCCCAGCGCCATATGTCCTCGGCGCGCGCGGCGCTCATCTTCTGCCTCGAGGCCGTCTTCGCCGCCGGCGCGTCCTGGCTATGGTTCGGGGAGCGGCTGTCACTCACGCAGTGGATGGGAGGAGGGTTGATCCTGGCCGGGATGGTCGTAGCGGAACTACCCCACAGCCATCAGCCGTCAGCCATCCGCCAGCAGCCGTCAGAACGTCGCCCTGGTTGAAGTCCCGCGGCGCGATGGCGATATTCAGCGCCACACTGACGGCCGACGGCTGATGGCTGACGGCTCTTCTTTCCCGAGTAGCTCAGTTGGTAGAGCAGCCGGCTGTTAACCGGCGGGTCGCAGGTTCGAGTCCTGCCTCGGGAGCTTCCCAACCCTCAGCGCCCCGCCGACGTTCCGCGGGTGTCCAAGACCATCGGTGTCGACGTCAGAGAGAAAGCCAGTGCCACTGCCTGATTGCGCGACGATCCCTCGGTCGTCGCTCGGCCCCGCGCTCAAACCTCGGCCTTGGCTCACAGGTTCATCCAAAGGAGGGATCTTTCCCATGACTTGGTCGACGTATCTCTTCAGCGCGCTCCTCGCGATGATGACACCCACTCATGCGGCGCCACCCACCAGGTGGACGGTGATCGTCGGTGGGGCCACCGCCGATACCAGCATCTACGCCAACGCATTCTTTCCTCAGGCGATCGAGATCGGTGTCGGCGACACCGTCACCTGGACCTTTGAAGGGTTTCACAACGTCGCCTTCCTAGGTGGGGGCGCCGCGCCCCCGTTCAGCGTTTCAGAGGGGGACAAGATGTATTGGAATCCCCTGATCTTGTTTCCCGCCGGCGACAACACCTACGATGGCACCGGCTATCACAACTCGGGGGTGCCCGGCCCGGACGGGCGGCTGTCGTACACACTGACGTTCACAAAGCCCGGACGCTACTCGTACATCTGCGCGATTCACTCCGGCATGCGGGGGATGGTGATCGTGACAGACAAGGCGACGGGCACGCCGGCCGCTGCATTGCAGCGGGGACGCGCCGAGCAGGCTGCAACCCTGGCGGCAGGACGCGCGCGCTTCGCCAGCCTTCCCGTTGAACGTCACGGCACGACCTTCGTTGTGCCGCTCGTAGGGAATAGCCAACAGCGCTACTCCGTACTCCGCTTCACTCGCGAGCCCCTGGTTGTTCCGCGGGGCTCGACCGTCACGTGGGCGATGCGCGACACGTTTGAGATCCATACAGTGACGTTTACCAGCGGAGAGAAGCCGCCCCAGTTCGCTGTGCCCGAACCCCAGTCCAGCGGCCCACCCAAGGTGCTCTTCAACCCGAAGGCCCTCGCCCCCACCACCACCACTCAGTACGACGGCACCGGCTACGTGAACTCCGGCATGCTGTTCCCGCCAGGCAACCCGGGGAAGCTCCCGTCGTCGTTCAGCCTCACGTTCACCACACCGGGACGCTTCGAGTACTGGTGCCTGATACACGCCGAGGTCGGGCAGCGTGGAACCATTGTCGTCCGGTAACGCTCCGCTTGTCGCGTCTGGACCGGGGACCGCTAGGGCGATCGAATCCCTGCGGTTCAAGTCTTGGGCTCGCAAGTTCATCCATAAGGGAGACATTTCACCGATGGCAACTGAACTGCTGTCTTCCAGCAGTGTGATGCGCGATCCGATTAGCGATCATCTCATCACGCCCCAGAAATCGGCGATGGTCGTGATCGACTACCAGCCGGCTCAGGTGGGCGCGGTGAGCTCATGGCGACGCTGGACGAGAACTCGATCAGGGATCGGTTAGCCGAGCTGGCGGTTAGCTCGAAGGCACCGCCCTCCAGAGACGAAGGATCGCGGTCCGGAAGCACCCGCGCGTACCTGGTGGGGCCGACTGCGGCATCGATCGGCAGGCGCGCCCGCGACGGGGACAGGCAGTGCGTTCTGAAGGAAGAGCGGATCGCAGCCATGTGGACCTCCGATGCAGCCATCTACAGCATGACCAGGCCTCGCCGCAGTCCCGTCGCCACCGCCTCCGCCCGGTTCGAAACCTCGAGTTTCTCGTAGATGGCCGCGAGGTGGGTCTTAACGGTGTGCTCGGATATGCCGAGCCGCACCCCAATCTCCCTGTTCACGAGCCCTTCGCCGAGCAGCGTCAGGATCTCCCGTTCCCGCGGGGTCAGAATATGGTCTCCGGTGTCGAGTGGCGCAGCCGCGCTGTCGGGTGACCTGCCATCGAGCAGCGCCCCTGCCAAAGCCGCCGGCAGGGACGCGAGCCCCGCCGCCGCCGCTCGCACGGCCGCGCGAATCTCCTGCGGCGATGCACTGCGTGGCAGGACGGCCCGAGCGCCAGCGCGCAACGCCCGAGCTCCGGCCTCGCCATCGAGATCCTCCAGCAGAACCACAAACGCCTTCGCGTCCCTGCTCGGCCGCCGCTCCAGGAGCATCGGGAGGGGAGGGTAAGACTCAAGCCCGGAATCGAACACGATGACGTCCGGCAACTCAGAAGGATCGGCCCCGGCGAGGAGGGCCAGCCCGGGGTCCTGGGCGACAACGTCCTCTAGCGCTCTCCGTGCGCCGGAGCTAGGCGACACCACGAGCACGCGGATCACCTCGCCACTGGCGTGTGGGAGCGTCGCACCCATGCCTCGACCTCCGCCGCGGGGACCGCCAGCGCCAGGCTGCCCTGCATCATGGTGTTAACGCCGACGAGTCTTCCTGTAGTATCGGCGAGTGGGCCCCCCGAGAACCCAGGCGCGAGGCGCACGTCCGCCCGAATCCACCGCGGCGCTCCAGCCTCGCGCTCCTGCTCGACACGGTGGATAATGCCGAGCGTGGCTGCGCCCACCAACCCTCCCGGATGACCGATCGCGATCACTACTTCACCCAGGCGGAGCGGTGGCGAGTCCCGGACGACGGCGAACAGCAACTCGCGGGGTGGCTCGAACTCCAGGGCGGCGAGGTCGCGCTTCGCGTCGCGCGCCACGACCTGGGCTCGTGCAACGGTGCCGTCGCTGAGCTCGATCGTCGCCTGATCGCCCCGGAGGACGTGGGCGTTCGTGACGACCAGCGCGCTGCCGTTCGAGCCTTCACTGTCCCACACGACGCCCGCGCCGGCCGGGCCACGCGTCCGTACCTGAACGGTCATCCGGCGGAGCTCGTCCACCGCCGCCGCGAGCTCTCGCGCGAGACGAGCGGTCATGGGCGCAGTCATGCGGCCCGCGATTTCGGGCGCTCGCCTGGAGTCACCTGAAGCGTCTTCATCTGTCCTCCCCGGATCACGCGTGCGGTGAGGGGCCGGCCCACCCGGTCGCCTCCGAGCTTCGCCAGGATGTCTGCTGGATCGCTCACCACCGCGCCCTCGATCTCGAGCAGCACGTCGCCGAGTAGCAAACCGTCCCGGTCCGCGGGTCCGCCCGGCTCCAGGCTCACGATGAGCAAGGCCACGTCGCCCTGGAGCTCGAGCTTGCGGGCGAGCGACTCCGGGACCCGCACCCGTTGCGTCCCGATACCCAGATAAGCGCGGCGGATCGTTCCGCGTTCCAGGAGTTCGGTAACGATGCGCTCGACCGTCGCGCCGGGAATCGTCACCGGCACGCCGCGCGCCAGGGCCGAGGTGTTGATACCGAGCACCCGCCCCGCCCCGTCAATCAGCGGACCACCGGAAAAACCATCGTAGATCGCCAGGTCCAGCCGCAGCAGTGAGTCTATCTCCGCACCCTGCCACGTACGCCACGGGCCATCCACGCGGCTCACGACGCCCCAACTCGCCGTGAGGCTCGGCCCCGGGCGGCCGAGCGCGATCACCAGCTCGCCGACTTTCGGGGGCGTATCGAGTCGGATACTCGGGGTCGGGAAGGACTGGCCGACGAGCTTCAGGGCCGCGAGGTCCGTGCTTGGGTCTCGCCCGGCGAGGCTCGCCGGGACGGTCGTGCCATCGGGGAGCGTTACCGTGATGTTTTCGTCACGGCTGATCGTGTGATGCGTAGCGACGATCACGCCAGGTCGCCAATGCACGCCGCTGGCCGGAATGCGCCGCCGGGCTTGTATCGCCACGACCGCGCGACCCGCCGACTGTACGGCGTCGGCGAGCTCGGTCGAAAGTGACTGCAGCACTGTACTCATCGTTCCCTCCGTCTCCGGCGGGCGTCAGCGCCCGCTCCGTGGATCGGAGTATGGGGCGCCGCCACGCTGGGCGGCATCGGCCGAACGGGCGATCTTGAAGGGCGCCGGGCGCCTACCGCGGCGCCACGTCGAGCAAGGTGATCGCGCCGCACGTTGACGCATTGGCGTGAGCGACGTCCGACTGGTCGTGACCCCTGAACCCATCGGGAGATGTGATGCGAACGAGGATATTGTGGGTCCTGTGCTAGCGCGACCGTAAAGTTCCCGGGGAACTCACCACCGCCGCCACGGGTTGCTATGGTTGCACGGGCCTGGAGTGAATGGTCGGCAGTTCTCCAACTCGGACTCGAAAAAGCAGAGACGCATGAAATCGCTTGGCATTCCCTCGGTTGCCGCTGGGGTGGTAGTGGCGGCGCTGCTCACGCCGCTCCCGGCGCTCGCGCAGCTGGGGCCCACTGGCGGTGGCGTGCCGGCTCGAGGTGGTCTCTTCACTCCGCTGCTCGCCGACCCGCAGGAGCCGGGCTTCTTCGCCACGTACCTCTTCGCGCGCACGCAGCACCTGGCTCCTCGCATCGGCAGTGTCGGGTTCGGGCAGACGATCGGGCTGGTTCGCGCCCAAGCGGATCGCTGGCAGCTCGCGGTGGCCGCCGGGGTGTTCTCGCAATTCGACATGGCGTCGACCACCAACCACCTTATGAACACCGATTACATCGTCGGTATCCCCATCAACTACCGGCGCGGCCCGCAGTCGGCCCGGATCCGCGTATATCACCAGAGCTCCCACCTCGGCGAGGAGTTCCTGGACGGCGGCGCCGTGCGACGCCAGCTGGTGAGCTTCGAAGCGTTGGAGATATTGGTGGCCGACGAGTTGTGGAATTGGCGCCTCTACGGCGGCGGCGAGTACCGGTTCCAGCACACACCCGGTAGCATG
>DASQAH010000202.1:0-7149 GCA_035635835.1 Gemmatimonadales bacterium
GACGACGCCTGGCGGCTGGGCGGCGAGGGGATCTGGAGCGGCACGACCCGCAGCGACGACGGCCGGACTGCGGCGCTGCACGGTATCGCGGAGGTGCTCTGGGTCAGGGCCGACTGGGGCGTCGCGGTGGGCGCGGGGCCGTCGGCGGGGTGGAACTCGAGCGACTCGATCACGCCCTGGGTCAGCGCGCTCCACACCCGCGCCCGTGCCTGGTGGAGTGCGCGCGGCGCGAACTGGGCCGCGAGCGTCGAGCCGACGCACTTCCTCGGCGCCTGGTTCACCGACGTCACCACCAGTGTCACGTTTGAGCGCGGCCGGCTGAGCGCGACCGCCTCGAGCATCCTGCGGGCGAGCCGCGCGTATGGGTCGAGCGCCGCGGCGAGCGCGCTGGTCCAGCTCGCCGTGTCGCCCTCCGCGTCCCTCGAGTTAGGCGGGGGCAGCAATCTGCGCGATCCCTACCAAGGGTTTCCGCGCGCGGGATTTGTCACCGCCTCCATCCGGCTCCTCCGCCCGCGCCGCGCGCCGGCGGCCGTGACCGATCCTGCCTGGCCACCGCTCATCCCCCTAGTCCACGGAGACACCGTCACCGTGCGGTTTGCGATGCCGGGGGCCGGAGCCGTGGCGATCGCCGGAGACTGGAGCGACTGGGCGCCGGCGCCGTTGCGACCGCTGGGGAAGGATCTCTGGGAGGGGGACCTGCCGCTGCGGCGCGGCACCTACCACTTCAATCTGCTGGTTGACGGCAAAGAGTGGGTCGTCCCGCGCGGCGTCGCAACCGTGCCCGACGGCCTCGGCGGCATCGTCGGAGTCCTGATCGTCAACTAGCCACGGCCGGAGATAGAAAAACGAGAAACGGGAAACGCGGCGCTTGGCTCGTCACGTTCCCCGTTTCCCGTTCCCCAGTTCTCGTTGCGTCTTACGGACACCCCCGACTGGGCCGCGTGCGCGGCAGGCACTCGTCCAACGGGACCGGCATCAGTAAGAAGACTTTGTCAGTGGGCCAATTGAACAGCCGAAGGGTCCCTGTGGGGGGGAGGTCCCCGCCACTGGCGAAGTAGTGCCGGTGATCGATCCAGCTGTGCCCGCCCTCGAACAGCAGCGAATAGCGCTTCTGTTTGAGCAGCACCCGCAGGATGCTGTCCGTCGCTTGAGTACCCAGGTTCGCGATCGGGGCCAGGTTGCCAGAATGCACCCGGATGAAGTTGATGTCCTTCGCGGCATCGAGGAGGTTCGTGGCCCCGCCAATCCCCCGATTCGCTTCCGCCCGCAACAAGATCAGCTCCTCGTTGCGGATGATCGGGACGGGAGCGGTCGCACTCGCGTACCGAATGAACCCTAAGCTGTCGCTGTGGCTGCCGTAGGGCCGCAAGCTCACGAACTGGGTCTTGGTGAGGAAGCGGCGGTCTTTCAGGATCGAGGCGTTTTGCGTCTCGGCGGAGTCATAGAGTGACGCGTGGGCATACAGTTTGGCCGGCGTCGGGTCGTAGAGTCCGTTGGTCAGGTCCCCGGAGCCGGTACCGAAGGAGTGATAGACGCCCACGTCGAAACTGAATCCCGGGGTCGTGTCGATGAACGTTGCCCCGCCAGTGAGGAGCGTGAGGGCGTCCGTGAAGCAAGTTGCGCAGGCGAAAATTGCGCCGCGGTACACCTGCACCCGCGCCTTGAGCGCGCGGTTGAATTGCCGGAAGCTGGCCGGAGTATCGAAGCCCGAGAACCCGGCAGAGAGCTGGAAGGGGAAGGCTGCGCTGCCGGCGGCCAAGTGGGTGTCGGCCGAGTCGAGCAACCGTACGATGTGGTTGAACACCGAATCGCGCGGCTGGATCGGCGCGGGTGGGTCCCCGAGCTTCGTGTCTACAGCGATCGGCGCGCCGATCGTGTCGCGGGTGTTGATCACCTCGAGGAAATCGAGCGCCTGGATCGTCTGCGCGAACCCGGTCGTCGCTTCCTTCTCGGCTGCGCTCAGGCCGATCAGCGCTGAGTTACCCAGGGCGGCCAGAAGATTGTTCGCCGCGCGGATGTTGGCGAAGCGAACCACCCAAAGGTTGCCGCCGAACCTCGGGCCGCCCGGGTCGAGCGGGCCGAACAGCAGCTCCGTTTCGAACCGGTTGTCGCCCGGGTCGAAGATGTAGGACTCCCGCCCGAACACCCCGAGCTCGGACACGTAGCCGTTGTACTCGGCGATGTTGAGGCGGGCACCAACCAGGAGTCCCTGCGCCGCGGCGGCGACTTTCGAGGGCGTCGGATGGGTCGTCAGATCGTCGAGGCTCGGGTTGTTCAGGTCCGGCACGTTGGGATCCCGACAGGAGAGCGCTGCACCGAGCGCCAGCGAGAGATACGCGAGCTTCCTCATGTGCCGAGTCCTCACCGGGAGGAACGCAATGGTTTGCAGGAAGGGGGTCATGGTCAGAACCCCGCGCTGATGGTGAACCAGAAGCTGCGGCTGCGCGGATACGGCGCTACGTCGATGTTCCGCTGCACCGGTTGGTTGCCGAAGTTGCTCACTTCGGGGTCCATACCGGTGTAGGGGGTGATCACGATCAGGTTCCGTCCGCTGAGGCTCAGCCGCACGTCGCGCGCCCCGGCCCACAGGTGGGCCACCACGCTCGGCGGAAGGCTCCACGTCAGTGTGACCTCGCGCATTTTCAGGTAGGAGGCCCGCTCGGTGTAGGTCCCGGTATACAGACCGTATTGCGTCAGCCGGCACTGGCCCAACACCGTGGAGCCCGTACACCCTCGCGCGGTGGCTTGTGCCGCAGTGAGAGGGTTGGCGTAATCCTGTGTGACCTGGCCCAGGTCGTACAGCAGCTTGGTCAGGTTGATGACGTTCGCCCCGTGTTGCAGATCCCACAGCATCGAGAAGTTCCAGGCTCCGTGAGTCATCTCGTTGGTCCATGCGAGTTTGAAGTCCGGGCTGGCATCACCAATTTTCCCGAGCGCGCAACAGACGCCAGACTGGTCGAGGCCCTTGTTGCCGAAGATGGAGGTCGCGGACTGGCCCGGCTTGAGGAAGAAGCAGCCGTCCGAGCAGCCGAACCCGCCGACGCGGAACCCGGTAGTGTCACCGCCAGGCAGCTCCATCACTCGGCTCCGATTCATCCAGAAGCTCGCCCGGGACACCCATTGGAAGTCGGGACGGTTGAGCGGTGCGTACCCCAGCGCCACCTCGATGCCACGGTTGCGCAGCTTGCCGCCGTTCAGGAACTGGCTGGTGAAGCCTGTCGAGGGCGCCAGCGTGTGCGGCAACAGCAGGTCGGACACCGACTTCTGGTACAGCGTGAGCTCGAGCGTACCGCGGCCGCCCCACAAGATCGCGTCTACGCCTCCTTCGATCTCCGTCTGGCGCTCCGGCTTGATGTCCGGGCTGCCAGCGATCCCTGGTACGGTGAGGCCGGGGAGTCCGCCGATTCCCTGCGTGGCATCGAGCTCGGTGAAACGCTGGCCGTAGCTCGGGCGATTGCCCGTCTGACCGAACGCGAGCCGCAGTTTCGCCTCCTCGACCCCGCCGAGGGGATTCAGGAGGCGGTAGGATGCCGCGGCCTTCGGGTACCATGAGTAATGGTGCTGGTCCCCGTTGTTGCTGGAGCGGTCGGCCCGCGCCCCGAACGTCAACAGCAGCCGCTCGTCCCGCAGCAGCAACTCCTCCTGCCCGTAGAACCCGAAGTCTCGCACCTGCTCGCGGCGCTGATTGACGCTCACGTCGGTGCCGGCGTTCACGTTCGAGAGACCCGGGGGCAGGTTCTTGCTGACGATCCGGCCGATGTTGAGGTCGTAGTCCTCTTCTTGGACCCCTGCCGACGTCGTGGCGACGAGCCCGCCGGGCCGGTAGGTGTGGACAAGGTTGAGGTTGTAGTTGGTGTTGAGGTTGTCGCCGTTGGTCAGGAGCGACGCCCCCGGCTTGCCGGGCTGGATCACCGGCATGAACTGCAGCTCCGGCGGGAAGTACAGCGTGTTCTTCTGACCGAACCAGTCCACGCCACCGTTGCCGATCAAGCGCAGGTTATGGCGCTCGGCGTTGTACAGCTCGAAGGTCGCCCGCGCTCCGCCGAGGTAGCGCCACACGTCCTCATCGTTGACCATGAGCGCGGCGGTCTGCAGCGGGTTGCTTTGGATGAAATTGATGGGCGACAGGGTGCTGCCCCAGCTGCTGTCCGGCTTTTGCCGCAGATCGAGGAAGCTGGGGATGAACTGCAGGGCCATGTAGTAGCTGACCCCGTTGTTGTCGTTGTTGTTTAGGCCCCGGGCGCCGAGCGAATGCACCAAGTCCGAGCTGAAGCTGATGTTGAACCGGGAGCTCACGTGCTGATCCAGGTTCAGGCGCAGCGACTGCCGCTTGTATCCGGTGTTCAGCTCGATGCCCTCGTCGTCCTTGATGAGGCCGCCCACGTAGTAGCGGGTGTTCGCGTCGCCGCCGCTGACGTTCAGGGCCGTCTCGGTCGACAGGTTGTGGCCGCCCGACAGCTCTTTCTCGTGGTCGAACGCCTGGCCGGGTACGAAGTTTGGCTGGCCCCAGTTCGGGTTCGTGGAGTTGTTGCGGAAGAACGCCGCCGCCGCGGCGCCGAAGGCGGCGACTGCCTCGTTCGAATCCTTGAACACCCGCGACCCAAGCTCGTGCGCTAAGTCGAAAACGCCGAACCGCTGGCGGACAGTGAACCGAGGCGCGCCAAGCTGGCCGTGGTGCGTGGTGATCACCACGACCCCGTTGCTGGCCTTGGAGCCATAAATGGCGGAGGCCGAGGCGCCCTTGAGGATTTCAACGTCCCCGATGTCATCGGGGTTCAAGTCGGCCACCCGGTTGATCTGGTCCTGTTGCAGCGGCGAGGGGTTCGACCCTTTGTTGGAGGCGCTGATCACTTCCTGGTTGTTCGGGATGGCAGCGTCGCTCACGATCACGCCGTCCACGACGTATAGCGGGGTCGCCGCTCCGAACACCGATGTCGTCCCCCGTAGCGCGACCTGCACACCGCCGCCCGGCGCGCCGGAGTTGGTCTGAATGGCCGCGCCCGGCACGCGCCCCGCCAGCATGATTTCCACGCTGGGTGCGGCCACGCGGGCCAGCTCGACGCCGCTCACGGTTGCCACGGCATTCGGCGCGTTGCGCCGCTCGATCCCGGTGGCCTGACCCGACACGACGATCGCCTCGAGGTTGAAGACGTCCTGCTCGAGGGCGAAATTCACGGAGCTCTGACCGGCTGCGACGCTCGCCTGCCCCCGCTTATACCCGATCGCGCGCACCGCCAGGGTCACGCCCCCGGGGGGCGCCGAGACGGTGAACTCCCCTCGATCGTTCGTCGCCGCTACTGTCGCGGTGCCGACGATCGCTACCGTCGCCCCCGCCACCGGCCCGCCACTCAGGGCGTTGGTGACACGTCCGGTGATGGTGCGTTGCTGGGCCCACCCGTCCGCCACACCAACGCAGACGAGCAGGGCCGATGCGAGAAGAGTGATGCGGTGAACCACGGTGCCACCCTCCCAGGTTGCGCGGTTCAAACCGGAACTATCGGAGCTGCGTCGCTAGGTTGCACAGCCTTTTGCCAGGCCGCAAGGGGGCTATTCCATGGCGGCGGGGACCGCCGCCTGGCGCCGCCTAGTGAGCGCATAGGCCACGGGCCCGGCCAACGCGATCCCGATCGCGATCGCCACGCCGGGAAGGCCGATGTCCCGGCTCTGGAGCTCAAGCGCCACGCCACTGGCGAGCAGCAGCACCGGCAGCACGGCGAGCAGCGCGAGCCCGGCCACGCCGAGTGGTACGCGGAAGCTGCCTCGCAAGGCGGGCTCCTGGCGACGCAGCCGCAGGAGCGCCGCGAATTCCATTGCGAGGGCGGCCGTATACAGCAGCACGTCTCCCGCGAGCAGCCCGCCGAACGGAATCAGGGCGAAGATCGAGTAGGCGACCGCCGAGACGAGCACCGCATTGCGTGGCGTCCCGCGGGCGTCGGTGCGCGCAAGCCACCCCGGCAACAACCCATCCTGGGCCAGGACGAGGGGGATGCGAGAGTAGGCGAGCAGTAACGCGTTGAACAGGGCGAACGCGCTGACCATTCCCGCCACGGCGAGCCACAGGGCGAGCCACGGGCCCGATATCGTGCGCGCGATGTCGGGCCAGGCGCCGTCGTGCCACGCGGTCCAATCAGTGAGCGCGAGCGCTGGGATGATCGACACCAGGTAGACGCCGGTCACGAGCGGGAGTGCGCGGGCCAGCGCCCGCGGGTAGGTCGCACCGGCGTGCTCGATCTCCCCACCGATCGTCGAGGCGTTGTCCCAGCCACTGTAGTTCCAGATGCTCTGCGAGATGCCGATCCCTAGTGCCCCGGCGAACGATGTTCCGGCGGCGTGGAACGGCGTGACTGGCAGCCGGAAGGGCGCTGCGTCCAGCAGCCAGCGTGTGAGCGCCGTCGCGGCGAGAACGGCGAAGGGCGCGAGCACCAGCGCGATGAACCAGCCGGATGCCGTCCCCACGACGCGCGTGCCGCGCAGGTTAAGCCACGTGGCTCCCCAGATCAGCACGAGCGCCAGCGCCCAGGCTTCCCAGCGCGAGAGCCCCGGGGCGAGCCAGCGGGCGTACTGGATGAAGAGCACGGGGTAGATCGCCATGTCGAGGGCGGAGTACGTCCAGGAGAGCCAGCCGTTGAGGAACCCCGCGAACCGGCCGAAGGCGCGCTTCACCCACTGGTAGTAGCCGCCCTCGGCGGGGAGCATCGAGGCGAGCTCGCCGATGAGGAGCGTCTCGGGCACGCTGTAGACGAGCGGCGTGGCCACGAGCAGCAGGAGCGCCAGACCGGGGCCAACGGACCCCACGAGCCCCTCGAGCCCGAACGGGCCGCCGGAGACGGTGAAGTACATCACCGCCACTAGCGGCCCGAGGCGGAGTGCCGCGCGCTGCGACGCTATGGGCTGTACGCCCCAGTGGGTCTAGTGCGCGTGGTCGTGTCCGGTGCTCCAGATCACCGCCGGGTCGTCGCTCGCGAACGCCTGGACGTGCACCATCCAGCCGAAGATGCGGGGCAGGAACCGCCCGCCCACCGCGGCGCAGGCCGCCGCGTCAGCGATCGGTGACTTGGGCCCGAACACCGGCCGGCCGTCGCGAGTCTCCCGCCAGCGCTCTCGCTGGCCGCGCGGCGGCACACACCAGTTCACGTGCTGGTGCCAGTG
>DASQAH010000203.1:0-4716 GCA_035635835.1 Gemmatimonadales bacterium
GCACGGCCGTCGCGTCGATACCGGGCCGGAAGAGTGCCGGCTCCGTGCCCAAGGGCACAACCTCGACCCGGGCCGCGAGATCGGGGCGGCCCAGCTGACCGTAGACCGAGCGCGCGAGGCCCGCGGTCCAGGCGCTGTTGGCCACCAGCACGGCGGCGTCCCGGAGCAACGCGCTCGCAGTCCAGCGCTTGAAGCGACTGCGGTCGATCTTGGCCTCGAGCAGCAGCAGCTCCGTCCCGTGCACCACGACGCCGTAGGGAATGCCGTAGCGCCGCATCAGCCACCAAGCGGGATAGCCCGCCGGCTTCAGCTCTCCACACCAGGCGAATTCTGGGCGCCAGCGTCGGGCCAGGGTGCCGGCGCGCCACGTCCACAGCGCGAGCCCGTTGATCGTGCGCAGGCGGGTGGCGCGGATGGCGGCGCGGTCGATCGGCTGGGCGAACCCCGCATCGCTCTCGCGACTGGCGGCCTCGGCGCCGGTGGAGATCACGAGCGACTGCGGTGGGTAGCGGCGCGCAAGTTCGCCCATCATCCGGGCGATGCCGCCGCCGTGCGGTGGAAAATTGAAGGCGAGGAGAAGGGTGGTGTTCAGGCGACCTGGGACTCGATCTCCCGGAGATCCCGAATCACGCGGTCCCAGTTGAAATAGGTCTCGACGGCCTTGCGGCCCCCCTGCCCCAGCCGCCGCGACAGTAGCTGGTCGCTCAGCAGGCGTCCCAGCGCCTCAGCGACCCCTTCGGGCGCGTCGGGCTCCACCACGAACCCGGTCTCCCCGTCCCGCACCGCCTCCGCGAGCCCGCCGCTCTTCCCCGCCACGACGGGGAGGCCGCAGGCGCTCGCCTCAGCCAGGGAGATCCCGAAGCCCTCGACCCGCGTCCCATCGGCGCGGCGCGAGATGCCGAGATAGACGGACGCGGTGTTGTAGAGCGCCGGCAGATCGGCCTCGGGCACCGTGCCGACGAAGCGGATGGCATCGGCGATCTTGAGGTCCGCCGCGAGCTTCTTGTAGGCGTCTTTCTCCTTGCCCGTCCCGATCACGAGGTAGTGGACGTCGATGTTCTGTTTGCGCAGCTGCGCCACGGCTTTGAGGACTGTATCCACCCCTTTGTAGGGCTCGAGCCGCGCGACGGTGAGCACCCAGAGGTCGCCGTTGAGGCGGTAGCGGGCGCGCACCTCGCGGGTGTCGAGCCCCGGGCGGAACTGCTCGGGGTCGGTGCCCAGCGGCACGACGCGGACGTGCTCGGCTAGCGGGTCGAGCCCGAGCTCGCGGAGCACCTTTTGCGCTTGCTCGCGGGTCCACTGGCTGTTGGCAACTACGGCCACGGCCGACCCGAACAGCGCCTTGAGGGTGCGCCGCGCCCAGGCGGAATGATGGATCGCGTGGAGCTCCTTGAGGATGTCGCCACCGTGGACCAGCACGCCGTACTTGGTGCCGACGCGCTCGTGTGCCCATTTGGCGGTATAGGCGGAGGGGCGCACGGAGTCGCACCACGCGAACCGCGGCTTGTGCTGTCGCGCCAGCGAGGCGACGCGGCGCGACCAGAACAACAGGCCGGCCAGATTCTTGAGCGCTCGCGTGGAGATCGGCAGGCGGTCGATCACGGCGGGACTGTAGTGGCTGTCCATCTCGGCCGAGTCGCGGTGTTGACCGGTGGAGACGAGCAGCTCGCCCGGGGGGTAGCGGCGGGCGATCTCTCCCATCATGCGCGCGATCCCGGTCTGCATCGGCGGGAACTCGTCGGTTAACAAGAACGTCTTAGGCATCGGCGCGGTGCTGCAGCTCCCACAGGCGGGCGTACTTGAGGAACACGCTCACGGCGGCGAGCCCGCAAAGAACGACGCCGTGCCAGCCTTCGAGGATCCCCAGCTGCAGGACGTACGTCCGGAAAAACGTGAACGGCGGTCGCACCAGCAGGTCCCCGACCCACGCCCGACGCCCCCGGTCCCACAGGTCTTGCGCGCCCCAGGTAGCATAGCGGCTCACCTTCTCTAGGTGCTCGGCCAGGTCGCGGTAGGGGACGTGCTCGACGGGCGCACGCAGCCGCCCCACGTCCGTCAGCGGTTCGAGCCCTTCGTGCACCCGTCGCTCCACGAACCGCCGCTCCCGGCGGAACAGCCGTACCGCCCAGTCGGTGCCCCACCCGGCGTACCGCATCGTGCGCCCGAGGTACACGTTGCGGCGGCGCACCGCGTAGCCCTCGTGGCGCGGCGCGGCGAGGACGCTCGCAAGCTCGCGCGCGAGCTCCGGGCCGATTCGCTCATCCGCGTCGAGTGCGTACACCCATTCATGCCGCGCGGCCGCGATCGCTTCGTTGCGCTGACCGGCAATCGTCGTCGCCTTGCTCTCGATCACGCGCGCCCCCGCCCCCCGGGCCGCCGCCACGGTTCCATCGCGGGAGCCGCCGTCGGCCACGATCACCTCACCGCTCCAAGAGAGATGCCGGACACACTCTCCGATCTGCGTCGCCTCGTTGAGGGTCGGGATGATGACCGTGAGCGGCGTCGGCATGCGCTCCTAATGCTAACGGGGGCGTTCCCCGCGGAGCAATCGCCGGCGCTGCAGGGCCTCCCGGTAGACCACCTCAGTTTGCTCGGCGGTACGCTCCAGCGTGAAGTCGCGACGGACGCGGGCGCGCGCCGCCGCGCCCAGCCGCGCGCGAGCGGCCGGGTCGGCGATCAGCCGCGCCAGCGCCGCCGCCCACGCCGCGGGATCGAGCGGCGGCACGAGCACGCCCGTATCAGGAGCGATGAGGTCGGGATTACCCCCCGCGTCGGATGCCACGACCGGCAGCCCGAGGGCCATCGCCTCGAGCAGCGCCTGGGACAGGCCTTCGATGCGGGACGGCAGTGCCGCCAGCGCGGCCAGGTGGTAGTAGGCGAGTGGCCGCTCGGTGAAGCGCTGGAACACCACCCGGTGGCGCGGCGGCAGCGCCGCCGCGAGGGCGGCGAGCTCCGCATCGGGCTCGACGCCGACGCACGCCAGGACCACGGGGGGGGCAAGCGACGCTAGCGCCCTGAGCAAGACGTCCTGGTCCTTGCGGCGGGCGACGACGAGGATCACCGGGCGCTCGCCCGCGTCGAGCGCGGCGCGCGCGGCTGCCAGCTCGGGCGGTGGGACGGAGGCGTCCATGCGAGCCACATCGATGCCGTTCGGCACGACCCGCAGCCGAGCGCCGGGATGCCACCGGCGCCGCAGCGTGCGGGCCACCGCCTCGCTCACCGCAACGGTGCGGTCGGCGGCATGCCCAATCGCGAAGAGCTCAAGCGGCGAGGTGAGCGGCATCGTGCGACGCGTGACGACGAGCGCTTGCGGCAGGCCGCCGCGCCAGCGCAGCCAAGTGAGCGCTCGGCGATCGCGGGTCGCGTGGCTGTTGACTATGTCCACCCGCTCGCGCGCGATCACCTCGGCGAGCCGCCGCGCGAGGGGAGCGAGGCGCGAGAACTCGAGCGGCACGCTGCCGAGCCCGGCGTCGCGCCCGAGGCGAGCCAGGAGCGATTCCGCGCGGCAGCCCAGCAGTACACGATGTCCTCGTCGCTGCAGGTGCTGGCTGAGGTTGAAGATCGATTGCGTTGAGCCGGCGCCGTCGCCCTGATGCGTCAGTTGCAAGATGGTGAGCGAGGCGTGTGACATGTCACGAAGCTAGTGCCGTTCCAACTCTTCTCGCAAAACGATGGGCGGGGACCGCTCACGAAGGCGCGGTGGCACGGCACGAGTTATACTCTACCCGCGATGCACATCGCGGTCGCGTCCCATCACCGCCTGCCCGTCAAGGGCTACGGCGGCACCGAGCGGATCGTCGTCGCGCTGGTGCGTGGTCTCGCGGCGCTCGGCCACCGCGTGACCCTGATCGCCGCCACGGGCACGAAGCTGCGCGAAGCGAGCGTCGTCGAAGTTCCTCCCAAACGGCTGCGCGATCCTGCGCTTGATCTCTCTGCCCTGTTTCCGCGCGACGCCGACGTGCTGCACGCCCACTTCCCCGTCCGCAAGCTGCCCGCGGGCGGGATGCCGTTCCTGCAGACGCTGTACGGCAATCTCAAGCCGCGTGAACCGGTACCACCCAATACCGTTTTTCTCTCTTCCAATCACGCGACGCGCAACGGCCGCGACGCCTTCGTCTACGCAGGGCTCGACCCCGCCGAGTTCGTGTTTCGCGAGCGAAAAGAGGATTACGATTTCTTCATCGGCCGGCTGCACAGCGCCAAGGGCTACCATTGGGCGGTCGAGGGCGCCAAGCGCACAGGACGAAGGCTGATCCTGGCCGGGGGCTGGCGACCCAGCTTCACCGGGAAGATCAAGTATGTAGGCGAAGTGGACGGGAAGGAGAAGGCGGAGCTGCTGGCCAGTGCACGCTGCTTGTGGATGCCGGCGTTGTGGGACGAGCCTTTCGGGCTCACGACGATCGAGGCGCTGTTCTCCGGCACGCCCGTGCTAGGGACGCGGCGCGGCGCCCTCCCGGAAGTGCTGATCCCCGAGGTCGGTGCCCTCTGCGATACGCTGGACGACATGATTGCGGCGTCCTACACCATCCACTCCCGGAGCCCGGCTGCGTGCCGCGCCCACGCGGAGCGTCACTTCACACACTTGGTGATGGCTGAGGCCTACGTGCGCGTGTACCGCCACTTGCGCGAGACGGGCGCGAGCGGTGGTGGAGGAGCGCTGCCGGCGGGACAGCCCACCCCCTACGCGTCCCGCTGAAGCGGGGCCCTTCCCCCTCC
>DASQAH010000204.1:0-2218 GCA_035635835.1 Gemmatimonadales bacterium
CCCTGCTGTTCGTCACGCTGTCCCTGGTCGCGCTGAACCGCGTCGCCGAAGCCGACTCCGGGGTGGCCTCAAGCCTGCTCAACACCGGCCAGCAACTCGGCGGCTCCATCGGCCTGGCGGTGCTCGGCACCGTCGCCTGGAGCGCCGTCGCCCACAGCATCCACGCCCAGGCCGCCCACGCCGCAACCGTTGCCGCGCGGGCCGGGCACCCGGTGGACCCGGGCGGGCCGCTGCCCGCGGCGATCTACAGCCATGCCCTCGCCACCGGATTCGGCCGCGGGTTCCTGGTTGCCGCCGGGATCGCGTTGCTCACCCTGGCCATCAACATCGCCGCGATCCGGGTCCGCCGCGCCGACCTCGCCGGCGCCCAGCAACCGGTATCCGCCGCGCCCGCCGAGCCCGCACAAACCTGGTGATCCCGGCAAAAAGACACAGCCGATAGGAGAGGCCCTCGATGACAACTTCCGCTTCCACCACGGCGGGCGCGCGCGGCGGCACCGCCGCGTCGCCCCCCTGGCGCTGGCTGGAACTGGGGCTGCTGTCCCTGGCGCAGCTGATGCTCATTCCGGTCTTCGCGATCGGAACGGACGCATAGATGTCTGCCCAAGGTGGGGCGGGCTGCCGGGCGCCGACGAGCTGCGGACGATGAGTGCTCTTGATTACGGCTGGTGGGCCTCGGACGGGCCGACCGCCGGCTACTTGGCTCGACGCACCATCGACGCCCTCGAGCAATCACCCGACGCTGGTCGTGGGCAGGTTCGGCATGCCCACGTTCAAGTACTCAGGCTCCCCGCGGCGGACGCGATCGACATCTCCGTCGCGAGGGCCAGCGGCACGCACGGCATCAGCCGGCTCACTGTCACGTTCGGACAAGGTGGCGAGTTCGCCGTGGCCACGCTCACGGTCGGCCCGCGCCTTGGTCACAGCGGGACCGGCGACGCAACGCCGCCCGCGGCTTGGCCGCCTACGTCCCGATGAGCACACCATCACGCACGCTGCCCCCGGTCACCGCTCAGTTCGAGTACCGCCCGACCATAGATGCGGACGGTCGCGTCCCACGCCCAGGATGGGACGTCGTCTGGGTGACCCCGACCGATCCAAACCTGCGCGGACACGCGCTGGTGGCCTCGATCATCGATTGCTGGTACCCGCCGAGCTTCATGCGCTCCGTACGTGACCACCTGCGCAGCCGCGCGCCACTCGCGCAACCCGCGCCGACCGTACTGATCTCAGCCAGCATCTCCTTCCCGGCCGACCAGGCTGCCTACGACCACGTAGGTCACGCACTGCTGGCAAATCACCTGAGCGCGACCGCCGAGGGCTACTGCTTCGAACTCAGCGAGGTCTGGTGCGACGGCGGCGAACTACTCGCCACCGCCGAGCTCATCCGCGCAAGCCACGACCATCACAGCGCGTCATGACATCCACCCAACGCGGCGCGCCTGCACCCGGTGGGCCTTTGATTCGAGTCGTTGCGGGGCAAGATCAACCACGATCGCCGCACGTAGGGGCGGGGGCGTGCCGGGGTTAGCGCCGCAGCGAGCCCAGATAGTCCTCCACCTCGCACGGGGGAACGAGACCATGAACAAGCCGGACGAGAAGGAGACAGGGAATGCAGGTACGCCAGGTCGTCACCGGCCACGACGCCAAGGGTCGCGCTGTTATTGCGCGAGACGAGCAAATCGATGCGACACCCATCCCTGGCCTAGGAGAGCTCGCCTTCCTCTGGGGTGCCGATGAGCCCGCAACCTACCCGAACGCGGGGAATAATCCTGCGGCGCCCGGTCCATTCCCACCCGTCGGTGGCATCCGCTTCGTCATAGCGACGTATTCGCCGGAATCCGACGTGGTTGCACCAGAACCCGTCCCCGGGATGCACGTAGACAGCGACGAACCCGGCATGCACAGAACCGACACGACGGATTTCGGGGTCCTTCTCTCCGGCAACCTGGTACTCGAGGTCGACGATGGCGCGGAGGTGTCGCTGTCTCCCGGCGATGTCGTGGTGCAGAACGGAACACGCCACCGTTGGCGCGTGGTTGGGGACGTTCCGGCCACCATGGCTGCCTTCTTCATTGGAGCCCGCCGTCTTTAAGATCCGGCCTGCGCGGTGAGCGCCGATTGCCACGACAGGGGCGCCGTTGTCGTTACAGGCACCCAAGACGCGCCGAGGGGTAGTTACTCAGAACCACCGCTAGATCGCTGACGGCGCGTTGAC
>DASQAH010000205.1:0-2082 GCA_035635835.1 Gemmatimonadales bacterium
CCGCCCCCCCCCCCCTCCCCACTCCCTCCCCCTGGCCAGCGACTCGGCTGCGGGCCAAACGCCCGCCGGCCAGAACGGCCCCGAGATCGCCCAGGCGCGAGCGGGCGAACCAGGTAAGCGAATCCCGGGTCCCCCGCAATACGGCCGACGCCGCGCCAAACCCTGCTCCCCCGTAGGCGAGCGAATCGAGCGACGCGTCGAGCGCGAAGGCGGGCACGGGCCCCGGCTCGTAACGCGCGTGCGCGCGACCGAACGAGATGCTCACAGGCTTCCCGCCGCTGGAGCGCAGCCCTTGAACCGTCCCCTGCGCGTCCACGGCAACCGAATCCAGCGCACCAGAGAGCGCCAGGTGCACGCGCGCAGACCCGCGCAAAGGCCCTCCGAGGCGTGGCCCCGCCAGCCAAGCGACAAGGGAGTCGAGTCCGTTGAGGCTGTCGGCGTCGACATCCAAGGCCAAGACATCCCGTTCGGGCCGCCGCCAGCCGAGCGCGCCCGAGCCGCTGATGAGCAGACCTGGCTCGAACATCCGGAGCGAGTCGACATACACTCGTCCGTCGGCCAGTCGGATGCCGATCGCCCCGCTGTCGAGCACTGAGCCGGCGAGCACCGAGGGGGCGAGGGTAGCGACGAGTTTCCCGCTCGGCGGCGATCCGCTGTCGGCCGTCACCGACCCGTGCAAGGCGAAGGTGAGCAGGGAGGCGGGAGCGGGGTCGTCGCCCGGTTCGGCCCCACGTCCTACGGCCAAACCCGCTCCCTGCACCGCGAGATTCCGCGCCTCGAATCGCCTGCCGAGCAGGCCTAGGATACCATCGGCGCGGAGCCGGCTTCCGTCCCCGCCGCTCAAGTCGGCGTGCACGGTGAGCGCGGCGAGGGTGCCGCTCAGGCGCACCGGTCCTGCCACGCTCCCGGCGAGCGGGAGGTCCGGCACGCTCGCCTGCAGTCCGTCGAAGGAGAGCGAATCCGCGACGACGTCGGCCGCCACGCCGAGCGTATCGCGGCGGTTGTCCAGCCGCACCGTACCGTGGATCTGGCTGGGGGCATGTCCGCCGTTGCGATGCCGCAGCGTGCCGCTGAACTGGGCGTCCTCAAGCGGGCCGGTGAGAGTGCCCGTCGCGGCTAGCGTCCCCGGCAAGGCCACGGATGGAACCAGCCGGTGAACGGTGCCGAGGTCGACGGACGCCGCTTCCACCGCGAAGGGCTGGAAGGCGAGCCCTCCTCGGTTGGCCGCGGAGCCGACCACGTTCACCGCCCCCTTCCCTTTCACACGGCTCACCGGCCATCCCGGGACCAGCGAATCGCGGAACGCCCAATCCACGTCCAGCGCCAAAGCGTCGAGCCGCCCGTCGGCGGTGCTGTGGCCGCTGAGATGTCCGTAAAACGGCAGGTGCGCGAGGAAGGCGTGCGGGAGCATCAGGTCGAGGTCTTCGGCGGTGACGTCCGTCCCCCTCAGACCCACGATTCCCGAATCCGCCACCGAGAGGGCGGTGAGCCGACCGGTCAGCCGGCCGCTGTGGTAGGCGAGGTCGAGTGGATCGAGGCGCACCTCAAGCACGCGGCCGTGCGAGCGGAGCGCCGCCGCCGTGCCGTGCAGCACGACGCCGTCGGGGAATCGTGGCTCGAGGAACCGGAGGTCGGCGAGGTGCGCGGAGTCCGCGTGAACGGCGAGGTCGTAGCGCACGGTATCGCGCGGCCAGCGCACCCGCCCTTTGACCGCGAGCGCCGTTTGCGGTAGACGCAGGCGCTTCAAGTCGGCGTCGAGCGAGTCCCCGACGATGGTGATGTGGCCCAGGGCGTCGGTGAGTCGCACACGGGGATCGCTAATCGCGACCGCGAGCGCGGCAATATCGGCCCGGATCCCGCGCTCGCCCGGCGCCGACAGCCGCAGCGCCGTGAGCCGCGCCTGCAGGTGCTCGAAGCGGCGCACACGGCGGCGACCGTCCGGACCGAACGCGTCGATCTCCAAGGCGCTGTCCGCGTGCTCGCCGCCTTTCCCGGGACGCGCCCGCAGCCGGAGCACTAGGGTGCCGTCCGCGATCTGTACGTTCCGCAACAGCACGAGCGGCGCTGGAGCGTGCGACCCGG
>DASQAH010000206.1:0-2045 GCA_035635835.1 Gemmatimonadales bacterium
GTCAGGTCGCGCTTATAGACGGGCGTCACAAACGGCAGGAGATCCATGTTCTCGAGTATGGGCCGGTCCGGGGTGTGTTCGATCCGCCCGTCCAGCCGGTAGGAGAGCCCGGCCACACGCTTGAGCGGCCGCCCCTGGGCCACCTCTTGAATGGTAAAGTCGAACTCGTTGCCAGCGACGAAGTCCAGCGCAGTACTCGCCCGGAGCGAGACCTCTGGGGCGACTGCGACCGCGGCGCCCACCATCCCCACCATGAGGCGGGAGTTCTCGGCTTTGAGCGCCTCGGCGACCTTGACATCGCCCGGGAAGGATGGCGTGCTCGTGTGCATCACGCAGAGGTCGTACTGCCGCGCCAGCGGGCGAATGTCGTCGAGCGTGAGCCCGTCGGGCGGTGCGTCGATGAGCCGTGAGGCTGGGACCAGCGCCGCGGGCTGGGCGAGCCAAGTCGGATACCAGAAGGAGCGGATCTCGCGCTTCGCCTGGTAGCGGGAACCAGCGCCCCCGTCGAAGCCCTCGGCAGACGGCGGGTGCAGGAAGAGCGTGCGGAGGTAGTCGCCACCCATGCGCCGTGACTTTAGCAAAAGCCGCACGCGATCACCAGCCCATTCGGGCTTCACTCGTGACGGCATGCTGGCGGACGGCGCCCGCGACGCTATGTTAAGATGTCGCCTGTTGTGAACGCCAGCGCTCCTCGCGTGCTCATCCTGTCCGCCAGCTACGGCTCGGGCCACAACGCCGCCGCCTGGGCCCTCAAGACCGCGCTACGCAGAGCTGGTGCCCACACGCGTGTGGTCGACCACTTCTACGAACTGGTCCACCCGACCTTCGACCGGGGGAGCCGTTTGCTCTATGATTTTCTGCTCTACCGAGTGCCTTGGCTCTGGGAGCTGGCCTACTGGATCGGCGACCGGCTGCCCACGTCCTCCGGCCTTCTCTTCGGCATGAGCGCCCTCGGCACAGCTCGCCTCCGCGCATTGCTCGATTCATTCCAGCCAGACGTTGTGGTTTCAACGCACCCAACGCCCGCTGGAGCGATGTCGGACCTGCGCCGCCGGGGGCTGACGCGCGTGCCGCACGCCCTCGTGTACACCGACTTTGCCGTCCACAGTCAGTGGCTCCATCCTGTCGTGGACCTCTACTGCGTACCTGCCGAGGGCATCAGGGACCTTCTCATTGCCCGCGGCGTCGAGCCCGAGCGCGTGCTGACAACCGGTCTCCCGGTGCGCCCTGAGTTCGAGGAGCCGGCGGACCCGGCGGTGGCCCGTCAGGCGCTCGGCCTCGACCTCGATCGTCCAGTCGTCCTGGCGATGGCCGGGGCCCTCGGCTGGACGGGCCAGCTGCCAGCGGCCGTGCGCGTGCTCCGCGACCTGCCGCTTCAGGCCGTTATCGTGGCGGGCCGGGCCGAGCGGCTCGGCGAACACCTGAAAGAGTTGGCCCGAGGCGCCCGCGGGGGCATGCGTGTGATCGGCTACACACCGGCGATCCGCCAGCTCATGGCCGCGGCGGATCTTCTTGTGACGAAGGCGGGCGGCGTCTCGCTTGCCGAAGCCATCGCGTGCGAGTTGCCAGTGATCTGCTTCGGTTCGCTGGCCGGCCCCGAGAGACGGAACGAGCGCTTCGTCGTGGAAGCCGGCGCCGCGCTCCGCGCCCGGTCGACGCTCGAGCTCACCTCGGTCGTGAGCCATGCGCTCGCCGCGCCTGGCGCGCTCAAGGCCCTCAGCCAGCGCATGGGGGAGATCCGGCGGCCGGCGGCTGCGCACGCCGTCGCCAATGCGCTGTTGGAGCGGCTGGTCGGTACCCAGACCACAGCCTTCTCACGGAGCGATACTGAGCGGGCTGCGAGGGACGGATAGCTCTTCCGGTACAGCAGGAGCAACGCGCCGATCAGAACCAGCGCTAGCGACCAGACCCAACCCAACGCGCGATTGTCCGGCGGCGGCAGCCGCAGCTCGAGCCAACGCGCTCATCCCATGCAACATCCGAGGACGCGCAGCGGTAGGTGGGTAATCTACACGAGGTACACCGTCTTGAGGTTTTCGAGACAG
>DASQAH010000207.1:0-2046 GCA_035635835.1 Gemmatimonadales bacterium
GTGGTTGTCGCTCTTCCCCGGCCTCGCCATCTTCGTCACCGTGCTCGGCTTCAACCTCTTCGGCGACGGTCTCCGCGACGCGCTCGACCCCCGCCTGAAGTAACGCTCGCAGGCTGCTGAAAAAGGGCTCTTATCCCAATAGTGTCTGGGATCTAACTGTTCGAAAACGTAGAGCGCATCGGACACCTCGGCTATCCTGCTCGGGCCACCAAGCTCGAGACGAGGAGGCCGAGGGCCGATGCGTATGGAAACGTTTATCAGGAAAGCGTTGGGATTGAAAGCCCACCACGTGGTGAAGGTCGACGAGACACCGACCGAGCTGATGGTGTACGTGGAGCGCTTGGGCGCCCGTCGGCTCCGCTGTGGAGCCTGCGGCGGGGAAGCACCCCGGACCGCGCCGCGGCCGCGACCGCCGCGACGATGGCGCGATCTGGGGATGCGCGAGCATCACGTGGTCCTGGTGTACGCGCCGTACCGCGTGTGGTGCCGGCGCTGCGGCCTGCGGGTCGAGCAAGTCCCGTGGGCCGACAAGTGGCAGCGGGTGACCCGGGCGCTGGCGCGCGCCGTGGCGGCGCTGGCGCGCGAGCTGCACTGGGCGGCGGTGGCCGCCCACTTTCAGCTGAACTGGAAGACCGTGGCCAGCGTCGTCGAAGGCGCGGTGCTGTGGGGGTTGGCCCATCGCCCGTGGCAGCCGCTGCATGTGATCGGCCTCGACGAGGTCAGTCGGCGCAAGGGCCAGCAGTACCTCACCCTCGTGTACGATCTGCAGCGGGGGCGCGTGGTGTGGGCGGGGCGGGACCGCACGCGAGCCACGATGGAGCGCTTCTTCCGCTGGCTCGGTCCGCGGCGTCGGCGGGCGATCCACACCGTGTGTTCGGATATGGCCAGGGCCTACGGCGAGGCGGTCCGCACCTATCTGCCGCACGCCACCCACGTGATCGATCGATTCCACATCAGCCAGCAGCTGAGCCGGGCGATCGACGAGGTCCGCCGCCAGACGTGGCGGACGCTCACGGGACGGGCGCGCGTGGAGTTCAAACACACCCGCTTCCTCTGGCTGCGCAATCCCGAGAATCTGCGCCGCGCCCAACGCACGCGCTTGTCGGCGCTGTTGCGGCTCAATAGCCCGATCGTCAAAGGCTATCTGCTGAAAGAGGATCTGCGCCGCTTCTGGAACTATCGCGCCACCGCCTGGGCGCAGGCCCACCTGGATCAATGGCTCTGGCGGGCGGCCCATAGCCGGCTGGAGCCGTTCAAGAAAGTCGCCCGCACCCTCCGGCTCCATCGGGAGGGCATCCTCGCCTGGACTCGGCTGCGCATCAGCAATGGGGCCCTGGAAGGCATGAACAACAAGGTCAAGATTATTAGTCATCGCGCCTACGGCTACAGCACATCGTGGGCCTACATCGCCAACATCTATCACTGCTGTGCGGGCCTCCCGCTCCCCTGACACTTTGTGGAGAGGAGCCTGAAAAAGGCCCATCTGCGTGGTCGTCGGAGGTGAGGCCGTCCGACGGCCGAGCCGACCCTTCAGAGGCTCGACAATTGGCGCCCTTGGCCGCACGCTCAGCGTACAGGGAGTACGCCTCGCGTGCGGCCGGCGGGCGCCGCCTCGCATCTGGACCTTTTTGATGGGGGGCCTCGACATGGCCCCCCAATCCCCCCAGCGCTCGGAACGCCCCGGCGGAGCCGGGGCGCTCCTCGATACTCGGAGACGTTCGTCGCAGGCCGCGGAAAATCTCGCAGGCTGCTCAAAAAGGTCCAGATGCGAGGCGGCGCCCGCCGGCCGCACGCGAGGCGTACTCCCTGTACGTTGAGCGTGCGGCCAAGGGCGCCAACGAAGCAGATGGGCCTTTTTCAGCAGCCTGTCAGAACCAGTTGGTCTTGTCCACCACGTTGCGGAGCGGCTGGCCGGCCAGGAAGCGCCGGCTGTTCTCGAGCAGGATTTCGAAGCGCCGGTCGTCCAGATGCGGGCCGTGGCCGGCGGTGTGCGGGGTGATCAGCACGCCCGGCATGGTCCACAGGGGGTGATCGGCGGGCAGGGGC
>DASQAH010000208.1:0-19478 GCA_035635835.1 Gemmatimonadales bacterium
GGGGATGATCTACAAGACCCGGGACTACATCGAGGGCGTGATCGTGCTTGGCGTCGACCCCGACACCGGACGCCGCGCGGTCACGACGCTCGCCCGGCACCTGATCAAGGGCGACCTCAGGTTCCACACCACACGCACCGACGTGGAGGGCGGGCTCGCGCTCGGAACCCGGCTCGCCAGTAAACTCTCCGCATTTGCCGGCGACGTGGTCACGCTCATTTCGGCAGCCGGGGCGAAATTCAACCCGAGCGTCGGCGCGTACGTGCCGCAGTTCCACCGCTACGAAGTGACCGGCGTCTTCGACACCGGCATGTACGAGTACGACAACAACTACGTCGCCATGCCGCGTGTCACGGCGCAGCGCTTCGCCGGGCTCGACAGCGCCGTCACCGGGCTCGAAGTGCGACTCGCCGATCCATGGAGCGCGCAGCGCTTCGCAGCCGACCTCGAGAGCCGGCTCGGCTACCCCTACCGCGCGCTGGACTGGCAGTCCCAGAACGCCTCGCTGTTCTCGGCCTTGAAGCTCGAGAAACTCTCCATGGCCCTCGTGGTGTTTCTGATCTGCGTCGTGGCCGCGTTCAACGTCGTCGGCACCCTGACCATGGTGGTGCGCGACAAGACCCGGGAGATCGGCATTCTCCTGGCAATGGGACTGCGCCGGGCCTCCGTGCGCCGCATCTTCCTGGCCCAAGGGGTGCTCATCGGACTCACCGGGACGGCCATCGGTGCCGTGCTGGGGGGGCTCCTCGGTGGGATGGTGAATCGCGGGCAGTGGATCCGGATCGATCCCTCGGTCTACTTCATCGACCACCTCCCGGTGCAGACGCAGCCCTTCGACGTGCTGCTCGTGGTCGCCGCCAGCTTGCTGGTCGCCACCCTCGCGCCGCTGTATCCGGCCATCCAAGCGGCACGCCTCGACCCCGTGCCCGCGATCCGCTACGAATGAACGCGCTGCTCGAGGCCCGGGGAATCCGGAAGGTCTTCGCCGGTGGTGACGGCCAGCCCCTCGAGGTGCTGCGCGGCGTGGACCTGGACGTGCGGCGCGGCGAGCTGATCGCCGTGGTCGGCGCCTCCGGGGCCGGGAAGAGCACGCTGCTCCACCTGCTGGGCGCGCTGGACCGGTGCACTAGCGGAGATGTGTGGCTGGAAGGCTCGCGCTACGCCGATCTCGACCCCGTCGGGCTGGCGGAGGTGCGAAACCGCAAGTTGGGATTTGTCTTCCAGTTCCACCATCTCTTGCGCGAGTTCACCGCTTTAGAGAACGTGATGATGCCCCTGCTGATCGCGGGCCTCGCGGAGCGGACGGCGCGCTCGCGCGCCGAGGAGGTGCTCTCGGAGGTCGGCTTGGCCGGACGGATGACGCACCGACCGGCGGAGCTGTCGGGCGGGGAGCAGCAACGCTGCGCCGTGGCGCGGGCGCTGGTGCACGACCCGGCGCTGGTCCTCGCGGACGAGCCCTCGGGCAACCTCGACCACGCCAACAGCGAACGGCTGCACGAGATCTTCTTCCAGCTGGCTCGCGAGTTCGAGACGGCGGTCGTGGTCGTGACGCACAACCGCCAGCTCGCCGCCCGGGCGGATCGGATCCTGTGGCTCGAGGACGGCCGGCTCACGGCGGTGCGCTCCGTCGAGGCGATTCCCTGATGCTGTGCGACAACTGCAAGGAACGCGACGCGGTCATCAACCTGACCCAGGTGGAGCATGATTCCAAGGTGACGCTCCACCTCTGCGAGCAGTGCGCCCAGCAGAAAGGCGTCGAGACGGGGGTCGCCGTCCTCAAGTCGCCGCTCGGCGGGTTCCTCGCCTCCATGGGCAAAGGGGGCGGAGCCGCCAATGTGTTGCCGAGCCCCACCGACGGCCTGCGCTGCCGCGGCTGCGGCGCCACCCTGCGGGATTTCCGCGAATCCGGCCGCCTGGGCTGCGCCCAGTGCTACGACTCCTTCGACGCCCACCTGCGCGATCTGCTGCGCCGGCTGCACGGCTCGAGTCAGCATGTCGGGGAGCGCTACCAGGCCCCCGGCGCTGGGGAAGACCCACGCCGCCAACTGCTTGACCTCAAGGACCAGCTGCGCCGCGCCGTGGATAGCGAGAACTTCGAGCTCGCCGCCGAGCTACGCGACCGCATTCGGGTACTGGAATGATCGACCTCTCGTTGCTTCCCGACGGAGGGATGAGTTGGCTCGACGCGTCCGGCCCCGGTGGGCACATCGTGCTCTCGACCCGGATTCGCTTGGCCCGCAACCTTCAGGGCTGTGTCTTCGGCCAGCGCGCCCGGGACGCCGACCGGACGGCGGTCTTGACCCGCGTCGAGGAAGCCGCCGCAGCCAGCACTCACCTGCGACACGCCATCACCTTCCGACTGGATCAAATGGACCGGCCAGATCGGCAGCTCCTGCACGAGCGCCACTTGGTGAGCAAGGAGCTGGCGGGATTGGACCGGGAAGCCCGCCCCCGGGCGGGCGCGGCGCTGGTGGTGCATGGCCCGGTCGGCGTCATGGTGAACGAGGAAGACCACTTGCGACTCCACGGGATGTGTTCGGGGTTCGCGCTGGAGGAGGCGTATGCGGCGCTCGAAGCCGTCGACAGCGACCTGGGCCGGCTGCTTCCCTTCGCGTTTCACCCAGAATTTGGCTATCTTACCTCGTGCCCGACCAACGCCGGAACCGGGCTGCGGGCGAGCGTGCTTATCCACTTGCCCGGCTTGGTCTTGACCAAAGAAATCGGGAAAGTGTTGCAGGGTCTCACTCAGGTAGGGCTCACCTTTCGGGGGCTGTACGGGGAGGGGAGCGAAGTCGTCGGGAACTTCTTCCAGTTATCTAATCAGACGACGCTGGGGAAGTCTGAGGAGGAACTGCTCGATCACTTGGGAAAGATCGTTCGGCAGGTGATCGAATATGAGACCCAGGCACGGGACGTGCTGCTGCAGAAGGCGTCGGACGAAGTGGGGGACAAGACGTGGCGGGCGTACGGGCTCCTCAAGTATGCGCGCAGCTTGACGTTCGAGGAGACGATGAACTTGTTGAGCGGGGTGCGGCTGGGGGTGGGCCTGAATCTGATCAAGGGCCTGAGTGTATATACGCTCAACAAGCTGTTGATCTATACCCAGCCCGCGCATCTAGCAGCGCTCGAGGGGCGGCAGACCGGCGACCCTGAGTTGCCCACGGTGCGCGCCACGTATGTGCGGCGGCTGCTCGAAGCCGAGGCCGGTTGAGGCGGGACGTGAGGAGCGGGGATGAACGGCTACAACTTCACGGATCGGGTGCGGAAAGTCCTGCAGATGGCGCGGGAAGAGGCCGCCCGGCTGCACCATGAGTACGTCGGTACCGAGCACATCCTCCTGGGGCTGATCCGCGAAGGCGAAGGCGTCGCCGCCGCGGTGCTCACCAACCTCAACGTCGACCTCGAAGAGATCCAGCAGAAGATCGAAGAGACGGTCAAGAAGGGGAAAGCCGCCGCCGCAGCGGGCCCGGATCTGCCCTACACGTCGCGCGCCAAGAAAGTGCTGGAGCTCGCGATGAGCGAGGCGCGCGAACTGAACCACTCCTACGTAGGGACAGAGCACCTGCTGCTCGGCCTGCTGCGGGAGGAGAAGGGCATCGCGGCGCAGGTGCTCACGGACGCCGGCGTGAATCTGGAACAGGCGCGGGCCGAAACCCTACGCCTGTTGGGCAGCGAAATGCCGGCCGCCGCCGGCGGCGGCGGAGCGGCTGCGCAGCCCGCGGCCCCCAAGAGCGAGAAGAAATCCAAAACACCCGCGCTCGACCACTTCTGCCGCGACCTGACGCAGCTCGCGGCCGAGGGGCAGCTCGATCCCACGATCGGGCGCCAGAAGGAGATCGAGCGCGTGATGGAGATCCTGTCGCGTCGCAAGAAGAACAATCCGGTGCTGATCGGGGAGCCGGGCGTCGGGAAGACGGCGATCGTCGAGGGCCTCGCGCAGCTGATCGCGAGCGGCCAGTGCCCGGAGGCGCTGAAGGATCATCGCGTCCTGTCGCTCGACATGGCGGCGGTGATCGCCGGCACCAAATACCGCGGCCAGTTCGAGGAGCGGCTGAAGGCGGTCATCAACGAGATTGCGCAGAACCGCAACATCATCCTGTTCATCGATGAGCTGCACACGCTGGTCGGGGCGGGGGCCGCCGAAGGCGCGGTAGATGCCTCGAACATGCTGAAGCCCGCGCTGGCGCGCGGCGAGCTGCAGTGCGTCGGTGCCTCGACGCTGAACGAGTACCGCAAGTACATCGAGAAGGATGGGGCGCTGGAGCGCCGGTTCCAGACCGTGATCGTGGACCCGCCGACCGTCGACGAGACGATCGAGATCCTGAAGGGGCTGCGCAAGCGCTACGAGGACCACCACCGTGTGGTGATCCCCGACGCGACGCTTGAATCCGCGGCCAAACTGTCGGAGCGCTACATCACGGACCGGTTCCTGCCCGACAAGGCGATCGACGTCATTGACGAAGCCGGGGCGCGCGCGCGGCTGGCGACGCAGGTGCCGCCGCCCGAGGTAGCCGCGCTGAAGACGAAACTGGAGCACATCAACGGCGAGAAGGAAGGCGCGGTCCGCGACCAGAACTTCGAGCGCGCGGCGTCATTGCGCGATCAGGAGCGCGAACTGCAGTCGGAGATCCGCCACAAGCAGGAGGAATGGGAGCGGGAGCGGCAGACCCGACGGCCCATGATCGACGAAGAGGGCATCGCGTTCATCGTTTCGCGCTGGACCGGAATCCCCGTCACGCGGCTGCAGGAGGCCGAGACCGCGCGTCTGCTCCGCATGGAGGAGGAGATTCACCTCTCAGTGGTCGGTCAGGACGAGGCGATCGCGGTGATCTCGCGCGCCATCCGGCGTAGCCGCGCCGGGCTCAAGGACCCGAAGCGCCCGATCGGATCCTTCATCTTCTCCGGCCCGACCGGCGTGGGCAAAACGGAGCTGGCCCGGGCGCTGGCGCGGTTCCTGTTCGCGGACGCGAACGCGCTGATCCGCGTCGATATGTCGGAGTACATGGAGAAGTTCTCGGTGAGCCGCCTGATCGGTGCACCCCCGGGCTACGTGGGCTACGAGGACTCGGGCACGCTGACCAAGGCCGTGCGGCGCAAGCCGTACTCGGTCGTGCTGCTCGACGAGATTGAAAAGGCGCACCCGGATGTCTTCAACATCCTGCTGCAGGTGCTCGACGAAGGGCACCTGACCGACAACTATGGACGCGTGATCGACTTCAAGAACACCGTGGTCATCATGACCTCGAACGTCGGCGCGCGCGACATGGTCAAGGGGAAGACCCTGGGCTTCGCCCAACCGGACACCCGCGCCTCGTTCGAGCGGATCTCCGAGAAGGTGAAGGAAGAGATCAACAAGGTCTTCAACCCCGAGTTCCTGAACCGGCTGGATGACGTCATCGTCTTCCATCCGCTCAGCCGCGAGCACATCGCACAGATTGTCGTGGTCCTGCTGCGTGACGTGCAGAAGCGGCTGGGGGAGGAAGAACTCACCCTGCGGCTCACGCCGGCGGCGAGCGACTTCCTGGTGAATCGCGGCTACGACGAGCACTACGGCGCGCGACCGCTGAAGCGCGCGATCCAGAAGTACGTGGAAGACCCGCTGTCGGAGAAGATCCTGGTCGGGGAGTTCGCCAAGGGCGACGAAATCGAGGTCGACGTGGCGCCCGACAAGGAGCGCCTCGCCTTCCGCGCCCTCTCGGGCACGAAGGCGTGAGCCGCCGGCTCCTTCTCAGCCTCGCGTTCACCGCCGTCGGTCTGGCCCCGCGCCCCTGCGTCGCCCAGCGGGGGGGAGGGGGGGGGGCGGGCGCGGGCCGGGTCCCTGACTCCATCGCGGTCGTGGGCGCTGCGCGCGTCGGCCGCGCGAGCGTGCTCCTCACCAGCGGGTTGGTCCCCGGCCACCAGATCAGCTACCGCGATCTTGCCCAAGCAATCCAGGCGCTCTACGCCACCGGTCAATTCGACGACGTCCGCATCGAGCAGGACAGCGCCGCGGCGGCCGCGGCCCCGGCCCCCGTCCTGGTGATCCGCGTGAAGGAGCGCCCCACCCTCGTCAAGTGGGCGATCCGGGGCGTCGGCCGGCTGAGCGAGCACACTGTCCGCGACCGAGTGCAGCTCGTGGAGGGACGGCCGTTCGACCCCGCAGCCGTGGAGCGCGCCCGCGGCCGCATCGACTCGCTGTACCGCTCGAGCGGCTACTACCTGGCTCGCGTACGGACGCTGCGCGTGTTCGAGGGAGACTCGAGCCGGGTCCGCCTGGTGTTCGACGTCGACGAAGGCCGGCGGGTGGCGATCGCCCGGATGGACATCCGAGGGAACACCCACGTCCCGGGCCCGCAGATCGTGGGCCACATGGACACCAAGCCCGAAGGGTTCTGGTGGTGGCGCGACGGCGAATACGACGACGAAAAGCTGCGGGCGGATGAGCAGGAGCGCCTGCCCGCCTTCTACGGCAGCCGCGGGTTCGCCGACTTCCAAGTGACGGGGGACACGCTGCTGGTCAACGACAGCACGGGCAAGGCGACGCTCGTCGTGCAGGTGAGCGAGGGCGAACCCTACCGCGTCGGCACATTCGATGTCGTCGGCAACCGGCGCTTCTCGACCGAGGAGATCGAGACCCTGAACCCGTTCCGCCGCGACCCGAGGCAAGGCTCCCATGGGGCCGTCACCTACTTCAATCAGGTGAAGTGGGACGACGCCACGCGCCAGCTGCAGTCCTATTACTCGAACGAGGGCTACATCTACGCGCAGGTGCGGCCTGAGGCGATCCGGCACGCAACGCCGGACGGCAAGCCGGTCGTCGACCTGCGGTGGGTGATCAGCGAGGGCCAGCCGGCGATCGTCAACAAGGTCGACATCGTCGGCAACGACGTGACCCGCGAGCGCGTGATCCGCGACGCCATCGTGCTCATCCCGGGTGACGTGTTCCGCCAGGACGCCCTCATCAAGTCCTACCAGAACATCTCCAACCTCGGGTTCTTCAATCAGCCGCTGCCCGTCCCCGATACCAAGCCGGCCAACGACCAGGGCGACGTCGACGTGATCTTCCGCGTCTCCGAGAAACGCACCGGCAACGTGAACTTCGGGGCGTCGATCGGGCAGGGAACCGGATTGGGGGGATTCCTCGGTCTGGACGAGCCCAATCTGTTCGGCCAGGGCAAGCGTGGCCGGTTTCAGTGGCAGTTCGGCAAGAACATCAACGATTTCCAGATTTCCTACACGGACCCGGGGATTCGCGAGTCGCGCATTTCGGGGACCGTCGACGTTCACGACACGCGGCTGCGGTATCAGATCGCCGACCTCGGCCAATTGCGCCGGCGTGGCGCCAGCCTGCAGCTCGGCTTCCCGGTCTTCAACGACCGCTACACGCGCCTCTTCGGTTCGTATGGGCTCGACGAGCAGACGTTCATTGGCTCCGCCTCCAACACGGCCTTTCGCGCCCGCTTCGGGTGCACCAACTGCCTGCGCTCCACGATCGGCCTCTCCGTCCTGCGCGACACCCGTATCGATTTGCCGTTCCCCACCGGCGGCTCGATGTCCAGCGTGGGCATCTCCCAGAGCGGCGGCCCACTCGGCGGCAAAGGCAACTTCCAGCGCCTCGACCTCGAGAGCCGCTGGTATGCGCCCCTCGGCGGGCTGGGCGGCAAGGGCGGGCCGGTCGGTGGCGGTATGCGCTTCGTACTGGGGCTCTCGGCCCGCTCCGGGTTCGTGTTCGGCGATTCGCCATTCTTCGACCAGCTCTTTTTTATGGGGGGCACGCAGTTCGGCATCCCCTTGCGCGGCTACGACGAGTTCTCGATCACGCCCAACGGCTACGATGTCAACGCCACCTCGGGGCAGGCGACCGGCGCCACCTCCTTCGGGAAGGCGTACTTCAGCATGACGGGTGAGGTGGGCCTGCGCCTGTCGCAGATGTTCTACCTGAGCACCTTCTACGACGCCGGGAACCTCTGGGCCCGCGCCAGTCAGTTCAATCCGACCCGGCTGTTCCGCGGCGCCGGTGTTGGCGTCGCGGTCATCTCCCCCCTTGGCCCCCTCGGCCTCGATTTCGCCTACGGCTTCGACAAGCTGAACACGCTCGGCCGGCCCGCCCCGGGCTGGAAACTCCACTTCAAACTCGGCAACTTCTTCTGATGCCCATTCCCCCGGAGACGCTTATGAAGCGTGTAGTTGTGGTGTGTCTGGCGCTGGTTGGTATGCGAGCGGTGGCGGCGGCGGCCCAAGCCCCGGCCGCTTCCCCGCCTGCCGCCCCGGCCCCGCGGACCGCGGCCCCCCCTGGCCCGCTCAAGTTGGGATTCGTGTCCTCGCGCCAGATTCTGCAGCGCACGCCCGGCTACGCGGCGGCGGAGTCGAGCTTCACCAAGGAGGTGCAAGGGTATCGCGACGAGGTGACGAAGCTGCAGCAGCAGCTCGACTCGGCGGTGCAGGCGTTCGACCAGCAGCGCATCGCACTGTCGCCAACCGCCGCGCAGCAAAAGCAGCGTGACCTCCAGGGGATGCAACAGCGGCTGCAACAGCGCACTGACGCCCTGCAGCAGCAAGCCGGGCAGCGCGAGCAGGAGCTGCTGGCGCCGATTCAGGCACGTGTCAACTCGATCATCCAGGGGCTGCGCGCCGAGGGGAACTATTCGTTCATCTTCGACGCCGACGCTCCGGGGAACCCCATCGTCGCGGCCGACCCGGCGCTGGACCTCACGGCCAAGGTACTGCAGCGCCTCCAGGCGGCGCAGTAGCGGCGCCCGGCCCGTGAAGGCCGACGGAGAGCGGGCGATCACCGCGCGGGAGATCGCGGCTCTCACCGGGGGCCGGCTGATCGGGCCGGGGAGCGGCGGGGTTCGGGTCGTCGCGGTCGCGCCGATCGACCGGGCGGGGCCCGGCGACCTCTCGTTTCTTGCCAGCGCCAAATACCTTCCCGACTTTCACCGCTCGCGCGCCGCGGCGGTGCTCTGTAAAGAGGAATTCGCGACGACGCCCGAGGGGCCAGCGGTGCGCATCATCGTCCCGGACGCCCACGCGGCGCTGCTGACCGTCCTGGCTGTGCTCTATCCGCCAGCCGTCTGGCAGCAGGGGGTGCATCCGAGCGCGGTCATTGGGCGGGGCGTCACGTGGCAGGACCCGGTGTCCATCGGGCCACACGTGACCCTGGGTCGCGACGTGCAACTGGGCCGCAACGTGCGCCTAGGAGCCGGGTGTGTCTTGGGGGACGGCGTGCAGGTCGGCAACGATGTCGAGCTCTTCCCGCGCGTCACCCTCTACAGCGGGACGGAGATCGGGAACCGCGTGATCCTCCACGCGGGCGTTGTGCTGGGCAGCGACGGGTTCGGCTACGTGCCGAGCACCCGGGGCGAGCTGCCGCGCAAGATTCCCCAAGTCGGGCGCTGCCTCATCGGGGACGACGTGGAGATCGGGGCCAACACCACCGTGGACCGGGGCAGCATCGACGACACGATGATCGGACCCGGCACCAAAATCGATAACCTTGTGCAGGTGGCGCACAACGTCCGGATCGGGGCGCGCTGCCTGATCGCCGCCATGGTCGGCATCGCCGGGAGCACACACGTCGGGGACGACGTCTTCCTCGGCGGCCAGGCGGGTGTGTCCGACCACCTCACCATCGGGAATCGGGTCCGGGTCACCGTCCAGGGTGGGGTGATTGGCGACCTCTCAGACGGCGCCACGGTGTCCGGGTACCCCGCCCGCAACCACCGGGAATACCTGCGCGCCCAGGCGGCCCTGTACCGCTTGACCACGATTGTCGACGACCTCGAGGCGCTGGTGCGCCGAGGCCAGGATGCCTAACGCGAGGCGCTCGATCCAGCAGCCCCAGTCGCTCTCGGGGACCGGTCTGCACACCGGGGTAGCGACGCAGGCGACGTTCCTCCCCGCGCCGGTGGGCCAGGGGATCGTCTTCCGGCGGGCCGACCTCGCGGGCCGGCCGGAGATCGCCGCGCGGATCACCGAGGTGGAGGCGCTCGAGCGTCGCACCGCCATCGGGCATGGCGAGCTGACCATCCACACGGTCGAGCACCTGCTGGCGGCCGTCGCCGCCCACGAGATCGACGATGTGATGATCGAGGTCACGGGGCCCGAGCCGCCGATCCTCGACGGCAGCGTCCAGCCCTACTTCGATGCGCTCACGCGGGCGCACCCGGTGGAGATCGGGGGCGAGCCCTCGGTGCTCACGGTGCAGGCGCCGTTCACCGTGACCGAGGGGGAGGCGGCTTACGTCGTCGCGCCCGCCAAGACCCTCCGCCTCACCGTGACGGTCGAGTTTCCGCATCCCTTGATCGGCCGCCAGGCCGGCACGTTCGACGTGACGACGGAACTGTTCGCCCGCGAGCTCGCGCCGGCGCGCACCTTCGGCTTCGCGAACGAGGTGGAGACGCTCAAAGCCAAGGGGCTGATCAAAGGCGCCAGCGCCTCTAACGCGATCGTCCTGGATGAGCGCGGCGTGGTGAACGGCGGTAAGCTGCGCTGGCCCGACGAGTTTGTGCGCCACAAGACAGCGGACATCGTCGGCGACCTCGCCCTCACGGGGGCGCGGATTCGCGCGCACATCGTGGCCACACGGCCGAGCCACATCGGGAACGTGGCGCTGGCGCGCGCCCTGGCACGCGCCGCCAAGCGCACCGGGCGACCGGCCTTCGACATCGGCCGGATCATGGACATCTTGCCGCACCGCTACCCGTTCCTCCTGGTGGACCGGATCATCGAAGTGGAGGGCGAGAAGCGCATCGTCGGGATCAAGAACGTCACGATCAACGAGCCGTTCTTCCAAGGGCACTTCCCGGGGCATCCGATCATGCCGGGCGTGTTGATCATCGAGGCGATGGCACAAGTCGGCGGCATGCTGCTGATGAGCCACTTCGAGGGGCAGGACGTGGAAGACAAAGTCGTCTACTTCATGTCCCTCGACAACGTGAAGTTCCGTCGCCCGGTGCTGCCAGGGGACCAGATCCGCTTCGAGCTGGAGATGCTCCAGTTCCGGGGCAAGACCTGCAAGATGAAGGGCGCCGGCTATGTCGACGGCCAGCTGGTGGCCGAGGCGGAGATGATGGCGATCGTGACGGACCGGTGATCCATCGCACGGCGCTCATCGAGCCCACGGCCGAGCTCGGGCCCGACGTCGCGGTCGGTCCGTATGCGATCATCGGCCCCCGGGTGACCGTCGGGGACCACACCCAGATCGCCGCCCACGCCGTGCTGGAGCGCAACACCCGGGTCGGCCGCGGCGTGAAGATCGGGTACGGCACGGTGATCGGCAATGATCCCCAGGACCTGAAGTACAAGGGGGAGGAGACCTGGGTCCAGATCGGCGATGGCACCATCATCCGCGAGTACTGCACGATCAACCGCGGCACGACGGCGACCGGCAAGACGTCGGTCGGCCAGCGGTGCTTCATCATGACGTACGTGCATATCGCGCACGACTGCGCGATCGGCAGCGATGTCATCCTGGCCAACGGCATCCAGATGGCAGGGCACGTGACCGTCGAGGACCGGGCGATCATCAGCGGCCTCGTGCCCATCCACCAGTTCGTGCGCATCGGCACGTACGCCTTCGTGGGCGGGGGCTCGCGCGTCAATCAGGACGTGCCCCCGTATACGAAGGCGGTCGGCAACCCCGTCCACCTCTACGGGCTCAACTCGGTGGGGCTGCAACGGGCGGGATTCTCGCCCGAGGTGAAGCTGGCCCTGAAGCGCGCCTATCGGCTGCTCTTCAACTCCGACCTCACCGTCAGCCAGGGGATCGCCCGGGCGCGGGCCGAGCTGCCATCGGCGCCGGAGGTGGAGAAGTTCCTCTCCTTCATCGAAGCCTCCCAGCGGGGAGTCATGGTGTGACCACGCGGCGGGTGCGCGTCGGGGTCATCGGGACCGGCGCCCTCGGCTTCCACCACGCACGGCTGTACCGGACGCTGCCAGACACGCAGCTAGTCGGCATCTACGATCATCATCCGGGCCGCGGCGACCAGGTGGGGCGCGAGCTGGGCACCGTCGCGTTTCCCACGTTAGAAGCGCTGCTCGAGCAGGTCGAAGCCGTGTCGGTTGTCGTTCCCACCCGGGCGCACGCCGAGGTGGGAGTGGCCGTGCTGTCGCGCGGCATCTCCGCGCTGATCGAGAAGCCGCTCGCCGACACGCTGGAGAACGCGGAGCGCTTGGTGCGCGCTGCGGATGCCTCCGGCGCCACACTACAGGTCGGGCACGTGGAGCGGTTCAATCGCGCGGTCCGCGCCGCGGCGACCTACTTGGATGGCCCGCGGTTCCTGCAATGCGAGCGCCTGGCCCCATTCCAACCGCGGGGCACCGACGTCGCGGTGATCCTCGACCTCATGATCCACGACCTCGATCTCGTGCTCGAGCTGGTACACTCGGACGTGACCGAGGTGCGGGCGACGGGCGCCCCGCTGCTCACCCCCCACGTGGACATCGCCAATGCCCGCGTCGAGTTCGCCAACGGCGCGATCGCGCTGGTAACGGCGAGTCGGATCACGCCGAAGCGGACACGCACCCTCCGCATCTTCCAGCCGACCGGGTACTTCTCCCTCGACCTGGCCCAGGGCACGGGGCATTTCTACGAACTGAAGGCGGGCTGGCAGACGATGGGCGCGCGCAAGCTCGAGGAGATCGTGCATCACGTGAAGCTCAGCGCGCCGGAAGCCGAGCCTCTGGCGCTCGAGCTCGAGAGCTTCGTGCACGCCGTGCGGGGGGACGGTGACGTCGTCGTGTCCGGCGCCGCGGGGCTGCAGGCGCTGGCGCTCGCCTACCGCGTCGCCGACGCCATTCAGGCTTCGCCACTCTCGGCCGCGCGGCCGTGAGCGCGACGCCGCGCATCTACCTCTCGGCGGGCGAGCCGTCGGGGGACGCCCATGGCGCCGCCGTGGTCGCTGCCCTGCGACGCCGCTTGCCCGGGGCACAGCTCGAGGCGTTCGGCGGGCCGCGCATGGCCGGAGCAGGGGCCGTGGTGCTGGACCGCATGGAGCAGTTCTCGGTGGTGGGGTTCGTCGAGGCATTGGCGAAGCTGCCCGCGCACTACCGCCTCTTGGCGCGGACGCGCGCCGCGTTCCGCGCGGGCCGTTACGACCTCGTGGTCTTGATCGACTACCCCGGCTACCACCTCCGGGCCGCAGCCGCTGCGGCCGAAGCGGGGCTGCCGGTCCTCTACTACATCGCACCGCAGCTGTGGGCCTGGGGACGCGGGCGCGTCACGCGCCTCGCCCGAACCGTGCGCCGGCTGGCAGTGATTCTGCCCTTTGAGGAGCAGTTTTTCCGTGAGCGCGGCGTGCCCGCGACGTTCGTCGGTCATCCGCTGAAGGACCGGCCGCCGGCCCCCCCGCGTCCAGCAGCGAAACGCGCGCTCGGCCTCGACCCGGCGCGGCCGGTGCTCGGCCTCTTTCCCGGGAGTCGGGAGCAGGAGGTCCGGCGCATGTGGCCGGCGTGGCGGGTCGCCGCCGGGCGGGTGCGGGCGGCGCGGCCGGAGGTGCAGGTCGTTGTGGCCGGCACCCCGGGCGCTGCCTACCCAGACGCCGGGGAGTTCCTCGTCACCTCGGGGGATCCGGCTGTCGTGTTCGCCGCCGCCGACGCCGGCATCTGCAAGTCGGGCACGACCACGCTCGAAGCAGCGCTCGCCGACGTGCCGATGGTGATCGCCTACCGGCTCCACCCGGTCTCCGGGTTCATCGCCATGCGGTTGATCCAGGTGCGGTGGGTCGGCCTGGTGAATCTGGTGGCCCAGGAAGCCGTCTGCCCCGAGCTGTTGCAGGGTGCGGCCAACCCGCGTGCGCTCGCCGAAGCGGTCCTCCCCCTGCTCGACGCGGACGGCGTCGCCGCGCGGCGCCAGCGCGAAGGTCTCGCCCGGGTGCGAGAGCGACTCGGCCCCCCTGGGGCGGCCAACCGCGTGGCGGAAATCGCCGTGGAGCTGTTGTGGTGAAGCGGCGTTGGGCCGAGGCGCTCGGAGCCGCGATCGGCCCGACGCTGGTCCGGCTGCTCGCCGCGACTTGGCGGATCCGCGTACGCGGGGTCGAGCACTTGCGCGCGCTGCGTGAGGCGCGGCGCCCGTTCGTATTCGTGCTGTGGCACAGTCGCATCCTGCCCCTGCTATTCCACCACCGACATGAAGACATCGTGCTGCTCATCAGCCGCCACCGCGACGGGGGCTACCTGGCGGATCTGGCCCAGCGCTGGGGCTACCGCTCCGTGCGCGGCTCCACGAAACGGGGTGGGGAAGTCGGACTGCTCGGCATCGTCCGCGCGCTGCAAGGTGGAGCAGTAGTCGCGGTAACGCCGGACGGGCCGCGCGGCCCAGCAGGGCAGGTTCAACCCGGCGCGGTCGCTGCAGCCCAGCACGCGGGCGTGCCACTGCTCCCCATCGGTGCGCAGGCTTCGTCGGCGTGGTGGCTCCGCACCTGGGACCGGATGTGCATCCCCAAGCCGTTCGCGACGGTGGAGGTGGTGTACGGCCCGGCGGTGGCGGTGCCGGAGGGCAAAGAGGCGTTGCGCCGGGGGATGACTACCGTCGCGCAAGCCTTGCACGAGGTGACGCAGGCATGAGGCTGGATCCCCTCCACCACCTGGCCCGCTGGCTGTGGCACAGTCGCGGTCTACCGGCGCGAGGAGCGCGCGTCGCGCTGCTCCCGCTCTCAGCGCTGTATGGTGCCGTCGTCTGGACACGCGCCGCCCTCTACCGTGTCGGTCTCCTGACGCCGCGGCGGCTCCCGCTCCCTGCCGTCGCGGTGGGGAACCGCGCGGTCGGCGGCGCGGGGAAGACGCCACTCGCGGCGTGGATCGCCGCGTTCTACGCGGCACGCGGCCGAGTGCCCGGCATCCTGCTGCGGGGCTACGGCGGGGATGAGCCCAGAGTCCACGAGCGACTCGTGCCCGGCGCCGTGGTCGTGCCGAACCCCGATCGCCTGGCCGGGGCGGCGCAGGCGCTGGCGCGCGGCGCCGACGTGCTGGTGTTGGACGACGCCTTTCAAACCCTCGCCATCGGGCGCGATGTGAACCTCGTCCTGGTCAGCGCTGAGGACGTCCGACTCGCCACATGGCTGCTTCCGGCTGGCCCGTGGCGAGAATCGGGAAGCGCGCTGCGGCGCGCCGATGCAGTAATCGTCACCCGCAAGCGGGCTGGCGCCGAAGAGGCCCGGGCGCGGGCGGCCGTACTGGCCGCCCGGTGGCCCCGCACCCCGGTGGCCGTGGCCCACCTCGCGCTGGACCACCTGGAGGGGATGCTGTCGGGCACTCGCATGGACACCGCCGCGCTGCGCGGCCAGAACGTCGTCGCGGTGGCGGGCATCGCCGACCCGGAGAGCTATGCCGTGCAGGTGCGGGCGTCAGGGGCGAGGGTGCAACTCGTGGCGTATCAAGACCATCACCCCTACGACGAGGATGACCTCGCGCGCCTGGTGCGGGCCCAAGCCGCAGCCGATTATGTTGTAGTCACGGAGAAGGATGCCGTGAAACTGCGCCACCGCTGGCCGGCCGACGCGCGCGAGCCGCTCGTGGCGGTTCTAACCGTCCGGTGGGAGCACAACGGCGAGGCGATCGTGCAAGCGCTGGATGCGCTGCCCGTGGTGCCCCGCCGTTTTTGACCCGAGAGGCCCAGACCCAGCCATCCCATGAGCGATACCGTCCGCACCACCGAGCCCCGCGTGCTCATCGGTCCCGACAAGGACACGTTCCTCTCCGAGGGGAACCCGTTCGAAGCGATGATGGAGCGGTTCGACCACGCGGCCAAACTGCTCAACCTCGACCCTGGCCTCTACAAGGTGCTGCGCAACCCCGAGAAGCAGATCATCGTGTCGGTGCCGATCGTGCGCGACAACGGCGAGGTCGAGGTGTACACCGGCTACCGCGTCCTCTACAACACGTCGCGCGGGCCGGCCAAAGGGGGCATCCGCTTCGACCTCAACGTCACGTTGGAGGAGGTCAAGGCGCTGGCAGCGTGGATGACCTGGAAGTGTGCCCTCGTGAATATCCCGTTCGGCGGTTCCAAAGGCGGCGTAGTCTGCGACCCCACCGCGATGTCCATGGGCGAGCTGGAGCGGCTGACCCGCCGGTACACCTCCGGCATCATCGAGACACTCGGTCCCGACTCCGACGTACCGGCACCCGACGTGAACACCAATGAGAGCGTGATGGCATGGATCATGGACACCTATTCCATGCACATGCGTCACACCGTCACCGCTGTGGTGACGGGGAAGCCCGTCGAGATGGGTGGCTCGCTCGGACGACGCGAGGCCACAGGGCGAGGGTGCATGTTCGTCACGCGCGAGGCGCTGGGGCGGCTGGGGATGCAGCTGAAGGGCGCCCGCATCGCGGTCCAGGGGTTCGGGAATGTGGGCTCCGTCAGCGCCGACCTATTGGCCAAAGAGGGCGCCGTCATCGTGGCAGTGGCCGACAAGTCGGGCGGGCTCCACAACCCGAAGGGACTGGACGTGGCGGACCTGCTGCGCTGGGTACGGGAACGACGCCAGCTGGCGGGCTACCCGAAGGCCGAACCGATCAGCGGCGACGCGGTTCTCACCACCGACTGCGACGTGCTCGTCCCAGCCGCCACGGAAAACGTCATCACCCGCAAGAATGCTCCGAACATCAAGGCCAAGATCATCTGTGAGGGCGCCAACGGCCCGACCACTGCGGCTGCGGACAAGCTGCTAGAGGACAAGGGCATCTTCGTGATCCCCGACATCCTGGCCAACGCCGGTGGCGTGACCGTGAGCTACTTCGAGTGGGTTCAGGACCGCGGCGGCTACTTCTGGGACGAGGAGACGGTCAACCGCCGCCTCGAGAGCATCATGGTGAAGTCGTTCCACGATGTGATGGCACTGGCCGACAAGCATAAGGTGAACACGCGAATCGCTGCCTACATGCTGGCGGTCGGCCGCGTTGCCGCGATGCACCGGCTCCGCGGGATGTATGCCTGATGCGCTACCGGGTCGTCGCGGTGGGCCGCGTGCGGAACGCGGCGCTGCGGGCGGCGCGCGACGAATACGCGGAGCGGCTGCGCCACTACACCCACGTTGAAGAACGCGAAGTCAAGGATGAGGCGCGGGTCCTTGGGGCCGTTCCCGAAGGCTCGCGCCTCGTCGCACTGTCGCGCACGGGAGATCAGTGGACCTCCAGCCAAGTGGCGGAGTGGACGGGGAAGTGGGAACGGGACGGCCGGGACGTCACCTTCGCCATCGGCGCGGCGGACGGGCTGCAGGACGACGTCCTGCGGACGGCGGAACGGGTGTGGAGCTTGTCCCGCCTGACCTTCCCACATGAGCTGGCGCGCGTGTTGCTCTACGAGCAGCTGTACCGCGCCTACACCATCCGGCGCGGGGAGCCCTACCATCGCGGACCCTGACTTAACCCCAGGCGACCGGGCCGCCCTGGCAGCGCTGGCGCGCCAGTCGGTTGAAGCGACCGTGCGGGGTGGCCCGGCGCCACCGATCCCGGACGTCCCGGGCGCCCGGCTGCGGCGCGGAGCCTTCGTGACCGTGGCCGTTGAGGGGGCGCTGCGGGGCTGTCTCGGCCGCGTCCTCGGCGACCGCCCCCTGGGTCCCGTGGTGCGCGCCATGGCGGCCGCGGCAGCGCGGGAAGACCCGCGCTTCCCGCCGCTCGCCCCCGAAGAGCTGCTGCAGCTGCACGTCGAGGTCTCGGTGCTCGGCGAGCCGGTGCCGCTCGCTGCGGCGGACGTCGGGCGCCTCGCCATCGGCCGGGATGGGGTCCTGGTGCGGCAGGGGCGCGCGTCCGGGCTGCTGCTTCCCCAGGTGGCACCCGAATACGGCTGGGGCCCTGAAGAGTTCCTCGCCGCTACCTGTCGCAAAGCCGGCCTCGGGCCGGACGCATGGCGCGAGCCCGGAACCGAGGTGTTCACGTTCCTGGCGGATGTGTTCGGCGAATGACGGCCGGGAAGACGGAGGCGCGGACGTGATCCCACGTATCGTCACGACGCCGCTCGCAGGCGGCGCCCGCCCGCGCACGCTCGCGCCGCGCCGGGTGAGCGCCGACGTGCTGGCGGCCGTGCTGCCCGGCCCGGGCCGCGACCGCTTGACAGCTGGGGAAGTGCTGGTCGTGACGAGCGGGCAGCAGCCCGGCCTGTTCACGGGGCCGTTGTACACCATCTACAAGGCCCTCTCCGCGATCGCGATCGCCGCCAGGCTCGAGCGGGAGCGCGGCAGCCCCGTGGTCCCTGTCTTCTGGGTGGCGGGGGACGACCACGACTTCGCCGAGGCCAACCACGCCGAGTTCCTCAACAGCAACGGCGAGCCGGCGCGGATCGTGCTGCGCGAGCGGCCACCGGAGGCGCCGCAGCTTCCCTTGTGGCGTGAGCGATGCTCCGACGGCATCCTCGCCGCCTTGGACCAGCTCCGGGCCGGCACGCCGGAGACCGAGTTCAAGGCTGCCGTGCTCGCCTGGCTCGACACCGCCTACCGCCCCGAGGCCTCCCTCTCCGATGCGTTCGCCGACGCTCTGAACACCCTCCTCGGGCCGCGCGGGCTCGCAGTGTTCAGGTTCCACGATCTTGCTGCGAAGCGCGCCGCCGCGCCGTTCATCCTGAAAGGTCTGGATGCCACCCTTCCCGACGGGCTGACGCCGGTGCTCGTGGAGGCCGCTCTGGGACGCGACCGTCTGCGGGCCGACGGCGGCTCCTTCATCACGCGCCGCAGCGAAGAGCGGTTCACTCGGGCGGCCCTGGAGCGACTTGCCGCGGAGCAACCCGAGCGGCTGTCGCCCAACGTCCTGCTGCGGCCGGTGATCGAAGCCGCCTTGTTTCCCACCGTCGCCTATGCAGCGGGGCCGGCGGAACTTGAGTACTTCCAAGAGGCCACGCCGCTGTTTCAAGCGCTCGCGGTCGAGGCGCAGCCCGCGGTGCCGCGCTGGTCGGGCGTCCTGGTCGAGGCGCGCGTCGACAAGCTGCTTGAGAAGCATGCCTTGACGCTCCAGGACCTGCAGGGGCCGCCCGGCGCGTTGGAGGGACGTCTGGTGCGTGAGGCGCTGCCCGGGGAGGTCGCGGCCACGCTGGCCACGCTACGGTCCAGTATCGAAAGCGATTACGGGCGGCTTGCGCAGGTCGTCGAGCAACTCGACCCGACGCTCGGGCGGACTCTCGAATCCGCGCGCAACGCCGCCCTCGCCGGCACGCACGACCTCGAGAAGAAGGTCGTGGCGAGTCTCAAGCGGGCCAACGAGACCCTGGTGGGCCAGATCGCCCGTGCCCGCGCCGCCACGTTCCCGATGGGGCGCCCGCAAGAACGGGTGCTCACACTGGCCTCCTTCGCGATCCGATACGGGCCGGCGCTCCTGGACGCGCTCGCGGCCGAGGTGGCGCGGTGGGCGGACCCTTCGTAGAATCCACATCATGATGATTCTCGCGGTCATCCTCGTGGTGGCGCTGATGATTCCCATCACCGCGATTCTCGTGGATTCCCCGCTCGGCCGCTCGATCGCCCGTCGCCTGGAGGGGCGCGGTGACGAGGGGGGGGGAGGGGGCGGGG
>DASQAH010000209.1:0-5319 GCA_035635835.1 Gemmatimonadales bacterium
GCGCCGCCGCGAAGACCAGCGCGACGAAGAGGGAGGCCAGCGGCAGGGTGCCCCAGAGGATGCCCTCGAAGTCTGGGACGCCGAAGTGTAGGGCTGCGGCCGGGACCGGCGGAGCCGTCGGATTCTCCCAGACCTTTACGCCGCCCGCCAGACTCCCACTCCGAGCAAAGCCGGCCGCACTCAGGTACGGATCGTATCGGGGATCCAGCACGAAGGCCCATCGGATTCCGTACGCATTGGCGCGCGCGAGCACGCGCCGCAGCACGGCGCCCGAGGGATCCGACAAGAGCGCGGCGTCGAGCATCCCAATCCCACTGGGGGCGAGCTCAGGCACGCGTCTCGCCGAGTAGTAGGCGCCGTCGATCGTGGCGGCGGCCGTCAGGTAGCCAAGCTGTGTCGCGGCGTTACCCACGCCGAAGGTCTGATACCGCCACTGCGTACGGCCATTGTTCATGAAGGCCGCGATCGGTCGCACGTCCGGCTGAGGCCGCAGATCTGGTCCGAGGAATGACACCCCTGTGCCGAAACCGGCGTAGGCCATCAGCACGACCAGCGCCCCGGTCGCGAGTGCGCGGGCTGCGGCGGCATGCACCGACAGAAGGTGATGGACGGCAATACCAGCGAGCGGGACCAGCGCCACCGCGCCCCAGAGCGCGAAGCGATCGTACGTCAGCCATTCCCATTGCCGCCCGAACACGAGCGACGGGATGGGCGTCGTCCCCCCGAGACCGAGGATCGCCATGCAGCCCGCAAGGATCGCGAGGGCTAGGGTGCGCCGATCGGCGCGGATTCGCAGTCCGACAATCGCCAGCGCGGGAAGAACGCCGTACACACCCCAGAGGAAGCGCGCCTGCGCCCCGAAGTCCGCGAGGAAGTTGGCGCGACTGCCGTGCGGGATGAATGCTTCGTGGATTCCAGCGATCGCCCAGAGCCAGAAGGGGGCAATGACCAAGGCGCCGGCCACTACGGCGCAGGCGGCCGCGATGCCAGCTCGACGAAGGCGCCCGGCCAGCGCCCCCTTGTCGACGCCGATGATGACGGTCGAGAGGCCGGCAAGAAGCGCCGGAGGCAAGAAGAACATGGGCGTGGCGTGGTGCGCTGCGAACGCCGTCCCCGCGAGTGCCCCGACCAGCCCGAGCCTGAGCCCACCCCCTCGCTCGACGAAGCGCGTGAACTCGAATGCCAGGAACAGCGTGACGGTCACGGACATCAGGGTGGGAAGCTGGCCGTACGAGTGCGCCGCGAGCGCCACCCCCGGCACGAATGCCGCGACAATGGCGGCATAGCGTGCCGCCGCGGGTGCGACGAACACGAGCGCGAAGCGCCAGGCGGCCACCGGGAACACGACGAGCACCGACAGGAGCAGGATCGCGAAGGCTCGGTCGTACCCGAATGGAAAACTCAACAGCGCGATCAGCTGGTGGACGAGCGGCGGGTACGAGCTGACCGAAAACCCCCCGAACCAGCGGGGGTCCCAGAGGGCGAACCACGACCTCCGGTAGTGGTCGGCGAAGAAAATGTGGGTCGAGACGTCCCAACTAAAGCGATAAAAACCCGCGGCGACGAGTGGGCCATGGAAGCAGAAGGAGAGCACCACGCCCAGCAATGGTCCTCGATCCCGTCTCACGCTTCCTCGCCCGCCCGAAGCACCGGAATCAGGCCGCCTGTCGCCTCTTCGTATCGCGCCGCTGCCCGCGGGGATCGATCTTCGAACGCCGCGACATAGGCATCGGCGATGCGGGCCGGCCCAAGGCGGCCCATCGCCTCGAGGTTGTGCTTCACGATGCGCCGGCGGGATTCCGAATCGTCGAGAAGCGCCCCAATCGCGCCGGCCAGCGCGACTGGATCTCCGGGCTTAAACCAAGCCAATTCCAGCCCGTCGTCCTGGGCCAGTCCTCTAAAGTCGGGCAGGTCACTCGCCAACACCGCTCGGCCGTAGCTCATCGCCCGGTGGATCACACCAGACGAGCCAGTTGACGCGTCTGAGGGAACAACGACGACGGTCGCCTTGGCGAAGAGCCCTGGGAGCCGCGCCGCAGGTACGTAGCCGATCCATGACCCGCCCAGCCGGTGGTGCCTGGCGCAGTCCTTCATGAAACCGCGATAGCGCGGGTGGTCGGCGCCGGCCACGACGAGCCGCAGGCCCGGTCGTGGCCGAGGTAACCGCGCGACGGCGTCGGCGACCAGTCCAGGATCCTTGTGGGGACCAAAGGTGCCAAACACCAGTGCCGCCTGCTGCTCTGGTTCACCTGAAGACTCCGGTTCGCTAAAGGCCCCGTGCGGAATGCGCCGGACGTTGTGAGCGCCGTAGCGCTTCGTTAGAAAACGGCGATACCGGTCCAGCGTGACCACCACGGTGTCCGCCCGGAGCACGAGTCGGGGCACGATGGCCGCACCGATTTTTCCAGCACGTGTATGCAGGCCCAGCGCCTCAAGGTTCGTGAGAGCCGGGAGTTCGTGGAGCGTGACGACCGTGCGGTAGCCGAGCAGACTCGTGAATAGCGGTGCCATCATGCCGCTCGCCGCGGCCGTCGGGCGCGTGCCAAACATCGTCAGCCCAAGGTTGAACCAGACGACGTCGGGGTGCATGCTCACGACGTCGCGGACGAGGGCGAGACCGATCCCGATGCTGTCGCGCTTCCAGACTCGATACACGTCCAGGTTTTCGAGACGCTCCCAACGGGGCGCGCCCTTGAGCTGGTCCGCGAGCACCGTCAGGCTCTCGACCCTCGGATCGCGTACAAGCGTCCCGGCAATGTGCGCGCCGTAGTCGGCGACGCCGGCTATCGCCGGGGGAAAGGAACTGATGACGCAGACCCTCACTCGTTCGCCTCCGCGGCATCACGTTGCGGACCGACCCAGAACAGCGCGATGAGGAGAGTGGCGTTCAGGGCCAGCGAAAGCAGGTCGACGAGCCTGGGGTCATAGCTGACGACACGTTTCTCGGAATATGCGCGGAAAACCGTTGGCACGAACCCAAACGCAAGGATGCTGGCGAGCGCGAGGCCGGTCAGTAGCACGATGCCCATGCGCGTCCACCGCAAATCCCGTGCCCGGCGTGGCCTACGCATGGCGGCTCCGTGATCTCGCTGAAACGTCTCCATAGAGGTCGAGGAACCGGGTGGTGCACAGCTCGATGCCGTATTCGGCTACGGCCCGCTCCCGTGCGGCGCATCCCGACCTGACCCGGCTCGGCTCGTCCTCAACGAGCTCGGCCATGCCCTCGGCCAGCCCCCCGGCGTCGCCGACTCGGATGGTCCTGGCGGCGGGCCGCAGCTCGGGGATGACGCCTACCGCCGTACCCACGACTGGCACGCCGCAGGCGGCCGCTTCCAGCGCGACCATGCCTTGCGCCTCGTGACGGGAGCTCAGCACGAAAAGGTCGGCTCGCTGGTACGCCTGAGGCATCTGATCGTGCGGGACCGTCCCCCGCCAGCGGATGTTCTCGGACAGTCCGAGCGATCGGGCGAGCGATCGCAGGTCGGCCTCGAGTGGGCCGGTCCCCACGACATCGAGCTGAAACGCGTAGCCGCGCTCCCGCAGCGCCGCCGCGGCGGACAGCAGCGTGGCCTGGTCTTTCACCCCGCAGAGTGAGGCGACGTGCAGGATGCGAGTCGGACCATCGTTCCGCGGCGCCCTCCCGGGTGCGAACATCGCGAGGTCGACGCCAAGGGGCACCTGCCGGGCGCGGCACGCGCAACGCGCAGGCAAGAATGACTGGGCGGATGCCATCGCGAGCGCGGAGCCGGCCGTCACGACGCCAGCCATCCGCAGCGCCAACCGCGTCTTTACCCGTTCGAGCCGCCGCAGGAGACCGCCGTAACCGATGTCGCGCAGCCGAGCCAGTTCACCACCCGCGATGCTGACCACGGTTGGGATGCGCAGCGCGCGACCGAGAAGAGCCGTGACGAAACCCGGCTCGCCTGCCCAGAATGCGTGCAGCACGTCGAAGGGGCGGCGGCGGTGCTCGGCGCCGAGTGCACTCGCCGTTCGTAGCCACAGGCCTGCACTCCCACCGCCAGTGGTTTCACGGCCCCCCAATGCGGTGACCTGTGCCCCGAAGACGCCGTACGGTCCCCGGCGATCCGGGTACCGGAGGGCGAAGATGTGAACGTCGGCGGCACCAGCGAGCCGGACCACGAGGTGCCGCAAGGCCGGGATGCACCAGTCACCTGGATCGGCGCTGAATCCGGGGACGACGAGGCCGATCCTCATGCACCCTCGTGCTGGACGGCGAACAGGGTGAAGCCACCGCGGGTGCCGAGTGGCGTCAAGCCTGGTGCGGCAAGCAACGCGTGATAGCGCTCCCAGGGCACGCGTCCGGTCCACTGCCGCTCGAGCGCGTTGACGTCGACCAGCACGAGCGTCGGCCGCCCATCGGCAAGGAGAGCGCCGATCCGCTCAGGGCTGACCTCCGAGAGGTCGAGCGTCTGGAGCCGGCCGTACTCCTGGGAGGTCGCCGTCAAACCGAACGCGAGCAACTGTCCGTTCGCGGGGGCCAGGCCATCGACCCAGCGCACGATGGCAACATCGTGTTGCTTGCGCTCGATGAACTCCTGTGTCACGACCGCGCTGCCGGCGGCCGCAAGCGCCAGGCCCGCAAGCATCCAGGCGGCCACGCCTCGGCGGACCTGGGCATGGGAAGCCCGTCGCAGCTGGTCGTATCCGACCGCGGCGAAGATGGCGAGCGGTGGGAGATAGGCGAGCGTGAACCGTGGGTTCTGCCAGGGCGCGCCGGCATGGAAGGCCAGGACGATCGCCGCCCAGGCGACGAGGATCCCCAGAGCCGGAGTCCGCTTTTGGCGGACCACAGCCCAGACGCCCGGCGCAATCAGGGCGGCCAGGAGGGGGCTGAAGTACCACCAGTTGGCGGGCGCGAGCGCGTAGTACAGGCCGTTCGGGAGGCTGTAGGCAAGTTGTCCGTCGCCGGTCGTGAACGCTGCGCGGAGCGCGTTCAGCGGACTCCAGGAGTAGACCTGCAGATCACCGGCGAACGGCGCGTTGCCGCCCCCGATGAGGCCGAGGACTGCCGGGGCGACGGTTGGCGCCAGGATCGCGATTCCGACCACCGCGGCCCCCGCCCCATGAAGCAGCGCGGTCCGCCGAGAACGTCGCCCGAGCAGCATCGCCCCCCAGATCGCGATCGGCACCGCGACCAGTCCGTAGATCCAGCGGGTCAGGATTGCCCAGGCGAATGCCAGCGCCGAGAGCAGCAGCCAGCGCGCGGCGCCCGTCCGCCGATAGCGGGCCATGGCCCACGTCCCGGCCGTCGCCGCGGCAAGACCGAGCGTGTCCGCCATCACCACGAGGCTGGACTGG
>DASQAH010000210.1:0-21068 GCA_035635835.1 Gemmatimonadales bacterium
CTTCGACCCCAGCGCGGCCGCTGCGGCGTCGCGGTCGCGCGGACTCTTATAGACCGCGGCGACCGCGCTTCCCGAGCCGCACAGCCGCACCCAGAGCGGGCCCGTTCCGGCCAGTCGCTCGAACAGCATGCGCAGCTCGGAGTGCCTGCCGAACACGGGGATCTCGAAATCGTTGCCGCCCAAGCGGCCGACGCTCCCCCAGCTGGCGAGCGCCTCCGCGTCGAGCACGACTGGGCCGCGCGCCGGGGAGGGGGGCGCGGCATGGTGCTCGTCCCACCACCGGTACGCGTCCGGCGTGGCGACGCCCGTCGGCGGAACGGCGACGAGCGAAGGGGCTGCGGGCAACGCCGCCAGCCGGAACAGCCGCTCTCCTCGGCCCCAGGCGAGCGCCGCCGCGGCCCCGCTCGCAAAGAACGGCACGTCACTGCCGAGCCGGGCGGCGAAGTGGAGCAGCTCCTGGCGGGGGACGGCGCCTCCTGCGAGCGCGTTCAGGGCGTGCAGCGCGGCGGCGGCGTCGCTCGACCCGCCTCCCAAACCGGCCTGCACGGGAATGCGCTTGGTCAGCTCGATCGCGACTCCGAACTTGCGGCCGGTGGCCGCCAACACGACCTGCGCGGCGCGCACTACCAGGTTGTCCGCGGCGGGCACCTCGTCGAGGCCGGGTCCGTCGACGGTGAGCGTCACGTCGCCGGGCTGCGCGGTGCGCCGCACCACCAGCTCGTCGGCGAGTTCGAGCAGCGCGAACGCTGTCTCCAACTGGTGGAACGCCGTCCCCCCCCCGCCCCCTACGCCCCCATGCTCGCGTGCCAGAATCCGGAGGAAGAGGTTGATTTTGGCATGAGCCGCGATGCGAACGGCGTCCGTCACGGTTCGTTGCCACTCCTCGCAGCGACGGAATCGGCGGCGGGGACGCGGCGCAGGTCGCGCAGATGCAGCCGGATCCGGGAGAGTGAGAACAGGCCAAGCAGGGTGATCGGCAGGAACGTCGACAGGTGGTAGGCCACTGCGTACGCCAGCGCCAGGCTGGGACTGATACCATAAATCTGCAGGGTTAGCTGCGTCCCCTTCTCAAAAACACCAAAGAAGCCGGCCGACGCCGGCAGCGCCACTGCGAACCCTAGGATTCCCTGGAGTAGCAGGGAGCCCTCGAGCGGCACGTGCAGCCCGAATGCTCGGAAGCAGACGGCGAACGACGCGGCGTTGGTGAGCCAGAGCACGAACGACCAGAACAACATCGCGGTGAATCGTCCGGGCCGCTTCAGGACCTCGAGCCCGGCCACCAGCCCCTCGGCGATGCCGGCGAGCCGCTCGGCCAGCCGCTGCGGGAACACCGCGCGCACCACACGCTCGAACAGCGCGAGCCAGGGCAGCGGCCGGAGCACGACGACAAGGGCGAGCACGAACATCGCTCCGAACAGCACCGCCGTGCGTGCGGCGACGCGCGACAGCGGGGCGCCCAGAAGCGTCGTGTCCGCGGGGAACGACGGAGCCGCGATCGCCAGCGCCATCAACCCCAGCATGACCAGCGCGTCGAACACTCGCTCCACTCCGATCGACGCGAGCGCGGTCGTGAACCGCACCGGCAGCTGGCGGCTGGCGACGTACGCTCGCGCGAACTCGCCGGCCCGGGCCGGCAGCAGGTTGTTCGCCATGAACCCGATCGCTACCGCTTGCCATAAGGGGCGCCAGGGGAACGGCGTCCCCCCCCCCCGGGCGTCACCGCTGCGGAGCATCACCCGCCAGCGGATCGTGCGCAGTGGGAACGTCAGGGTAGCGAGCGCGACCGCCGCGAGCAGCAGGACGGGATCGACGGCGCCGAGGCCGGCGCGCACTTCGCTCCAGTGCGTTCCGCGCACGGCCCACGCCAGGAAGGCACCCGTGACCGCGAGGCCGATGACCCAGGCCCAGCGGGAGGCGCGCTTAGGCGCCGGGACGGGCGGGGGGAGGGAGGGGGGGCTCGAGGGCGAGGGCAACGAGGTCGCAAACCTCTTCGACGAGCGCGCGCAGCCGTTCGCCCGTGGCGAGTTTGGCCTCCGCGCGCAGCTCCTGAGCGCGCTGCTGCGCCCGCACGCCACTGTAGAGCAGCATGCGGATGTCCACCACCGTCGGCTCGTCGACCTGCGCCCTCGCTTGCGGGACCCCCGCCAGGAGCTCCGGTAATGAGGCCGGGCCGACGCCGGCGGCGAATAGGCGACGGTATGTCACCCACGAGCCGACGAGGTCGGCGGTCTCGGGAGGAACGGTGTCCTCCTGGGAGAATGGGGCGCTCGGAGCGGGAGCCGCCGGCGCGGCCTCCCTCGCCACCGCTGGCGCGAGTGTCTGCACGGCGCGGGTGTGCTCGGCGATCTGGGTGGCGAGTCCCTCCTCGTCGTCGGTCGAGGAACGGGCCAGCAGGTCGCCGACCTTGCGCAGCGCGGATGCGAAGCCGCCAGGGCTCTGCACCGCGAGGCCGGCGGTCACCGCCTCGCGCGCGGCTAGCGCGAACTCCGCCACACGGTCTGCTAGCGGCCCTCCCCCAGCGCCGGCGAGCGCGCGGAACGTCCCCACGAGGGTGTGTGCGCGCAGCTCGCGCTGGGTACCGCTGGGTGCCCGCTCCAGCGAGTCGGCGGCTTGCCGCAGGTGCTCGCCGTGGCTCACCAGCTCCAGCCGGCCCAGTGTCGCCGGCCGTGCGGGCGGCGTGCCGCGTCGCACGACGTGCGGGCCGGTGTCCGCGTAGTAGAGGCTCGCGATCGGGATCACGTCCGGCTCAGCGTCCTCGAACCGGACCAGCCGTGCTGCGAAGGCCTTGAATTCGGTTGCCTCGGGGTCGGGACGGCCGCGTTCGGCGACCTCGCGTGCTGCCTTGGCGATAGCGCCGGCCGCCGCCTGGAACAGCTCGGCCGACTCGCTCGGCGGCGCGCCCGGCCGGCCGAAGCCGCCGATGGCGCGCTCGATCCCCTCGAGCAGGTCGGGGAGCGGGGGCAGGTCGCTCAAGGCGGCAAGGCCGCGCAGCGGCTGCAATGCCTTCAATACATGCTGCAACGGGTCGTGCGCGAGCGGGTTGGTGCGCAGGGTCTGCGCTGCGCGATCGAGCGCGCTGGCGATGGCCGCTCCCTCGCGCGCCACAAACGCGCGGGCGCCCGCGTCGAGCCCTAGTACTTCCGCGGCGCGGATCTGCGCCGAAGGCCGTCCGCCCAGCTGCTCGAGCTGCGTCGCAAGGGCCTCGGCCTTGGCAGTATCCGCCTCGGTCCAGCTGCTCGCCCGGCGCACGAAGATCTTGAGGTCGTCGACGGCCCGGATCGCGATCTGGCGGGTCTCCGCGTTCCACGGTCTGCGGGCCTCGCGCACGGACCGCGCGAGCGCTTCGAGGCCGGACGCCGCGCGCGCGATCGCCTGCTGGCTCGCCATCAGCGCGCTGCCGCGCAGTGCCCGCGCCAGCCGCACGAACTCGTCGGGCGCGGGGGCGGTCCCTTCCGGCGCCTGGACTTGCGCGTCGAGACGCTCCAAGTACTCGCCCGCCTCCAGTACGAAGAAATCCGACATGCCGAGGGGCTGGGCGGGATTCGGGGTCGTCATGGGCTCCAAGTTAAGCGATCAGCCGCCAGCCGTCAGCAATCCGTCATCTTTTTGACGGCCGATGGCTGACCACTGCTGGCTGTATCAACGAGCCTTCTCATCCGCCGCACCGCCTCCTCCATCCCAACGAACACCGCGCTGCTCACGATGCTGTGCCCGATGTTGAGCTCCTCGATCTCGGGGATGGCGGCGACGGGCTGGACGTTCTGGTAGGTGAGGCCGTGGCCGGCGTGCACGGCCAGGCCCGCCGCGCGGGCGTACGCGGCGGCGCGCCGCAATCCTGCCAGGGCGCGGTCGCTCTTGCTCCACGTGTGAGCGTAGCGACCGGTGTGCAGCTCGACGGCCGGCACGCCGAGCGCGTGCGCTAGGTCGATCGTGGCCAGGTCGGGGTCGATGAACAAGCTGACGCGGACCCCGGCGCCCTGGAGACGGCGAATCGCGTCGCGGACCTTGGTGTCGCGGGGCCGGAGGGCGAGTCCGCCCTCGGTGGTGATCTCCTGGCGCCGTTCCGGGACGAGCGTCGCCTGGAACGGCTTCAGGCGGTACGCGATCCCGACGATCTCGCGATGGGCGCCGAGCTCGAGGTTGAGGACGGTGGTGATGCTGCGGGCGAGCGCGCGGACGTCCGCATCCTGGATGTGGCGGCGGTCCTCGCGCAGATGGACGGTGATGCCGTCGGCACCGCCGCGCTCGGCGGCCTCAGCGGCGCGCGCGGGATCGGGCTCGTCGGTGCGGCGCGCCTGCCGCAAGGTTGCCACGTGATCAATGTTGACGTAGAGGCGCATGGCGTCTTACCTTCGGATCGTTCCACTCATCGGTAAAGGGCCCTCCTGATGCGACGATACGCGGTCCTCGTGACGCTCCTGGGTATCGGCTGTGGCCACGGGTCCCAAGCACCGGTCCCGCAGACGTTGAGCCAGGCTCTGGACCAGTTTCTCGCCGCGGTGAAAGCGAACGATCTCAACCGTATGGGCCAGCTGTGGGGCAACCAGGACGGCCCGGCGGTCGAATGGATGAAGCCCGATCGGCTGCGGATGCACCTCACCGGCATGCAGATCTATCTGAACCATACTGGATATCGAGTCATCGAGGGTCCGATCGCGCCCCCGGGTAACGACAAGGTCCGTACGTTCCGGGTGGAGTTGCAGCGCGCAGACTGCAACCACGTGCAACCGATCGACCTCATGCAGACGAAGCGGGGCAGCTGGATCGTCTTCGATGCGCACGTTGAGGCCGCAGGCAACCCCGCACGCGGTTGCCAACCCGGCGGCACCGGAAACCGCCAGTAGCGGTCCGGTGTTGTTTTAGTCGGTCAGCTCCAGCAGGATCCCGGCCGTGGCTTGCGGGTGAAGGAACGCCACGCGCCGGCCGCCGGCGCCCGGGCGGGGGCGCTCGTCGATCAGCCGGTAGCCCGCTGCGCGGCAGCGGGCGAGGGCGGCGTCGAGGTCCAACACGCGATAGCAGATGTGGTGGATTCCGGGGCCCCGCCGGGCCAGGAACTTGCCCACGGGGCTGTCGGCCCCCTGGGGCTCGAGTAGCTCCACGTCGACGTCGCCCAAGTGGAGGTTGACGATCGTGGCGCCGTCGGCCGTCTCGGGGGCGTCAGGGACGATGCCGAGCACATCGCGATAGAACGGTACGACGGCGGCGATGCTTGGCACGGCGATACCGACGTGGGCGACGTGGGGGACCGAGTCGGGAGCCGGGCCGCGGCGGTCGGGCTTCATGGACGTCAACATAACGAGTGTCTGATAAGGAGTGGTAGGTCATGACTGCAGCGCATCTCACGGAGGTCACCGACGCCACGTTCGGGTCGGAGGTGGAACAGTACAAGGGCCTGGTCCTGGTGGATTTCTGGGCCACCTGGTGTGGGCCCTGTCGCATGGTGGCCCCCATCATGGAGCAGATCGCCGGGGAGTATGACGGCAAGCTGAAAGTGACGAAAATGGACGTGGACGCGAACCAGCGGACGCCGATGCGCTTCAATGTGCGCTCGATTCCGAGTATTCTATTCTTCAAGGACGGGCGCCACGTCGACACAGTGGTCGGTGCCTACCCCAAGCCGGCGTTTCTGGAGAAGATTCAGCAGCACCTCACGTAAGGCCCTCGGCGGAGGACCATGCGCGCGAGCACCGCTCGCCTGATGAACTCGCCGGTGCGTCTAACGGATCTGGTGTTTCCGCAGACGCACCGGCTGATTCATCGTACCCGACTCGCCTTCATCCATTTCGACAACCTCCTCTCGTTCGCCAAGCGCGATCGAGACGGGCGCGTGGACGGCTACATCAGCGCCTACCTCCCCGACGAATGCCTGTTGCTGTTTTTCCGTAAGGGCGAGGCCGTCAACGCGGCGTCGCTGCATACGGCCGGCCGCCAGGTGATCACGATCGGCGAGGGGCTGCGACGGATGCGGGCGGAGATGGAGCGCGGCGAGTTGGCGTACTGTCAGGCGCCGATGGAGCAGCTGGCGTGGATGTATCAGTGCTGCGCCGCTCCGGCGCAGGCGCATTTCGTGGACCCGCGCCAGCCGGCCGCGCTATTCCCGGCGCTGCAGGCTGAGCACGTGACCGGGGTGCTCGAGCTGATCTCCAACGGCCGCGTCTCCTACCTGCGTGTGGAGGACGGGCGTTTTGCCGGCGGCTACTTCTGCGACAAGCCCGAGGCGATGGCGGTCCCGAAGTACATCGAGTCCCTGTTCCAACCCGGGCCCGACGGCGCGGCCGCGACCCTGGCCGCCGCGATCGCCCCGGCCGTCAGCGAGCTGCCAGCGCAGGCGCCAGCAGCGCTCGTCAGCACCTACCGCGAACTGTACTGGCGCATCGTGGACGCGGTGGACCTCGAGTTCCCGGGCGAGGCGAAAAAGCGCGCGCAGAAGGTGTGCGGCGCCATGGTGGGCACTCACAAGGCCCTGGCGGTGCTCTCCGTGCCGCGCGGCGGGGAAACGCCCGACGCGGTGGTGCACCCCGAGGAGCTGCCCGTGGCCTTGGGGGGTTGGGCGCTGCAGCTGCTCGAAGGGTTGGAAGTGATGATGCCCGGCACCGCGTCGAAGGTGCTCAAAGACGCCACGAAGGAGCACCGCTACGTCCTGCAGGCGGCCGGCTTTTACGGCCGCATGCCGTGGCCGGTGCCGTGGTGACGTGGCCGGCACCCTGTACGTCGTCGCCACGCCGCTCGGGAACCTGGGCGACCTCTCGCCGCGAGCCGCCGAGACGCTGACGCGCGTGGCGGTCGTCGCCGCCGAGGACACGCGCCGCAGCAAGACGCTGTTACAGCACGTCGGCTCGCGCGCCGAGCTGTTCAGCTTCCACGCGCACTCCCCGACGAAGGCGCAGCGCCGCCTCTTCGACCTGCTGGCGAGCGGACGGGACATCGCGCTCGTCACTGACGCGGGCACGCCAGCGGTGAGCGATCCCGGCGCCGAGCTGGTGGCGGGCGCGCGCGCGCGGGGCATCCCCGTCGTCTCCATCCCCGGACCGACGGCGGTGGGTGCGGCACTCGCCGTGTCGGGTCTCCCGGCGGACCGTTACTTGTTCCTGGGGTTTCTGCCGCGCAAAGGCCGTGACCGCGCCCGGCTGCTTGAAGCGGTGGCCCGGTCGCAGTGGACGGTGGTCCTGTTCGAAGCGCCGACTCGTGTGGCGGAGCTGTTGGCCGACCTCACGAGCGTCTGCGGGCCGACCCGTCGCGCCGCCGTGGCGCGCGAGCTGACGAAAGTGTTCGAGGAAACGCGCGATGGGACCCTGCCAGAGCTGGCGGGTTATTACGCGGAGACGCCGGCGCGCGGGGAAGTCACCATTGTCGTCGCTGGCACAGGAACCGCACCGCCCGAGCCGCCGCTGCCCGATCCCGAGAACCGGGCCCGGCTGCTCCTGGCAGAGGGCATGACGCGCAAAGACGTCGCTGAGCGGCTCGCCGAAGAAACCGGAATCTCCCGGAACAGCGCATACCGATTGGTCAACGAATTATGAAGCGTGTCGGACTGTCGGACGGGCGGATCGCCGGATTGGTACTGCTCGGCTTGGCGGTCGGTCCATCCGACAATCCGACGACCCGTCCATCCGACGCTTTGCTGACGATCGGCCGCGTGCACTACGACGGCGGCGGCGATTGGTATGCCAACCCTTCGAGCCTGCCGAACCTCCTCACCGCACTGCGCACCCGCACCGCGTTGCCGGTGGCCGAACGCGAGCGCGTCGTCACGCTCACTGGCGCCGAGCTGTGGGAGGTCCCCTTCATCTATATGACCGGACACGGCAACGTCCGGTTCTCAGACCCCGAGCTCCGGGTGCTGCGGCGCTATCTGGAGCAAGGCGGCTTCCTGCACGCCGACGACTGCTATGGGATGGACAAGGCGTTCCGCCGTGAGATCGCCCGCGTGTTTCCGGACCATCCCCTGGTTGAAGTGCCGTTGACGCATCCGATCTACCACATCGTCTACGACTTCCCGAAAGGGATCCCCAAGATCCACGAGCATGACGGTCTGCCGGCCCAGGGGTTCGGCGTCTTTTTGGGGGAGCGCTTGGTGGTGTACTATTCCTATCAGTCGGACCTCGGGGACGGCTGGGAGGACTCGACGGTCCACCACGATCCCCCAGAACTGCACGAGGCGGCTCTCCGCATGGGCGTGAATCTCTTCACCTACGCCGTGAGCTCAGCGAAATGAGCGAAACAGCGCGCCGCCTGGGGCGGCTGGGCCGGCCCCATATCCGCGCTCGCATGTTGGCGGCGGCGCTCGCCGGCGCGGGTCTCGCGCTTGCGTTAGCGGCCGGAGGCGTGCGTCTCGCTCCGCGACTGGGCGGCGTCTTGGGCGCCTGGGTGGCGATCCTCGCCGTGACGGGCGTGGTGGTGGTGGTGGTGCGGCGGGCACGGCGGGCAGCGGCGCCTCGGATGCTCGCTGCACTGGTCGAGCGCGCGGCGGGGAGCCGCGCAGGGAGCGTCGTCACGTTGCTGGCGCCAGCTGCCGGCGGGGAGCGGGCCAGCGCGGCGCTGCTCGCCGCCGCGGACGCGCGGGCAGTCGACGCAGTCGCGCGGGCGGCAGCGGAGGTGGATCGCCGGCTGTCGCTTGTGACGCGGCGCCGTTTGTGGGCCGGCGCACTGATGGCAGCGACTGGCGCCGCCTTGTTCATCGCCGCCGCGCCGGCGTCGGGACGCGCGGCCGCCTTCTGGCATCCGCTGCGCGCGCTGGCGGACGCGCGTGCGCCCGTGCGGCTCGCGGTGGACCACGCCACGGTGCGCCGCGGCGATCGTGTAATCGCGACCCTCGAGGTGCCGGGCGGCATGCGAGCCACGCTGTGGACGCGTGGGCCGGGCGAGACGTGGCGCCCCGTTCCAGTCTCGCTCGACAGCGCGGGCCGCGCGATCCGCCGCCTTGGCCCCCTCCAGAACGATCTGTACCTCCGTGCGACAAGCGGCGGGCGGAAGAGCGCCGAGCTGCACGTGGCCGTCGCCCTCCCGGCCTTCCTCGCCGAGCTCGCCGTCACTGCGCGCTACCCGGCCTACCTCGACCGGCCCGACGAGGCGGTGCTTCCGGGGGCCGACACGCTCGCGCTCCCGGAAGGCACGGTGCTGCAGACGACGGGTCTCGCGAGCGTGCCGCTGGCGGCCGCGGGGTGGACCCGGAGCGGAGAGACGTGGCCGCTGCGGGTGAGCGGCGGGCGGTTCACGGGACGCCTCGCCATGCGCGCGAGCGGCGCGTGGCGGCTCGCGCTCACCGGCGAAGGGGCTGCGCCGTTCGAAGGCGAGCCGCCCCAGCTCATCGTGCGGATCGTTCCCGATTCCGCGCCCGTGGTGACCGTGCCGGTGCCGGGTATGGACACGACCTTGCCGCTGTCGCTGCGCCAGCCCCTCGTGATCGACGTGCGCGATGACCACGGACTCTCGCGCTTGAGCGTCGTGAGCTGGCGCGTGAGCCAGACGGGCAAGCTGGGCGCTCCGGTGCGCGACTCGCTCGACGTGAGCGGTGTAGGCGATCGCGCGATCGTACAAGGCGAGCTGAACGTGCTGCAGCGTGGCCTGCTGCCGGGCGATACGCTCCGCTTCCGCGTCGAAGCGTGGGACAATGCGCCGGCGCCGCACAAGGGGGTGAGCCGGGAGTATGCGCTGCGACTGCCGAGCCGCGAGGAGCTGCGGGCGGCCGTCCGTGAGGCGGCACGCGACATCGCTACCGCGGCGGACTCTTTGGGGGCGACACAGCGGGCGTTGAGCGAGCGCACGAACGACCTCGCACACGAGCGCGCCCGGGACGCGGCGAGCGACGTGTTGAACCCCCGCTCTCCGGTGGCCTCCCAGACGGGGACGTTGCCCTTCCAGGCCTCGCAGCGCGCGGGGGAAGTAGCCCGCCAGCAGCAGGCGGTCACCGAGCGGATCCGCGAGTTGGCGCGCGCGGTGGATGAGATCGCCCGGGCCGCGCACGCCGCTGGCGTGGATGACACGGCGTTCCAGGCGCGACTGCGGGAGGTGCAGGAGATGCTGCAGCGCGCCATCACCCCGGAGCTCGAGCAGCGGATGCGGGAGCTGCAAGACGCGTTGGCGCGACTTGACCCCGAGGCCATGCGGCAGGCGCTACAACGGCTGGCGGAGGCGCAGCGGGAGCTGCGCCAGGCACTGGAGCGCAGCCGGGAGTTGTTCCGCCGCGCAGCGGTGGAGGGTCAGCTTGCCTCCCTCGCCGCCGACGCCGAGGATCTGCGGAATCGCCAGGAGGAGTGGAATCGGGAATCCGCGCCGCGCGCCGATACGGCGGCTGCGGCGGCCGAGCGTGCGCTTAGGGAGCGCGCCGACACGCTCTCACGCGGCATCGCTGAGGCAGCGCGGGACATCGCCCTAAGCATGACTGCCCCCTCTCCCCCCCCTCTCCCCCCTCCCGCCCCCGCTCCCCCGCCCACACGGACCGAGGGGCCTCTCGCCCCGGCCCAGACCGCGGCGGCGCGCGCGCGGCACGAAATGCTGCAAGCTGCGCAGGGCGCCGCGCAGGGGGATCGGGCTGGCGCGGGCGACGCCGGACGGGAGGCCGCGGCCGCGCTCGATTCGCTCGCCGGGCAACTGCGGGGCCAACGGGACGCGCTCGCAACGCGCTGGCGCCAGGAGGCGCTCGCGGCCCTCGACCGCGCGATGAGCGAGACCGCCGATCTGGCGCAACGCCAGGAGCGGGTGGTGGACGAGCTGCGGCTCGCCCAGGGCAGCGCCGCGACCCGGGCGCAGCAGGCGTCGATCGAGGAGGGCGCCGCGGCCGTGGCACAGCAAATCCGGGCGGCATCAGGGCGACACGCCCTGGTGAGCCCCGGGCTCGAGAGCGCCCTGGGCTTCGCCCAACGACAGATGGGTGCGGCGCGCCAGCAGCTCGAGCGAGCCCAGCCCAATACACCGGCGGCGCAAGCGCTCGCCGAGGAGGCGCTCGACGCACTGAATGCAACGGCGTACGCGCTGGCACGCAGTCGTCAGGCCGTCGTCGACGCGAAGTCGGGGACCGGCTTCCAGGAAGCGATGGAGCAGCTGTTGCGCATGGCGGGGCAGCAGCAAGGGCTGAACGGCGACGCCCAGAGCCTACTACCGATGATTGGACCGGGCGCGCAAGCGGTGTTGCAGCAGCTGCGCGCGCTCGCAGCCCGGCAGCGCGCCCTGGCGCAGCAGCTCGAGCGGCTGCAGGCCGAAGGCGCGAGCTCGGCTGCGGGCCCGCTGGCGCAGGAGGCCCGCGATCTCGCGCGGCAGCTCGACGCGGGCCGGCTCGACCGCCCGACTCTCGAGCGACAGCAGCGTCTGTACCGCCGCCTGCTCGAGGCGGGCCGCACGCTGACGGGACCAGAGCCCGACGAGCAGCAACAGCGCACCAGCCGCCCGGCGCTCGGCGACAGCGTCCACCTCCCCGGCGTGCTGGCCCCAGGGGCGACCGGCGCGGGCCCGCGACTGCGCTACCCGACCTGGGAGGATCTCAACAGCCTCTCGCCGGAACAGCGCAGGCTCGTGCTCGAGTACTTCCGCCGCCTCAATGCGCCCTCCGCCACGCCCCCCCCCATCCCCCCCCCCTCTCCCCCCGCGCCCCCTGCGCCGCCGCGCTAGCTGCGTGAGCCGCGCGCGCGTCCTGGGAACGGCCCTGGTCGTTGCCTTGGCGCCTGGGGTAGCGCGCGCCCAGGCGATTGGGCGGGGGTTCGAGCTGGAGCGCCAGGGAAAGCTCGATCAAGCAGCAGCGGTTTATCTCGCCACACTGCGCGGCGACACAGCGAACCTCGCGGCGCTGCTCGGCCTCGAACGCGTCCTGCCATCACTCGGCCGGCAGCGCGAGCTGCTGCCGCTGGTGCACCGCGCGCTCGCGCGGGATTCCCTCAGCGCGCCGCTGCGCGGTGTCGAGTTGCGTACGTACGCGGGCCTGGGGGAGTTGGACAGCGTCGAAGTTGTCGCCCGGCGTTGGGCCGCAGCGGAACGGGGGGCGGGGGGAGGCGGAGCGGCCCAAGAGGCGCCGTGGCGCGAATGGGCCGTAGCGCTCGAAGACCAGCGGCTATTCGATCTGGCGCGCAGCGTGCTGCTCGAAGGACGCCGCACGCTGCGCCGGCCGACGGCACTCGCGAACGAGCTGGCCGATCTCGCGCAGCGGGCCGGCGACTGGGGAGCGGCCGCGGCAGAATGGGGCCGTGTGATAACGGAGTCGCCGGCACAGTTGCTGAACGCGGTTACACAGCTCGAGGAGGTGCCTGCAGCCGGAGACGACCGGGACAGGGTGATCCGGGCACTGACCCTTCCCGACACACCCAGCCGGGCACGCAGGCTCGTGGCGCTCCTGTTGGTCGGATGGGGAGAACCGGCGCGCGCATGGACAGTGCTCGAGGGCACACTCGACCCTTCGAGTCCGGAGACGGCGGAGGTGCTACGCCAGTTCGCCGACCGGGCTGCGACGGCGCCTTCGTTGGGTGGGGCGGGTGCAGGGAGTGGAGTGGAAGGGGGGCGGGGGGGAGGGATGGGGGAGGGGGAGAGGCGGGGGGGAGGCTCCGAACTCAAGCGGGTGCGGGGGCTGGCGCTGGCGCGCTACGCCGATCTCATGCCGCCGCCGCTCGCGGGGCGGGCGCGCGCGGAGGCGGCGCGTGCGTTCCTCGACGCCGGCGACCGGATCGACGCGCGGGCGGTCCTGGAGCGCATCGCCGGAGATCCCACGGCCCCTGCCGACGCGAAGATGCTGGCGCAGGCGGTGTTGCTCGAAGTGCTGATCGCGGACGGGCAGCTCGACACCGCGACCGCGCGGCTCGCGGAGCTGCGCGACCACATCGGGGGCGACGCCCAGGAAGGGCTACGGCTCCGACTCGCGTGGGCGCGGATCGCCCGAGGCGAGCTCGACAAGATCGATGCCTTGCTCACTGGAGACTCGAGCGTGGACGCGCTGGCGGTACAGGGGTGGGCCGCGCTGTACCGTGGCGACCTCAAGAGCGCCCGCCAGCACTTTCGGGACGCCGGCCCCTACGCGGGCGACCGCGCGCAGGCGACGGAGCGCACGACGATGCTGGCATTGCTGCAGGCAGTGGATGCCAACCGCAGCCTGGAGCTGGGGAGCGCGCTGCTGCAGCTCGTCCGCGCGGACTCGGCCGATGCCATGGTGGCGCTGCGGCGCGCGGCGGAGCTGCTGCCGGTCAGCGGCGGCCGGGCCGATGTCCTCCTGCTGGCGGCCCGAGTCGCCGCGGCGCTGGGCGGGCAGAACGATGCCGTTGCCGCGCAGCTGTTCGAGTCAGTGGTAGGGGACGGTGCAGAGGGTGGGGGGGCCGCTGCTCCGGCCGCCGAACTCGCCTGGGCGCAGCTGCTGCTGCGTCAGCTACGGGCACAGGAAGCCGTCGCGCACCTCGAGCACCTGATCCTCACCTATCCGACGAGCGCCGTCGTCCCGGAGGCTCGCCGGGAGCTGGAGCGGGCGAAGGGAGCGATTCCGCGATCATGAGGCGGCGGGACTTCCTCGAGTCGGTTCGTCGGATAGTCGGATTGTCTGTGGCTACCGATTTGGTCGGTTTCCACCCGACGATCCGACGGTCCGACACTCCCTCGCTGCTGATTCCCATGGACGAGGCGCAGGGCGACCACCTCAAGGCGTACGGCGTCGCCTACCGCGTCGTGCAGGCGGGGCTCAAGACGGAGTGGCTGCTGAACTACCGAGGCGGGTCGTTTCTCATACCCGACGGCGCCGTGGTACGCCGCGACGCGGCGCTGAACGGCGTGGGGTTCGAGCCGCTGGACGGGGCGCAGATCACCGCCATTCGCGGCGAGATCGAAGGGGCCAATGCGGATGCCGTGCCGCTCGAGAAGGCGCCCAAAGTCGCCGTCTACGTACCACCCAATGCGCCGCCCTGGGACGACGCGGTCACGATGGCGCTACAGTATGCCGGCATTCCGTTCGACAAGGTGTGGGACATCGAAGTGATCGCCGGCCGGCTGCAGCAGTACGACTGGCTGCACCTGCACCACGAGGACTTTACCGGCCAATACTCGAAGTTCTACTTGATCTACACCGGGCAGCCTTGGCTCGCCGAGATGGTGCATTTCAACGGGGACGCGGCGCGGCGGCTCGGCTTCGCGAACGTCCCCGAGCTGAAGAAAGCGGTGGCGCGCGCGATCCACGACTACGTAACGAACGGCGGATTCCTGTTCGCGATGTGCACCGCCACCGAGACGATCGACCTCGCCCTCGCGGCCGAGCACGTGGACATCGCCGCGGCGTTCGCCGACGGCACCCCGATCGACCCCCAAGCCGACGAGCGCCTCGACTGGAGCAAGACGTTCGCGTTCACCGGCGGGCACATCGAGCCGAACCCGCTCATCGCGAGCTTCTCGGACATCGACGGCCACCAGGTGAACGCCGGCCCTCGCCGCCAGCCGCTCGGCGCCTTCAAACTGTTCAACTTCAGCGCCAAGATCGACCCGGTCCCCACGATGCTGCTGCAGAATCACCGCCAGGTGATCCCCGACTTCTACGGGCTCACCACGTCGTTTCTCCGCGAGCGGCTGAAGCCCGGCGTCACCGTGCTGGCTGACGAAGAGGGGGCGCCATGGGTGAAGTACATCCGCAACGACCTGGGCAAGGGGACGTGGACGTTCTTCGGCGGGCACGATCCTGAAGACCCGCAGCACCAGATCGGCAATCCGCCGACCGACCTGTCGCTGCACCCGCACTCACCCGGCTACCGGCTCATCCTCAACAACGTGTTGTTTCCAGCGGCCAAGAAGCGCGAGCTGAAAACATGAGTGTTGAGCGGCTAGCGCCGGCGGTTTTGGCCCTACTGCGCGAGGAGATCGCCGCGGCGCACGGGCGCGAAGTGTCGTTCGTCGCCCGGCTGGACGGCAACGGCCGGATCGTCGAGGCGCGGGTGGCCGCGCGGGGCACCGTGGATTCGGTGCTGGCCCTGCCTGGCATCGCCGCGCGCGGCGAATTGCTCGTGCACAACCACCCGAGTGGCGTGCTTGAGCCCTCCGGCGCCGACCTTACCGTGGCTGCGCGCCTCCACGACGGCGGCGTGGGGTTCGGGATCGTGGACAACGCCGTGACCGAGCTCTACGTGGTGGTGGAAGTGCCGCGCGCGCGCGCGGCCGTCCGGCTCGACGCCGTGGACGTCGCCGGCCTCTTGTCGGAGCGCGGCCCCGTGGCGCGCCTGCTCGGCGCCTTCGAGGACCGTCCCTGCCAACGCGACATGGCGGCCTACATCGCCGACGTCTACAACGACGGCGGGATTGCGCTGCTTGAGGCCGGCACCGGGGTGGGGAAGTCGTTCGCCTACCTCGTTCCCGCGCTGCTGTGGGCGCGCGAGAACGGCGAACGCACGGTCGTCTCGACCAACACGATCAACCTGCAGGAGCAGCTGGTCGGCAAGGACCTGCCGGCGCTGGCTCGCGCCCTGGCCACCGGCGAGCATCAGCCAACCTTCGCGCTGCTCAAGGGCTGGCGCAATTACCTGTGCCTGGCGCGACTGGAACAAGCACGCACCGGGCGGGACTCGCTGTTCGAGGCCGACCGGGCGGCCGAGCTGGAGGGGATCGCCGCCTGGGCCGCCGGCACCACAGACGGCAGCCTCGCTGACCTCGCCGATGAGCCCTCCCCCGACGTGTGGGACGCGGTCGCCGCGGAGTCGGACCTGTGCACGCGGCTCGCCTGCCCGCACTTCGAGCGGTGCTTCGTATTCCAGGCGCGGCGGCGTGCCGCCGAGGCCGACGTCGTCGTGGTGAATCACCACCTGCTCGCCTCCGACCTCGCTGTGCGCCTGGCCTCCGATAACTGGCTCGAAGCGGCCGTACTGCCGCCCTACCGCCGGCTGATCCTGGACGAGGCGCATCACCTCGAGGACGTGGCCGCGACGCACCTTGGCGCCCAAGTGAGCCAGGTGGGGGTACAGCGGCTGCTGGGCCGGCTCGAGCGCAACGGCCGCGGGTTGCTGCCCACGCTCGCTACCGAGCTGCGCTCGCGCGCGGATCTGCTCTCAGGAGCGAGCCGCGACCTCGTCACCCGGCGGCTGCAGGACGCGGTGCGCACGGCGCGCCGCGCGGCGGAAGAGCTGTTCGCTCTCCTCGCCCGCAGGCTGGACGAGGCGACGGCCGGCCAGCCGGGCGGCCCGGTGTTGCGACTCACCGACGAGTTCGCCGCGGACCCGGTGTGGGAGCAGGGACTCGCCGTGACGTTCGAGAACCTGCTCGTCGCTTTCGGCGAGCTGCGCGACGGGGTGGAGACCATTGCCGACCGGCTGGCGCTGGACGATCCGGCCGAGCGCAAGGCGCAGCTGGTGGGCGAGTTGCGTGGCGTGGTGCGCCGGCTCGAGGCGGCCGCCCATGGGCTCACAGCGGCGCTCCGGCCTCCGCCGGCGGGACCAGACGAGGCGGCGGTGCGTTGGATTGAACGACGCGGCCGGCGGCACGCCCATCTGTCGCTCGCGTCGGTGCCGCTCGACCTCGCCCCGATCCTGAAGCGCGCCCTGTTCGACCGCGTGGAGACCGTCGTGCTCACGAGCGCGACGCTGGCCGCGGGTGGGGAATTCACGTTTCTCGAGCAGCGCCTGGGGCTCGACCTCGATCCCTCGCGCGTCATGGTGCGGGAGGTTCTCCCTTCGCCGTTCGACTTCGCGGCGCAGTGTCTGTTCGGGATTCCGACCGATCTACCCGAGCCGCGGGACGACGAGCCGGGGCACGACGCGGCCGTGGCGCGCGTGCTGCTCGAGCTGGGCCAGGCCTCCGACGGCGGGGTCTTTTGCCTGTTCACAAGCCACGGGGCGCTGCGACGCACGGCGGACGCCGTGCGTGGGCGGATCGCAGCACGCTGGCCGCTGCTGGTTCAGGGGGAGGGACAGCGCGACCAGCTGCTACGCAGCTTCCGCGAAGCGGGCTCCGCTATTCTGCTCGGCACCGACTCGTTCTGGGAGGGGGTGGACGTCCCGGGGCGGGCGCTGCGCGTGCTGATCCTCGCCAAGCTGCCCTTCAAGGTCCCGACGGAGCCCCTCACAGCGGCGCGGCTCGAACGCCTCGCGGCGCGCGGGCTCGACGGCTTCACCCACTATCTGGTCCCCCTCGCGGCCCTCAAGCTGAAACAGGGGTTCGGGCGGCTGATCCGCAGCAAGTCGGACGTGGGCGCCGTAGTTCTGTTGGATCGACGTGCGGTCACCAAGCGCTACGGCGCGATGATCCTGGACGGGCTGCCGCGGGCCGAGACAGCGATCGGCCAGTGGGCGGACGTGCGGGAGGCTTGCGAGGAGTTCTTCGCGCGGCACGGGATCGGGGCGCCGGCCTGAGCGAGCGACGCCGCGACCACCGGCCGCATCTGGTCAGTATCCTCTTCTCGGGAGTGATGACGCAAATGCAGCGCTGGATGCGGGGACTCTGTTCGGCGCTGCCGGCCGTGGTGGCGCTGGGATGCATGGCCGGAGCGGCGGGACCGCGGGGCGGCGTGGGAGCTCCAGGCGGATTCGGGCCCGAGGGCACACGCTACATCAACCCCGGGACCCTCGCCGCCCTCGACGGCTTCACCCACGCGGTCAAGATCGGTCTCACCATCTACGTCTCGGGCGAGGTACCACTCGACAGCACCGGGCGGCTGGTCGGCCCGGGCGACCTGCGGGCGCAGGCGCGGCAGGCCTTCGCCAACCTCGCGTTCGTGCTGCAGATCGCCGGCGCGGTCCCCGCCGACGTCTCCAAGCTGGACATCTACGTCGTGAATCTGCGCCCCAGCGACTTGGCGGCGATCAAGGAGGCGGGGGCCGACTTCTTCCCGCCGCGCAACCCGCCCGCCGGCGTCGTCCTGGGGGTGCAGGCACTGCCGCGTGAGGGGATGTTGATCGCCATCGACGCGATCGCGAACCCGCGCGGTCTGATTCCTTCGCGCATCCGCGAGCGCCCGTGAGCGGACCCGGCCGGGACGGGGTAGATTGCAGCAGGATCCCGCGGACAACGTGGCGCTCGCAGCCTCACGACAGGCAGGAGATGCGGTGACGAAGCTCGCCAAACGGCTGGCGGCCCTGCACACGTATCCGATGGCGGAGCTGCCCGCGATCAAGCGGCGCCTGATCGAGCTGGGCGTGGACGTAATCGACGTCGGGGCCGGGGACGCGGATTTTCCGCCGCCACCCGTCGCCGTGGAGGCGCTTGCCCGAGCCGTGCAGGATCCGGCGATGAGCCGCTACGCCTTTCAGCTCGGCCTGCCAGCGTTTCGCGAGGCGGCGGCGGCGTACATGCAACGGCGCTTCGGGGTCACCGTCGATCCCTTCAAGCAGCTCCATCCGCTGCTCGGGTCGAAAGAGGGTATCGCCCACCTGGCAGCCGCCGTGCTCGACCCGGGCGACGTGGCGATCGTGCCCGAGCCGGGCTACGCGGTCTATCACGGCGGCACGGTGCTGGCCGCCGCCGAGCCGTACGGCGTTCCGCTCACGCCCCGGACCGATTTCCTACTCGAGCTGGAGGAGCTGCCGCCGGACGTGGTGCGCCGCGCGAAGCTGGTCTACCTGAACTATCCGAACAACCCGACTGCGGCGGTGGCGCCGCGCGAGTACCTGGAGCGCACGGTGGCGTTCGCTCGCCGGCACGACATTCTGATCGCCTACGACAACCCCTATTGCGAGATCACATTCGACGGCTATGTGGCGCCCAGCATCTTCGAGGTGCCGGGAGCATGGGAGACCGCAGTCGAGTTCCACTCCCTCTCGAAGAGTTTCTGCATGACTGGCTGGCGCCTCGGTTGGGTGGTGGGGCGGGCGGAGTTGATTGCCGCGCTGGCCAGGGTGAAGAATTATATCGATACCGGCGCGTTCTTAGCGGTGCAGGCGGCCGGCGCCGCCGTTCTTGCGCAGGCCGACACGATCGCCCGCGGGTACGTCGAGCAATTCCGCGCGCGGCGCGACGCCGTCCTGCCGGCGCTCGAGTCGAGCGGGTTCGAAGTAGAGTCGCCGCACGCCACCCTGTACGTGTGGGTGCCGCTGCCCGAGGGGATCGCTTCGGCCGCATTCCAGCAGCGGGCGATCGAGGACGTGGGCGTCGTGATCCTGCCGGGGAGCGCGTTCGGCGCGGGCGCCGAAGGGTTCTTCCGCGTCGCGCTCACGACCACGACGCCGCGCCTGGTCGAAGCGGCCGAGCGGCTCGGAAAGGTGCTTGCCGCTGTTTGACCTGAAGGGCGTTCCCGGTCTCCGGTCCAAGATGGGCTGGATCTTCGCGGTGGCGCTGCACGTCATCGGCGTGGTGGCCCTGTTCGTGCTGCCGCTCGCCGCGCCGTGGGGCAAAGACCGCCCGGCCTACGTGACGCTCGTCCCCGAGACGCCGCCCTACAACGGGACCGATCGGCCGCGCAGCCGGCGGCCGAGCGGCTTTGCGAAGTCCAAGCAGCCGAGCGACACCGCCACCCCGCAAGCGCCCCTGCCTGTTCCCCCACCACCGGTCGTACGCGATTCAGGTCCGCCGCCCCGGCCGGACGCCGGGTTGTCGCTGTTCGAGTCGCTACAGCCGCGGATGGGGGACGGCCTCGCGTGGGTCCCGCCGCGTCCTGCGCTCCCGGCCGAAGTGGCCGAGGCGCTGTATGGTGTGCACGACCGCCGGGATTCGGCGGCGGTGCAGCGGCTGCGGGCGATGGTGGACTCGCTAAACCAGATCCTGACCGAGGAGCAGCGCGAGCGTCGCAAGCCGGTATGGACAACGACCGTGGCGGGCACCGCGTTCGGCATCGACTCGCAATACATCCACGTGGCGGGCATCAAGATTCCGACGGCGGCGCTGGCGCTGTTGCCGATCCGCTTGCCGGAGGGCAACTACGACGAGCAGCTGCGGGCGCGCCACCTGCAGGAGATGCGGGAGGACCTGCTGCAGGCCGCGGCGCGGGCCGAGACCTACCACGACTTCAAACGCTACGTCCAGCAGCTGCGGGCGCGCAAACAGGCTGAGCGGGACGCCGAGAAGCGCCGGCGCGGGGAGCAGCCGGACACAGTGAAGGCGATCCCCTAAGGCTTCGCTGCCGCCTCCAGACGTTTCAGCGCCGCGTCTTTTCCGATCACATAGAGCAGCTGGTTCACCGGCTCCGATACCGTGCCCCCCGTCAAGGCGATGCGGATCGGCTGGAAGATCTTGCCTGCGGCCACGCCCCGCTGCTCGGCGAGCGCACGCAGCGTTTTCTCCAGGCCCTCCGGAGACCAGTCAGCGCCGCGCAGCACGACCACGCTGGCTTCGAGGGCCGAACGGTAAGCGGCAGGGTCCTTCGCGATTTCTCGGGCCGCCTTCTCGTCGACCTCCACGAATTTGCGGTCCAGCCGCACGGCCACCTGGCGCGCCACATCGAGCGTGGTGCGTGAGCGGGTCTTCACCGCGGCGATCGCCCGCAGCACAGCGTCCCGGTTGCCGTTCACCCCCAGCTCCTTGAGGCGCGGCTGGATGAGGGGATAGAGCTCCTCGGCGGATGTCATGGACAGGTACTGTCCGTTCATCCACTCGAGCTTCGTGGTATCGAAGATCGCGGCCTTGGACTGGATACCCTCGAGCGAGAACAGTTCGATCATCTCTGCCTGCGTCATGATCTCGCGGTCGCCGCCCGGGCTCCAGCCGAGCAGGACGAGGAAGTTCCGCATGGCGGCAGGCAGGATCCCCTGGTGCTGGTAGTCGCCCACCGCGGTGGCGCCGTGCCGCTTGGAGAGCTTCTTGCCGTCGGAGCCGTTGATCATCGGCACGTGGCTGAACTGCGGCGGCTCGTGGCCTAGCGCTCGGTACAATGCAATCTGTTTCGGGGTGTTCGAGATGTGGTCGTCGCCGCGCAGGACGAGCGTAATCCCCATGTCTACGTCGTCGACCACGACGGCGAGGTTATAGATCGGTGTGCGATCCGAGCGCAGGATGATGAAATCCTTGAGGTCCTCTCCCTGGAAGCTGATGCGGCCGTGCACTGCGACCTCCCAGGCGATCTCCCCCGGAGGCATGCGGAAACGGATCGTGCCCTCGTCCACGTAGGCTTGGCCCGCGCCCAGCAGCCGGTCGGCGGCGGCCTGATGCTGGGTGAGGCGGGCACCCTGGAAGACGGGCGCCTCGTCCCAGTCGAGGCCCAGCCA
>DASQAH010000211.1:0-2230 GCA_035635835.1 Gemmatimonadales bacterium
CGTCACGTATGAGCCGTTCGCGTTCGAGGCGCTGCGCGAGGGCAACCGCCTGACGTTCGGCACGCCGGCCATCCCCTGGTACGACTTCGCCAACGCGCGCTACATCGTGTCCTTCGGCGCCGATTTCATGGAGACCTGGCTCTCGCCGGTCGGCTACCAGAATGGGTTCACCCGCGCGCACGCGTTCGAGAGTGGACGCGACGGCTCGATGGCCAAGTTCGTCTCGGTCGCGCCGCGCCTGTCGCTCACCGGGATGAGCGCGGACGAGTGGATCGCGGCCAAACCGGGGACCGAGTTCATGCTGGCCCTGGCAATGGCCCAGGTCATCCTGGCCGAGCGGCTCGCGCCCTCGCCGGCCGACGCGCGCGGGCTGGAGCGGCTGCTGCCGGCGCCCCAGCAGGCGGCGACGTTCGTCGGCATGGAGGCGCGCGATATCCGCCGGCTGTCCCGTGAGTTCGCCGCGTCGAAGGGCGGGCTGGCCGTAGCCGGCGGCGTGTCGACGCACTATGGGAACGGTGCCCACCTGCTCGTCGCGTCGGTGAACCTCCTGAATTATGTCGCGGGGCAGATAGGGAAGACCGTCAAGTTCGGACCCAACCACGCCTTGCAGTCGGCCGGATCGTTCGAGCAGTTGACCGACCTGGTGGTAGACATGAGCGCGGGCAAGGTCGGGCTGCTGTTCGTGCACGGTGCGAATCCGGCGCATTCGCTGCCGGCTGCGTTCTCCCAGGCGCTCGGCAAGGTCGCCTACCGGGTGAGCTTCTCGTCCTACCTGGACGAGACGGCCGCGGCGTCGGACCTGATCCTGCCGGACCTGCATCCGCTGGAGCAGTGGAACGATGCGCGGCCGCGCGCCGGCGTGTACGCCCTGCAACAGCCCGTCATGCAGCCTGTATTCCCGAACACCCGCCACACCGGTGACGTGCTGCTGCAGGCGTCCGGCAAGTCGGGCAGTTTCAAGGATTACCTGCAGACCCAATGGCGCGCGCTACAGCAGCGCTACGGCCGCGGCCGGGGATTCGACGAGTTCTGGAGCGATGCCCTCCAACACGGCGGCGTGTACGCCGACGCGCCGGCACAGAGCGTACGGCTCGTACCGGGAATCGCGCAGCGGTTGGGCGGCCTGGGCGGCGCTGGAGCCGTGGCGGAGCAGCGCCTCCTGATCGTCTTCCCATCGATCGCGTTGCACGACGGCCGCGGTGCCAACAAGCCGTGGCTGCAGGAGCTTCCAGACCCGGTGTCGAAAATCGCGTGGCACGGGTGGGTGGAAGTGCATCCCGAGACCGCGGCGAAATCGCAGCTCGCCAATGGGGACATCCTGCAGCTCGAGTCCGCGCACGGTACCGTGCGCGCGCCCGTGTGGATCACTCCGGGCGTCCGACCCGACGTCCTCGCGATCCCCAGCGGGCAGGGCCACAAGGCGTACGGCCGCTACGCCAAGGATCGCTCGTTCAACGCGTTCGAGCTCCTGAGCGACAAGCCTACGGACTTCGGCGGGCGCGCCTTCGCCGTCGCCGTCACGGTCAAGAAGACCGGCGACCATCGCCGCCTCGCAACGGTCGAAGGCGACGCGCGCGAGCAAGGGCGGGGCGTCGTCGAGGTACTGTCCCTCACCAAGGCACGCCAGCTGAAGCGCGCAGCGCATCCGTTCGAGGAAGAGGAACTGCCGCCCTACGCCCGCAAGGCGCTGGACGCCTGGGCCGAGGCACAGCACGAGAAGGCGTCGCTCGGGAACTACGCCGGCGAGCACCCACGCTGGGCGATGGCCATCGATTTGGCCAAGTGTACCGGCTGCTCGGCCTGTGTCACCGCGTGCTACGCCGAAAACAACCTCGCGACCGTGGGCGAGGAGCTGGTGAGTCGCCGCCGCCAAATGAGCTGGCTCCGGATCGAGCGCTACTACACAGGCGGCGAGGAGGGCCACCCGGTAGGCGCGGTGGTGACGCCGATGTTGTGCCAGCAGTGCGGCAACGCGCCGTGCGAACCGGTGTGCCCGGTGTACGCGGCCTACCACACGCCCGACGGCTTGAACGGCCAGGTGTACAATCGCTGCGTCGGGACGCGCTACTGCGCCAACAACTGTCCCTACAAGGTGCGCTACTTCAACTGGTACAACTACGCGGAGCCGGGCGGCGAGTGGGAGAGCTGGCCGGACCCGCTCAACATGCTGCTCAATCCCGATGTGACGGTGCGGGAGAAGGGTGTGATGGAGAAGTGCACCTTCTGCGTG
>DASQAH010000212.1:0-14421 GCA_035635835.1 Gemmatimonadales bacterium
GGCGATGACCGTGCGCAGCCCGGCCACACCCCAGCGGGCCCCCACCAGCGCCGCAGCGGCGGCGTGCTGCCAGCGCTCGAGTTCCGGGACGCGGAACGTGACCAGGTGCGAGTCGACGAACGCGCGGCAGCGCTCCAGCACCGCCAGCAAGCGCCGGTCCACTTCGGCGAGTACCGGTTCGAGAGCCTCGGTGTTGGCCCGGCGGGCCAGGGCGAGCGCCTCCCAGCCCAGCTGCTGCAGATCCTGCGTGATCCACTCGGCTTCGAACGCCGCGGCGTCCCGCGCGGCGAGCACGCGCTCAAGAGCGGCCGAAAAGGCGCAGAGGCGCCGCTGCGCATACATGAGGCCAACATACCCCGTGCTGGCCCGCTCGGAAGAGGGCGCCTATCCGGTCCGACGTTGTCCACATCGGGATCCGTGTGGCCAGTCACTAGCAGCTCCTCGAACAAGGGCAGCGCCGTCGCGTCACCCAGCACGAGCAGCGATTCGAGGATCTTGGGACCGAGGAAGCGGCGGCGCAGCTGATCGCGGCGGATGCGCTCGAACACGGCGATCAAATCGCTCGTGTGGCCGGGGTAATAGCGCGCTGCCTCCACCGCCGCCGCGACGAACGCGTGGTGGGCGTCGGGCCGGCGCAGGTATTTGGCGAACAGCCCCCACGCGCCGGGTGGATGCCGTTCCGCCAGCGCCAAGAATGCGAAGTAGCGCCGGCCCACCGGCGCGCCGGTGTCGGCGATGACCGTGCGCAGCCCGGCCACACCCCAGCGGGCCCCCACCAGCGCCGCAGCGGCGGCGTGCTGCCAGCGCTCGAGTTCCGGCACGCGGAACGTGACCAGGTGCGAGTCGACGAACGCGCGGCAGCGCTCCAGCACCGCCAGCAAGCGCCGGTCCACTTGGGCGAGTACCGGTTCGAGAGCCTCAGTGTTGGCCTGGCGGGCAAGGGCGAGCGCCTCCCAGCCCACCTGCTGCAGATCCTGCGTGATCCACTCGGCTTCGAACGCCGCGGCGTCCCGCGCGGCGAGTACACGCTCAAGGGCGGCCGAAAAGGCGCAGAGGCGCCGCTGCGCGTACATGAGGCCAACATACCCCGTGCGGGCCCGCTCGGAAGAGGGCGCCTATCCGGTCCTACGTTGTCCACACCGGTCTGGACAACCAAGTGCAAAACCGGTGGATAAGTGCGTGGCACGACATTGCGTTCGGCTCAGTCGCCGCTTAACCTTGCCGCGCGACCCGCCTTTTGGAGGAGTTTTGCGGAGACTCGCCTTCCTGTGCGCCACCCTGGTAGTCGCGGCCTGCAGCAGCGAAGGCCGCCCGATCCTCATCGGAGTGTCGGGACCGTTCTCCCAGCCGCGCGGCGTTTCGATGCGGCACGCCGCGCAACTGGCGGCCGAGGAGATCAACGCCGCGGGCGGCATTGGTGGCCGTCGCCTCCAGCTGGTGTTCGCCGACGACAGCGGCAGTGAGGACCGCGCGGTGCGAATCGCCAAGGCCTTTTCCGACAGCGCGGCGATGGTCGCCGTGGTCGGGCATCTCTCCTCCAACACGACGCTCGCGGCCGGCCGGGTCTACAGCGCCAGCGCAGATCCCCTCGTCATGATCAGCCCGTCCGCTTCGAGCCCCGATCTCACCGGCTTCAGTCCATACGTGTTTCGAGTGACGCCGAGCGACCTGAATCAGGGCCAACAGATCGCGCGCTTCGCGCGACGCTCCCTGGAGGGGGGGAGTGATGGAGGGGGGGTGCGGCGAGCCGGCGTGATCTTCATCAATAACGAATACGGCCGGGGGTTGCGGCAGGCGTTCGCCGCAGAGTTTACTGGGCTCGGGGGCGCGATTCTGGAGGAAGACCCATACCTGCCGGACACGCCGTCGCTCGAGCCGTACCTGTCCCGCATGCGGCAACGCGGCGGGGTGGAAGTTCTGGTGCTGGCGTGCGAGCGGCCCGGCGCGGAACTGGCGCTGCGTGAGCTGCGGCAGCTCGGCCTGCATTGGCCCGTGATCGGGGGCGATGCGCTCACCGGCATCGAAGGCCCGCTCGCCGAGGGCGTCCGCTTTTCGTCGACCTACCTGCCACAGCAACCCGGCGAGCGCAACGGCCGCTTCGTGGCGGCGTACGCACGGGCGTTCAAGGGGGAGCGGCCCGATCACCGCGGTGCCGGCGCGTACGACATCCTCCGACTCCTGGCGCAGGCGATCAGTGTCGTAGGGCCTGACCGCGATGCGATCCGTGACTACATCGCCCAGGTGGGCACGACCAAACCTGCGTTCGAGGGCGTGACAGGCACGATTGCCTTCGACGCAAATGGAGACGTGCCGACCAAGCCGGTCGTCATCGGCGTGATCCGGAACGGGCAGCTGCAGGCCGAGGCGGCGCGATGAACGGCGGACGGCTCGCGACGCTGCGCTGGCGCATCCTCCTGGGCTTCGGCGGGGTGCTGGCCGGATTGGTTGTCGCAGCGATCATCGGCACCGCGGCCCTGCGCGCCATGCGCACGGCGGTAGCGCGGGAGCTCCAGGCGCTGCAGGCCGCCAGCCTGGTGGGCAGCGGGCTCGTCAGTACGGTGTTCGACGAGATCCGGGCCGCCGAGCAGTACTTGAACCGACCCGCGGATGAGGCCCGTCGGGACTTCCAGCTCGCGGCCGACGAGGGGTCCCGGTACGAGAAGGGGTTGGAGCAGCTCGAGGGACTCTCCCTCGAGGACCGCCTGACGGTCAACCGCATCAAGGGGCTGCAGGCATCGATCCAGGTCGATTATTCCATCGCTCACGCACTTAAGGATCTGGGTCGCGACCGCGAGGCGTTGGGACGGTCGCTGGCGGTGCGCGACGAGGCGCGCGAGCTCACCCGGCTGGTCCGCGATCTCTCGGTGCGTCAGGCGCAGCGGGCCGGGCAGGCCGGCAGCCGGCTCGAGGCGCTGGCCGTGCGCCGGCAGAGCTTCCTGTGGATCGTGCTCGCTCTCACCATCGCCGCCGGTGTCTTGATCTCCTGGTTCACGCTGCAGGCGGTCGAGCTCCCGCTCGGCCGACTCGTGACGGCGGCGGAGCGGTTCGGCGCCGGCGATCTGCGACCGGTGACCACGGGCCGCATGCCGCGCGAGTTTCAGGTGCTGGCCGACGCAATGCGCGTGATGGGCGAGCGGCTCCGCGGCATCGTGGGCGAGGTCATCTGCGAGTCAGACCGCATCGCGGGCTCGGCGGGGGACCTGTCGGCGGTGAGCGAGCAGCTCGCCGCCTCGAGCGCCGAGGTTTCGACAGCGATGGTGGAGATCTCAGGGGGCGCCGAACAGCAGCGCAACGAGCTGAACGCGATGGGGGCGGGGCTGGACCGGCTCCGGAAGGCGGCCGGCGAGATGGCGGAGGCGACAGGTCGGGTGGCGCTGTTGGGCCAAGAGATCCGCACTGTGGCCGACCGTCATCGCGGCGACGTGCTGGCGGCAGGGAGCGCGCTCCTGAACGTGCGCGAGGTGGTGCAAACGACATCCACGCAGGTGCAGCAACTGGCGGAGCAGAGCGCTGCAATCGACGACTTCGTGGAGCTGATCAAGCGGATCTCGTCCCAGACAAATCTGTTGGCCCTCAATGCGGCGATCGAGGCGGCTCGGGCAGGCGAGCACGGCAAGGGATTCGCGGTAGTCGCCGAGGAAGTGCGCCAGCTCGCCGACGAGTCCGCCAAGGCGGCTGCGGACGTGGCGGCGACAACGGCGGTGATCCGCACCCAAGTGGAGGACGTCACTGCGACGATGGCGGCGGGCCAAGCGAAGGTTCGGGGAGTGGAATCGGTGGCCGAAGGAGCGGCCCGCGGGCTGGCGGAGATCGTCGCAGCGATCGAGCAGGTGGAGCAGGCGGCGGCGCGGGTGACGGTGGCGGCGCAGCAGAACCGGGAGGTGGCTCAACAGCTGGGGGAGCGCGCGCAGCAGGTGGGGGGGCGCGCGGTGAGCCACGCGTCGAGCGCCGAGCAGGTGACCGCGGCGACCGAGCAGCAGGGGGCATCGACCGAGGAGATGGCCGCGGCGGCCAGCGCGCTGCTGCAGGGCGCAGAGAAGTTGCGGTCGCTGGTGAAGGAGTTCCGGGTGTAGGCGGCTACTGGACGATGACAGTGCCGCTCATCAAAGCAGCCCCGTGGATGGCGCAGTAGTAGCCATAGGTCCCCGGAGTCCCGAAGTAGACCTGGTAGGTCCCCCCAGGCAAAAGATTGCCGCTGCTCCACGCAGGCGTGACACCGGCATTTGACGTTGTCGTATGCGCGATGCCGTCGTCGTTCCTCCAGGTTACGTACTGGCCTGCCTTGATGGTCACCGAGGCCGGGCTGAAGGACGTCGGCGCGATCATGCGTACTAGCGCGCCCGTCGTCGTGGTCGTCGCGCTCCCGGGGGTGTAGCCACCGCCCGTCGGCAAGGCGGCGGTGATCGTGTAGGTGCCTGCCGTGTCGAACACGACGCCCGTCGATACAGAGGACGACCCCGTCGGGATGTGGACCGTCGCCGAGTCGAACACCGCATGGTTGGGGTTGGTCGAGGCGAGCGACACCGTCAGTGGTGAAGTGAGGGTGCGCGTGGTCCCCAGCGAGTCCGCAGCGTAGACGGTGATCGTCGCTTTCTGGCCGGCGTTGCTGGTCGAGGCCAGGCTGACCACGAACTTGGGCATGCTGATCCGCACCGGGACCGCCGCCGCTGGCTTCACACCGGTAGCGGTCGCGGTCACGTTGGCCGTCCCGACCCCTACCCCAGTCACTGCGAAGTAGGCGTAACTGTTGTTGGCCGGAATCGTCACAGTACTTGGCACCGTGAGGACGTTCGGGTTGTTCGACGCGAGGTTGACCACAACTCCGGCAGCCGTGGTGTACGTCAGCTGGACGTACATCTGGTTGGTCGAGATCTGGCCCGGGCCAAGCCCGTTCGGCGGGTTCACTAGGCTGAGCTGCCCCGTATCCACCGCAACCACCACCGTGTCGGGACTGTAGCCTGCCGCGGTGAAGATGACCGGCGCTGTGCCCTTAACGAAGCCTTGGAGGCCTACCGAGGTGGAAGACAGCCGGGCCGGCACCTGGAGCACGAGCGAGTCGGGCTGAACGACGGTGGAGGCCCTGGAGGTGTCGTTCACCGCCAGCGGGGCCGCTACAATGTGGGTGGCGCCGCTCTGATCGGCCGTGTACACGTAGACCGAGTAGGGCACCTGGCCCACAGTCAGCGTGAGGTTCTTGGGCGAGACGACGAGCTTGGGCTGGCTAACGGACACGGTTCCGGTGCTCTGGCTGTAAGCGGGAGCCCGCGCCGTAAGGACGGCGCTGCCGATCGCATTGCCCTGGATCTCGAACGTATTGCTGCCCGTAGAGTTGACCGGGATGGTCACCGACGACGCCGACAGAGTGAACGCCTGGCTCGCCGCTGGCTGCAGGCTGTCGCTCTTCAGCAGCTGCACCACGAGCGGCGTGCCGGTAACCGGGTTATCCACGTACACGTACTGGCCCGTCAGCAGCTGACCCACACCCACGTTCTGATTGCCAGTGCTGAGGTGCAGCGTCGGGCCAGTGACGGTGACCAGCGGTGTCGAGTCGGTGGCGAACCCTGGGCCCGCCGAGTACAGCAGCCTCGCGCTGCCGCTGCCCACGAACCTCACGCGGACCCCACCGTAAGTGCGGGTGGTATCCACGAGTGTCACCGCCGTGTCGCCACGCGGGCTGATAGTGCCTCCCGCAGAGTCGATCAGGACCACGTTCGGGTTCGTGGAGACGACCGTCACGCTCACCGTGGAGAACGGCTTCAGGATGGTGCGCGACCGGGTGCCCGTGTACACGAGGGCCGTATAGGGCAGATCTGTCGTGAGTCGAGTCGCCGGAATGCCACCCTGGATGAGGCTTGCGGCCTCCGGCGAGATCGTGAGCTTCGTCGTCACGTAGCCCGCGGCCGAGGCCGTGATCGAGTCGGTCCCGGTCGAATCGATGGCCAGGAGCTCGAAGGAACCACTCGTGGTTTGCCCCTGGGGAATCGTCACGGTGCCAGTCGATAGCGAGTCCACCGCCCGGTTGTAGCGCTGGAGCGTCACGGCCACCGCACTCGGCGCCACACCGCCGACGAGAGATACACTGTTGTTCGGCTCTCTCAGCCCGCGACCGACTGTATACGGGTACCCGCGATTGAGCTGCAGAGGCGTCGGGAACACCCTGATCACGTTGGAGGAGTCTGGGGTGGAGCCGGGTGCGCTCGAGAGGATCCGCGCCCCCACTGTGTCCACGCCACGGAACCGCAGTGTGTCGGGGTGCGTGTAGCTGTACGTCAGACCGGAATCGATCGTCACGGCGCCCGAGTCAAGGGTGAACTCGGCGGGCTTTGACGATGTCAGAGTCACCCGGAGGGGGGCGACGAGTGGGAACGCATAGCCGTTCGCCGAATCCACCACGACCGCGGTCACGACAGTGGGCGCGCTGATCGTATAGTTCGTGACGCTCGGGTAGGTGTAGGGCCGCACGTGAATCGGGCCCACGGTGTAGACCAGCGTGTCTGGCGTCACCACGTAGCCTGTAGCCCGGGTGATGAAGATCGCGTCGGTACCAAGCGAGTCGCCCACGATGTTGAAGGACGCGCTAGTCTGCCCTTTGATGATTCGAACCGAGTCCGGCCCCGAGACAATCCCGCGCCTGGTGTGTCCGAACAACACCGTGAATGTGTCTGTCCGGACGTACGGGATCTGCAAGTACCCGGCGTTCTGGTAGAGCGTGCCGATCCCGACGTGGGCGTAGTAGGGGTAGCCGACGCTGAAGGTGAGCGTCGGCCTGGTGACGTGCACCTTGAACGAATCCGCTGCGTAGCCGGTCGCGGTCAACACTATCCAGGCCGAGTCTCCGCCCGCGGAAGGCAACGCACGCAGCGCGCTCCCGACCCCCACCGAGCCGTACCCCGGGACCACGCGGCCGGTCGCACTGTCCACGGCGACGGCCAAGGGATTCCGGGAGACCGCGGTGACGACGACCGTGTCCTTTACCGTGTGATTGCCGCCAGCCGAGTCGTTGGTGTAGGCGTACCAGGTCCCCTTGTTCGGGTCACCTGCGACGAGACTGCCTGAGCCGGTCGCCTGTAGGTGCGGGGTCGTGAACGTCATCGAGTCCGTTACGCCCACCCACCCGGGCGCCGACACCGTCAGGTACGTCTTGCCTGGAGCCGTTGCCACCACGGTGAAGAACCCGTTGTAGCCGCCCGACCGAATCGTGTCCGGCGTCTGGACCGTTCCGATACCCGGCGACAGCGTCGCCGAGAACACCAGGTTGTGGTCCATGGAGTACGTGATGGAGACGTACGGCTGTGCCGTCTGCCCAATCCCCAGCAAGCCCGTGTAGGGGTATGCCCTGGTCAGCGTCAGTTTGTTGGCCGCGACATACACGCGCGAGAACTTGCCGACGAATCCGCCGGACGTCGGAACGACGCTGTCTGTGCCGGGGGCGAGGCCGGAGATCACGATGTCAGCCGCGAGCTGACCCGCCGGGATGATGGCGGGTGCGGGGCTGACCGTGGATGTGCCCGGCTTCCCGTACACGAACGTCACACCCAGCCCACCGGCTGGTGCGGGATCCGAGAGGAACACCTGGGCCCGGTGGGTCTCGTTCTGGTTCACGTAGAAGTTGGGCTGCTGCGTGAACGTTCCGGTCTCCTGGAACTGGATCGTCGAGACCACGGTGACGACCATGGAGCCGGACTGGTACCCTTGGCCCGACGAGTCGCTGGCCGTCAGCGTCACCCGGCCGGCGCCGACCCCGTTGATCACGACCGACGCGCCCGCGGTGCCTGCTGGGAAGGTCACGGTCTTGCTCTGCGGCCGGGCGATCGCCGTGTCGCTCGAGGTGAGCTTCACGATGAGGGGGCCGGTGCTCGGCGGCCGGGTGAGCGACAACGCGACGGAGATGTTGCCCCCGTTGCCGACGGCGATAGTGTCCGTTGCCCACTGGATCACCGGGGGCGGGGTCGGGACCACCGAGACGCGAGTCGAATCTCTGAACCCATCCACCGAATCGACGGCGTAGGTCTGGCCCAGCGCGACGCCGGTCACGTTGCCGCTGCCGTCGACGGTCGCGATGGTGGGCGTGCGGGTCGCCCAGCCAAAGGTCTTGCCCGGGATGACATAGCCGTTGCGATCGAGAGCATGGCCCACGATCTGCGCTTTGCCGCCGACACCCACCTCGATGCTATCCTTGGGCGCATTGGCGATCCCGAACGTCACCTGATTCACGTGCACCGTAGCCGAGCCCTGCACGACGAGCAGCGGATCGACGGAGTCGCGGACCACCAGAACGCCGTTGCCGGCGCCGACGCTCTTGATCCGACCGGTGGCAGCGTTCACGACCACCACGTTCGGCGAGGCGGAGAAGACGCGGGTCGTGAAGCCGGTGGTCATCACCGCACCGAAGTTGTCCTTGGCGCTCGTCGTCAGTGGGAACGAGTCGTTCACCGCCGTCACGACCGTATCGGCCGGACTCACGACCACTGTCCGCAGCGCCCGCACGTACAGCTTGGCCGTGTCCGCGTAGCCGCCGGCGCCGGCGATGACGAGCGTCGAATCGCCCGCCACCGCCGTGGCAAGCCCGGAGGGGTTGATGGTCGCGATCGTCTGGGCTGTGGAAACCCAGTTGAACGGCGTGTTCACGACGTTGCCGGACTGATCCTTGGCGACTGCCGTGTACTGGACCGTCAGGCCCCGCGCGATCGTGTCGAGCTTCGGGCTGATGATCACCTGCCGGACCGTGCCGGCGGTCGACGTCACGGTGAAGGTCTGCGGTGAGCCTGAGAGTCCCGTCACGGCTGCCTGCACGGTCACGGAGCCGAGGGCGCTCGGTGTGAGCGACACGAGCGCGTATCCGGTGTCGTCAGAGACCGAGAACGGGGCCGTGAGCGTGGCGTTGGCGGTGGTCACCGTCCAGCGCACCGTGTCTCCCTTGAATCCGCCGTTCAACGCATCGAGCACCCGCACGACAAGGGGATTCTTGAGCGGCGCGCCGAGCACGGCGGTCTGCGCGTCTCCCGACACCTTCTGGAGGCTCGCGGCCGGCGGGAGGATGTGGATGCGCGTCGAGTCCTTAAGATGCGTGGGAGTCTCCGCGAACACCCACACACTGTCCCGCACCGTCGGCGCAGCGGTGAACGAGGCGCTTAAGTAGCCCGTCGTGACCGAGCCATGGGTCGCGTCGCTCAGCCGGTAGCCGACCGGCACACCCGTGATAACGCCGTCCGAGGAGTCGGTGACCACGCTGCGCAGCGGGAAGCTCGTCCCGCCGATCGCTGTCGTATCCACCGGGAACACCCGCACGAGCTTGGCGTTGTGGCCCGGGCCGATGTAGCGGGCGAGGAAGGGGGTCGGCGCGGCGGTGGCGCCGGCGGTGAGATGCACGCTGGCTGTGAGCGAGTACCAGGCGATGCCCACCCCGAAGGCGGTGACGTCGAGGATGAAGTCTTCGGCCGACTGCTGGAGCTGGACGTCCAGCCGCAGCACCACCGAGTCGCCCTTGACGGTGTCGGAGCGGACCAGGATCGTCTTGTCGTACGCGTAGGTCGTCTCCGTGGGGCGACGCAGGGTGATGCGCAGGCTGTCGAGGGGGATAACGGGTTGGCCGGGCGAGCTGGCCACGAGGGCGTGGACGTCCAGCAGCAAAGCCCCCGGCCTGGTGGGGCCGGTGACCCGCTCGTTGGTGCAGGTAAGAATAGCGAAGGCCAGCGTAAGGCCGGCCCCTAACTGGAGCGCGCGGTGCACCTGTCCGTCAGCGGCGAGACTTCTTCTTTTTTCCCTTCGGCTTGGCTCCGCGCGCCGCTTTGCGCTTCGCCTTCAACGCGACCTGCACTTCCGCCAACACTCGGTCTCCCTCGTCCGGGCCGATCAGGCCCCGACGGACCGCATACCGCACCAACTCTTCGGCGTCCTCGACCGTGAAGTCGCCGATGCCGGCCGACGCGCGGATCGCCTTGATGAGCGCGTCCGCCACCGGGCTCCGAAGCACGCTGGCGATTCCGGGGAGAGCCTCGAGCAGCGAGGAGATCTGCGACCCGCCGAGCTCGGCTGGCATCGGAAGCGCTGCTCCCGCGTTGAAGGTGGCGCCAACCTACTACCCGTCCCCCGGGGCCGTCAAGAATTCCGCTACCGCTGATAGCGCACCCACAAGGTGAAGCCGCTGCCCGTCAGGTTGGCGAACCCCCGATCGCGGGCGTAGACCCACCCCGTGTCCAGCCGGCCCGACAGAATTGCGGAGAGCCGATCGTTGATACCGTACCGGGCCGAGACACCCGTCGAGTAGAGACGGCCGCCGCGGTAGTCGGCCGGGCTCCACTGGCGGAAAGCCACCATCGGCTCGAGCTGCAGCCGCCCCCCCCCTCCCACTGGGTGGGCGACGCGGAGCTCGGCGTTGAGCACGTTCTCCCGCGTCTCCAGGTTCGACGCGCCATTGGTGAGACCCGCTCGCCGGTAGAAGTCCCAGGCGAGCGCTGTGACGGTGGCGCGGCCGACCACTCGAACGAGCGCTGCGTCGACGATCACGCGCGCGCCCGGGGAGTACCACCCCGATAGCAGCGCGTTCGAGCCGGAGTACACGTCGGTCGAAAAGGAACTCACCGTGACACCAAGGAGCAGCCGTGCCTTCTGGCCCAGCAGTCGGTCGGCGCCGGCCCGCACGCGCCCTTCGAGTCCCGGGCTGTAGGTGAGGGTGTCGTTCGAGAACGGCGCATACGAGCCGAGGTAGCGTAGGCTGCCCGAGACCCCGAGGTTCCATTCACCGACGCGTTGTGCGTACGCTAGGCCGCCCGTCACGCCGAGACTGGTGCCGAAGCTCGAGACCGGGAACGCGAGGTAGGTCGAGCCGACCGCCCCGTTCACCTGGAACTGACTGGTCGAGAGCGAGTGCTTGCCCGTCGGCAGGTTGAACGACAGGGAGGCGACGGCCCGGTCGCGACGCACAGTGTACAGCATGCGGAGCTGCGTGTCGGTCAACCCGCTCAGGGTCTCCGTCGTGCCGCCGTAGCTTTCGACGCGGCCGCTCACCAGATAGCTCGTCAAGTCCACAGACAGGCTGCGGCCCACGGGCGTCACGAGCACGAGCGGCATGTCCCATTGGGAAATGGACTTGAGCGTGATGCCGGGGTCGAAGGCGTAACGTCGGAACTCCCATCCGGACAGCGCATTGAAGCGATCGTACAGCGCGTCGTTCGCCTGCGCGCCAAGGCGCAGGGGGACGGACGCGGCGACGAGAGCCACCAGGCAGGCGCAGCGGACGCGACGGCGCATTCGAGAGTCTTACGGCCGCTTGATGATGATGATGATCGTGCCGGTGAGGACGGACCGCACGCCGGCGCACGACGCGCCCTCGCAGATGCGGTTCGGATCGGTCGGCGGCAGTTGTTGAATCGTTCCGTTCGTCGGCGTCGTCGTCGTGCCCTTAGTGGTCGGCTGAGTCGCTTCCAGCTTAGCCGCCCCGGAAGGGACCGCGTTGTTGATCGCCGCTGTCAGGGTTCCCTGGTTGGGCGCGGGCGACGCCGTTCCCACGCCTGCCCCGCCGCCCCCTCCCCCGCCCCCGACGGTGGCAGCGACCTCCGCCGCCGGCGTCGTCGTGGCAGTCTGCGCCGCCTGGCTCGACTGGGCATCCTGCGCGGCGGCGGAGAAGCCGGGATCGCGTTGCGCGGCGGCCTGGAAGGCCTGGGAGGCTCCGACGAAGTCTCCCCGGTCCCGCGCCTCGAGGCCGCGACTGTAGAGCAGGAAGGCCTGAATGTCGCGCGTCGGGCGCTCGCTGATCGCGCTGCGCTCGCCCGGCGTGAGGGTGATGGCCAGCTTGTCGAGCAGCTGGAAGACAACCGTCTTCTCGATATCGAACAGTGCCAGGAGCTTATCCGACCCTGAGCCGGTCGCGGCGATCACGGCATCGCTCGCGCGCACCACTGACGCATCCACGCGGAAGTTCGCCGTCGGCACTTCGGAGAACTGGCCTTCCACTACCTCGCTCGCCCCCACGAGGCGCCCGGAGCGGGCGCCGGTCGCCGGATCGACCCGACCGCTCGCCGCGAGCTGCAGCTCGTCGAGCAACACCTGCAGCTGCTCGCGCTCGACCAGGCGCAGCCGCCGCACCCGCGACAGGTCGGTCACGACGAGAGCCGCGAGCCCGCGCTCCAGCGGCCGCAACGAGCTGTCGGCGCCGGTGTAGCGGAACGGCATGACCGCGATCGTGTTCGAGTCGGGAGGCGTCCTTACGAGCAGCGACTCACGGGCGATGGCAAAGCGCGCGCGCTGCTGCAGCTCTTTGCGGGTCAGCAGCGCCAGGCGGCCGTCCAGCAGGCGACGCACCGCTCGGCTCGGGGGAGGCTGGTCGGCGAGCAGCCTGGTGTAGACCGCCCGCGCGGAGTCGTACTGCTCGAGTCCCTCGTACGTGAGGCCCAGATAGGCGCGGGCCGATGTGTTGCCGGGCTGCGCGACCAACACGATCTGGAGTGCGCCACGGGCGTCCGCATAGCGCTGGACGGCGTAGTAGGCCCGGGCAAGGCGGAGATTGACTTCGGGGTCGGTGGGATGCTGGGAACGCTCTGTCTCGAGAGCAGTCAGGTCCGCCGGCGAGACCGTAGCTGGTCCGCCGCCACTCCTCGCACCGCCGGTGCACCCCGCGAGCACCATGGCGCATGCCAGGGCAAGCTGGCGCACGCCGGGTCGGGGGCCGCGGGCGGTAGGCAACGTCATCGAGTGCCTTCCCTAGGGTAGGGAGGGGGGTGAGGAGACACGATAGAGGGAACGCGGGGCCCAGCGCCGTGACGGGTACCGATCACGGCCGGTGAGCGCGGTCACGACGGGCCCGCAGCGCGGCCAGCGGCGCGGCCGGCGGGCGACGGGAGATCGTCAACTCGGACTGCGACAGCAACTCCCCCAGCACGGTCCGCGTGCGCGGGTCGAGGGGCAGCTCGAAGTGCAAGTCGAGCCGATACTCGGCCTGGTCGGGCCCCTGCCCCGTCAGGGTGAACCCCTGGTGCTCGGGCTTGACCTGGTCGACTGCGATCTCGGCTACCCGCTGGAAGTCCGGGCCGTCCATGGCAACCTCCGGTTGGGCCTAGAGATACGCCCCCGAGAGGGGCTGTCAAGGCGACCAGGGTCGGGCTAGATTTGCAGTTTGGAGGTGCACGCAACAGGTGGGGCGACGCGGCATTAAAGAATACCGGGCGCCGGAAGCTCTGGCGCTCATCGCGGCCGACCGGGAGCACACACCCCTGGTCTGCCCATCCTGCGGTGGCCGCAAGGTCCTGCGGGTACCGCGTCGGCGCGGTTCACACCCCGACGTCGCGCCGACGACCGAGCGGATCAATCTGACCTGCCAAACATGCGGTCGGCACGCGTCGTATATCGAGCGGGGGGCGGGGCCGCCGCGCGACTCGACAATGGACCCCCGCACCGCCTAGCGAAAGGAGCCGATTCGGTCCGTGGCTGGCGACGCGATCCAGATGATGGGGACGGTAACGGAAGTCCTCCCCAACACGACTTTCCGGGTGAAGCTGGAGAACGGCCACGAGGTGCTGGCCTATGTAAGCGGCAAGATGCGGAAGAACTACATCCGCATTCTCCAGGGGGACCGGGTCGCAGTCGACCTGTCGCCGTACGACCTGACGCGCGGGCGGATTACTTACCGCTACAAATAAGACAGCATCGAGGAAAACCGTCACGGCGAGGCGTCACTGCTCTGCCGCGACCGACACGCCGATGTAGAAGCTTCTTCCCGGGGCTGGCTCATAGTAGCGGCCGCCCGCAGCATTGATCACCACCGACCCCACGTACAACCGGTTGAATAGGTTGCTGATCCCGAGGAAGGGGCTTACCCTAGCGCCCCTCCTCGGTGTCCCTTCCCACCCCAGCCGCAAATTGGTCGTCCACCACTGGGACGTGCGCCTGCTCAGCGCGTCGTCCACCAAGTAGGAAGAGGAATGCGTCGTCTCCACCTCGATCCACCCGCCTCTTGCTATGGCGGGATTGACCCGCAGAGCGGCATGCCCCCAGTCCCGCGGCACGCCCGGCAACATCCGGCCGTCGAGCACGACCGTGTGCGCCGTATCCGGACTGTAATGCACGTAGCGAAAGTCGGAGTAGGTATAGGTGCCGCGCAGCGTCAGGCCGGGAGCCAGCGCCAACGCCCCTCCCAGCTCCACACCGCGGTGACGGGAGCTGCCGGCGTTGCGGAAGAAGGTCCGCGTAGACATCGGCACTTGGTAGGGAATCAGCTCATCTCGGACATCGGCCTGGAACAGCGCGACCGTCCTGCTCAATCGCCGGCCGCCCCGGCTGAGCCCTAGCCCCCCCCGCGCACCGATCTCGTAGTTCACCGCGTGCTGGGGCATGAGGGTGGGGTTGAAGCCCCCAGCCGTATCGGGCCGGTTGGCCAGCTCGGTGGTCGTGGGCGTCTCGAACGACGATCCGACATTGGCATAGAGC
>DASQAH010000213.1:0-2478 GCA_035635835.1 Gemmatimonadales bacterium
TGATCTGCTGGCGCGCCGGGCGCGCGAGCTGGCGCGCGGCGGGCAGCTCGCGGCCATCCTTGGCCAGCGCACGCCACGTCAGCAGAGTCGTGTCCCGGCGAAGCTCCACGCGGATCGAGGGGCGCGCGATCGTGATGTTGACGAAGCGCAGGCGGTGCGGCACGCCGACGCGGACGTCGAGCGGCGCCGGCGCCAGGCGTCCATTGAGGAGCACCGTGTGCGCCTCATCCGCCGAATCGCGTGGCGAAGTGATGAGCACTGGGATGTCGGTCGCCGGGTCGTAGCGCTGCCCGCGCTCGAGGACGATGAGCGCGCCGGACATGCCGGCCGGCTGCTGGCGGAGCTCGTCGACGTGCGTGTGGTAGATGAACGTCCCGGCGCGCGGCGGGGTGAAGCGCGCCTCGAACGAATCACCCGCCGCGATCAGCGGCGACTCGCGCTTGGCGCTTCCGCTGAAGCCGGCTACGCCGTCGAAGTAGCTCTCGAGCTCGATGCCGTGCCAGTGAATTGCCGTCGGTTCGGGAGTCCGGTTCACAACCGTGATCGCGACTGGGACGCCGCGCGTCAGCACGAGGGGCGGGCCTGCGCGGACACCCGAGTCGGGCGGAGGCTCAGCGCCCCCCTCGTGCAGCGCGAAGGCATAGATCGGTGCACGCTCGGTTCCGCCGACGCTGGGGCGTATGAGGAGCCGCAGCCGGCGAGGGGCGACATCGGTTGCGAGCGGTAGTGACGTCACACGCCCGGGCGTGACTGCGACCCCGAGCACGAGGCCCGTCATCCCTTCGAGCGCGTGATTCTGCACGTGGCGTGCCTGAGAGACGCCGACCGAGGCGTCGAGGCGCATGCCTAGGGGAGCGCGCGGGGCGAAGTGCGGCGTGAAGTGGCAGTGAAAGAGCCAGTTCCCCGGTCGCTCCGGCACCCACGTCATCAGCATTGTCTGGCCGATCCGCATCCGCTCGGTCACGACGCGGTCGCGGCGGTCTTCGGCGTAGGTCGTGTCGCCCGTGCCGTCGCCGCGGCTGTCCACGCGGTAGTAAAACCCGTGAAGGTGCATAGGGTGCACATTGGTCGAGGCGTTTATCACGCGCCAGCGGACGGTGTCGCCGACGGCGTACGATAGACGCTCGGTGTGCGGCCACGACCGGCCGTTCACCACGAGGAGCAGTCGCCGCATGAAGCGGTCCGGATTCGTCTCGGACGGCGTCGTGTCGGCCCACTGACCGATGACGAGAATGCGATCGCGGCGCCCCGTGATGCCGGGCTTGTCGACGACGATGGCGCCGGAGAGTTGCGCGTCCTCTCCCGTTCGCGCGACGAAGCCCCGGCCTGTCGTCGTGCCCCAGTAGTAGTAGGTGCCCGGCGCGTCGACCCGGAAACGCACCTCGCGCGACGGGCCGGGGGTGACTTGCACGCTGTCGGGCCCACCGGCCGGCAGAGGGCGCGAGACGAGCCCGTGGAGTGTGAGCACGCTGCCGGGTACGGAGTTCGTCACCATCACGACAACCTCGGTGCCGGAGGGGACGCGGATGACCGGACCGGGGATCTGGAGCTGTCGCCCGACCTCCGCGAACGCCGGCACCGTCGCGCCAGGCGCGTCCTCGCCGTCCGGGTGCCACATACCCAGGCGCGTGTCGAGGCGAAGGCTCAGGACGCCGTCGCGCAGGGTCCCGGCCGGGCGGACATTATCATCTGTCTGTATCTGCTCAGTCGCGCGCCGGGACGTGGCGCCTGTCACGCCGACGCATACAGCAAGAAACACCACGGACGCTCGGCCCCGCGACGCGTTGAAGGACACGGCCACCTCCGGAAGTGCAGGACGATGGAGTAACGCTCGCACCGAATATTGGCGAGCCGCGTCCGTCTGGCCAGCTCCAAAGAAGAACAAAGCCCCACCGCGAGGGAGAGGACACGCATGAGCCACCTCCGCTCGGGCGCCGGGCCTAGGACTCCGCGCCATCTCGCTGCAAGGCACGACGCTCGCGCTCGTTCCCCTTCGACCGACGAGCGCCCGGAGCCGGGCGTGGGCTCCGCGCCGCAGTAACGTACGCGCGTGACGCGCTGGCTCCAGCCCGCGCGGCTCTCGTCGCCGGGCGCTGCGGAGGCTTCGGCCCACGCCACCAGACGCGGACTGCGCGACACAATCCTGACAATCTGGTCCCCTTGCGACCCTCTGGGAAGCGCGTCACAATATCGAGACAGTCGCCCCGCGTAAGCCTTGGGGGGGCGGGCAGCGCCGTGGGCGGCGCCCTAGCGGAGGTATCGATGAACCGCACGTCAGCATTCTCACTGACGGCCGCCGTCACGCTCGTGCTGGCGGTCGTCCCGCCTGCCCGGGCGCAACAAGGCACCATCATCGGCCGGGTTACGGCCCAGTCGACCGGCGAGCCCCTGCCGGCCCGCGTCGCGATCGCGGGGTCGGCGCTGGGTGCGCTGGCGAATGCCGACGGCCGCTATCGCGTGAGCGGCGTGCCACCGGGC
>DASQAH010000214.1:0-3065 GCA_035635835.1 Gemmatimonadales bacterium
CCCCCCCCGGCTTGCGGACGATCCATCTGGCCCACAGTCCTGACGCCGACGACGCATTCATGTTCTGGGCGATGGCCGAAGGGCGGATCGACACCGGCGAGCGCCGCTACGTCCACGAACTGGCGGACATTGAAAGCCTCAATCAGCGCGCGCTCGCGGGGGAGCTGGAGGTGACCGCCGTCTCAATCCACGCCTACGCGCATCTCGCCGACCGCTACGCACTGCTGGCGCACGGCGCGAGCATCGGGGATGGCTACGGGCCTCGCGTCGTGGCGCGCACTCCCGCCCCGCTTTCCGCCAGCGAAACACGCGCCGCGCTGGCCGGCCGCACCGTGGCGATTCCCGGCACGCTCACGACTGCCTGGCTCGCCCTGCAACTCTACCAGCCGCAGGTGCGGCCCGTGGTCGTGCCGTTCGATCAAATCGAGGACTACGTCGCGTCCGGCCGCGCCGACGCCGGCGTGCTGATCCACGAGGGTCAGCTCACGTTCGCTGAGCGCGGGCTGCATCTGTGGGCGGACATGGGAGAATGGTGGCGCGGCGAGACGAGGCTGCCCCTGCCGCTCGGGGGCAACGTGGTGCGCCGCGATCTCGGCCCGGAGCTGCTGCCAGCCATCGCCGGCGATCTGAAGGCGAGCATCGTCTACGGCCTCGCCCACCGGCCAGAAGCGCTGCAACATGCCCAGCGCTTCAGCCGCGGCCTCGACGCGGCGCAGACCGACCGATTCGTCAGCATGTATGTCAACGCCTACACCGTCGACTATGGTGTTACCGGCCGGCAGGCGGTCACCGAGTTGCTCACGCGGGCGCACCGCGCTGGCCTGGTGCCGGCGCCGGGGAATCTCGTCTTTCTGGCGGCGGGGTAAACCCGCACTGCGGCGCCCCCCCGGCCGGCGCGCCGGGACTATCCAGACCCGCTGGGGAGCGCCATTTTCCCGGCAGGTAGGCAAGGAGTACCGCGTGGTCGATACCTCGGGTCCCGTGTCCGTGCTGGTAGTGGACGACGAGGAGCCCATTCGCAACGCCCTAAAGAAGTTCCTCGCCCAGCAGCAGTTCGAGGTGTACGCCGCGGCATCGGGGGAGGAGGCGTTGCAGCAGCTCAGGCGTCACAAAGTGGCGCTCATGCTATGCGACATCCGGATGCCCGGCACCAGCGGAGTCGACCTGGTGCCCCTGGCCCTGGAAGTCGAGCCCGACCTCGCCATCCTCATGCTCACGGCGATCAACGACGCGACCAGCGCCGCCTTGTGCATGCAGCGCGGCGCCATGGATTACCTCACCAAACCGATCGAGCTCGCCGACCTCGGACGTGCGGTGCAGCGCGCGCTCAAGCGGCGCGAGATGCTGCTCGAGAACCGGCAGCTGAACCAGTGGCTTAAGGAAGAAGTCACCACGCGGACCGCTGAGTTGCAGCGCGAGCGGAATAAGCTGGAGCGCATCTCGGTGGCGACCCTCGAAGCGCTGATCAACGCCCTGGAGGCGAAGGACCCCTATCTGCGGGGCCACTCCGCCCGTGTGGCCGACCTCTCGGCTACCGTCGCCAGCCAGTACGGGCTCTCCGACGAGGAAGTCGAACAGGTACGGGTAGCCGGTCGTCTCCACGACATCGGGAAGATCGGCACGCGTGAGTCGGTCATGGAGAAGCAGGGTCCGCTCACGCCCGAGGAGTACGAGCACATCAAGCAGCACGTAATCATCGGCTACCAGATCCTTACGCCCTTAAGCCACCTCGGCCCGATCATCGGGGCCGTGCGTCACCACCACGAGCGCTGGGACGGCACGGGGTACCCGGAGGGCCTGCGGGCGGAGGAGATCCCCATCGGCGCGCGCATCATCGGCGCCGCCGAGGTCTACGACGCCCTCAGCAGCTCGCGCCCCTACCAGGAGAAGCTCACCCCGGAACAGGCGGTCGAGCGCATGAGCCAACTCTCAGGCAGCGTACTCGACCCAAAAGTATTCGAGGCGCTCTCCAGCGTCGTGGCCCGGCGCGGCACCTTGATCTACCTCGACGAGGGCGGGGGCGGACCGGCCTAGCAAAAAACCAAACCCGGGGCCGAAAACTCCCCGGGTTGGCGGTCGGGCGAAGTGGCCGTCACACTCCGGCCGCGACCAATCTATCTCTAGTCCTGGGCTGAGTACGCTTGCCCACGGACGATTGTTTCGCTCTGCACTCCGTTAGATGCGAACCCCACCAAAAGGGTTGCAGGCTACCAGTGCTTCAGGCGCCCGAGCCGTGAGGTCCCGTGGCGCAGGTGCGAAAACGGCGAGGGCAAAGGCGCGCGGGATGGGGTCCAAAAAAGCCCCCGCCAGCTCTGCAGCGTCACTAATCTCGTGCGGTGGAAAGCCAGAAAGCGCAGCTTTTGCGGTCTAACGCGCCTGGCTCGGAAACGCTATGTTGAAGTGCCTGAGGACGTTGCGGTTGAGGCACAGCTACTGCCTGCAGCAGGCAGTCGAGGCCTGCTCAGGGGCCGAAACGGGAGAAATGATCAGATGCCTGACGCCGTCACGCGTCCGACGAGCATGCCACATGCCGTGTTTCTGGAACGAGCGGAGCTGCACCCGTCGACCACTCCGATGGTGCGCCTGGGCCAGGGAGCATTCCTGGTGCTGCGCCTCCTGGACCTCCTGGCGGAGGATCACGAGCCGCCCGTGACTGCGGACGCGTTCCGCTACCAATGGGCGGCCACGGAGCGTTATTGCCGCGAGCTGGGCCTGGGGATCCCGGAAGCGGCGCACCTTCAGGGGCTAGTGCGCACCGCACGCGATGCTCAGGTCAAAGCCGACGTGCGGATGCTCGCGCCCGGTCTGATGGCCTACGCGCACGCGCTCGAGGATGACGGACACTACGACGAGGCGGCCGACGTCGTACTCACGATGCTGCGGATCGGGGACACACGGCTGAGCATGACGGACCGGATCGCCGCGCAGCTGCGGCTGGGCCGGGTGCGCCGCAAGGTGATGCGCTGGGAGGAGGCCGAGGCGGCGTATGCCGAAGGCGGTCGGCTCGCGCGCGAGGCCGGCGACGGGTTCTCGGCGCTGCTCAGCCGGCTGGGGCACGTGAACGT
>DASQAH010000215.1:0-5592 GCA_035635835.1 Gemmatimonadales bacterium
ACGCCAGCATGCCGAGGTAGTGCATCGACCAGATGCCGGTTCCCATGGCACCGGCCCCACCCAGCAGCCACACCGCGCGGGTCGAGCCGGCCGCGGCCGTCACGCGAGCCGCCAGATCCAGGGCAGCGTACGACGCAACCATGGCGATCAGCACCGAAAGCGCCACGAGCGCGTAGATGTACGAGCCAATCAAGGTCACGGATCCCTCGTGAAGCTTGAAGTGAGCGTTTGGTGCGTCGCCGCGCTAGGTCTGGCTCGACGCTCTCCGAGCTTTAGCAGCGCCATGCTGGGGAACTCCGACCGGTCCGCTCAATCGGCCCGTTCCCCGTCGGGCGGCGTCATCATTCCCCTGGCGCGCAGCCGCGGGTTGCGCCGTGAATCGCATCGTGTCCGTCGCCTCCGACACCAACCCCTGGTCCAGGGTGCCACGGACTGGACCGGCGGCGGCGTGGTGGGCTTGATGATTTCCGCGCTGTGCGGCAGCATCCCGTCGTGGTTGCGGAAGTCGATCTCGATCTGCCATCCCAGGGGCACCACGAACGTGAGTCCACCGTCCGAGTACCCATTGAAGTTGAGCGCTCCGTTCAGGCCGGTGAGCCCGGCGATGAGCTGGAATCGCGCCGCCCGCGCCGCAGCGTCGAAGCTGAGCCACTTCGGGTCGATCGCCTGCCCCTGAGCGCGAGCGGACGCGGCGCCCAGAAGTGCGCGGAACCGGACAGGCTGATAGAATGCCCCTCGAGACGGCTGCGCAATTCCTGTTGGTGAGCTCCGGCTGTGGGGGAAACAGCGGTATGCACGGGCCTAGGCTCCTCTGGCGTCGCAACAAGCCGGCGTTTCGCAACTACGCCGTGGCGGTAGTGTCGACCGCCGTGGCCCTGGGCATCGCGCGGTGGCTGGATGTCCACTTCGAGAGCGCTCCCGTGTCGTTGTTCCTGTGCGCCGTCATGCTCAGTGCATGGCTCGGAGGCGTGGGGCCGGGCTTGCTCGCGGCGGCGCTCTCCGCGGCGGCGTTCTCCTACTACTTCGTGAGTCCGATCTTTGCGCTGGCCGTGGACAGTAAGGAGATCCCCCGTTTCGTCATGTTCGTGCTGGCGTCCGCCTTGGTCGGCTCACTGAGCGCCGCTCAACGCCGCAGCATGCAATCGCTCCGGAAGACGGCGGAAGCGCTGCGCGAGACACAGGCAGCGCTCGCTCACGTCACCCGGGTCATGACGATGGGGGAGCTGGCCGCCTCCATCGCCCATGAAGTCAACCAGCCGCTCGCCGGCGTCGTGATCAACGGCAATGCCTGCCTCCGTTGGCTGGCGGGAGAGTCGCCCAATCTCCAGGAGGCCCGCGAAGCCGCGCAGCGCATCATTCGCGACGGAACCCGGGCCAGTGAGATCATCTCGCGGATTCGCGCCCTCGCGAAGAAAGCGAGCACGCTGAGCGAACGTGTGGCCCTGAACGAGGCGATCGGGGAGGTGCTCACGCTGTGCCAGGGCGAAGCCCGGAAACACGACGTGGAGCTACGCGCGCAGTTGCCCGGCGATCTCCCGCCGGTGCGGGGCGACCGCGTGCTGATCCAGCAGGTAGTGTTGAATCTGGTCGTGAACGGGATCGAGGCGATGAGTGGCGCGCAGGACCGCGCGCGGGAGCTGATAATCCAGGCGCAGGGCGAGGCGGATGAAGTGCGTATGACGGTGCGCGATTCGGGCATCGGGCTCGACCCGCAAACGGTGGCGCGGATCTTCGATGCGCTCTACACCACCAAACCCGGGGGCCTGGGTATGGGGCTGTCGATCAGTCGCACCATCGTCGAGAATCACGGGGGACGGCTGTCGGTCGTCGCGCAGGACGGTCCTGGCGCGAGCTTTGAGTTCACCCTTCCGGTGTACCGCTAAGATCGTTCATGCCGACGCCTAGAGCCGCCGTGTTCGTCGTGGACGACGACGCATCGGTGCGGGAGGCCTTGGGGAGCCTGCTGCGGTCGACGGGGTTCGCCGTCGAGACGTTTGCGTCGGCTCGGGAGTTCCTGGCTCGCCCGCCGGCGGATTTGCCGGGGTGCTTGGTCCTGGACGTAGGGCTGCCGGACCTGAGCGGGCTCGATCTGCAGCAGCGGATGGCCGAAATGAACAGGGAGATCCCCATCGTGTTCATTACCGGCCACGGCGACGTGCCGACGTCGGTGCGGGCGATGAAGGCTGGGGCGGTCGAGTTCCTCACGAAGCCGTTCGGTGAGCGGGATCTGTTGGACGCGATCCGGCAGGCGATCGACCGCGATAAGATCGCCCGCCAGCAGCACGCCGAGCTGTCCGAGCTCCGCCGGCGGTACGCCTCCCTGACGCCGCGCGAGCGCGAAGTGCTGGAGTGGGTGGTGTCCGGACTGCTGAACAAGCAGATCGCGGCCGAGCTGGGGACGAGGGAAATCACCGTCAAGGTTCATCGGGGGCAGGTGATGCGGAAAATGCAGGCCGCATCGTTGGCGGACCTGGTGAGAATGGCCGAACGGCTGCGCATCCGCTACGCCAAGCCATGAGGGTAGCCTATACCAAGATCTAGTACCCTGCGTGCCCGCCCCGTGAGATGTTGCGTCGTGGCTCACTATCCGCTGATCGCCGTCGTCGATGACGATGATTCCGTCCGCGAATCCTTGCGCGGCCTGTTCAGGTCGGTTGGGTACGCGGCCCGGGGATTCGCTTCGGGCGCCGATTTCCTGCAATCCGATGATTTGCCTAGGACCGACTGTGTGGTACTCGATGCGCGCATGCCCGGGATGACGGGCCTCGACGTACAGCGCCGGTTGATATCCAGCCATCCGGACCTGCCGGTCATCTTTATGACGGCACATGACGACGCCCAGACGCGCTCCCAGGCCTTGAGCGATGGAGCCGTGGGCTACCTCATCAAACCCTTCAGTGAGGAAGCGCTCCTGGACGCGGTCCAGGCGGCGCTCGGCTCGACATGATCGCGAAAGGTGGGGACACGCGTCGTCCCGTGTGCGTCGTGGATGACGATGCATCCGTGCGCGAAGCCGTGGGAGGCCTGCTGCGGTCCGTGGGAATGACGGTGGAGACCTTTGGGTCGGCGCGGGAGTTCCTGGCCAGCGCGCGGCGCGATGCGCCGAGCTGCCTGGTCCTCGACGTAGAGCTGCCCGGGCTCAGCGGCCTCGATCTGCAGCAGGAGCTCGTGAAGGGAAACGTGAGGGTTCCGATCATTTTTCTCACCGGCCACGGCGACATTCCGATGTCGGTGCGGGCAATCCAAGCGGGAGCTCTGGATTTTCTGACCAAGCCCGTGGACGTGGACCAGCTGCTCGGTGCGATCGAAAGAGGCATAACGCAGGATCACGGTGCCGTGCGCCGCGGCGGGGTCATCGGGACGTCGCCATCCTGGCGCGGGGTGTTGGCGCAGGCGGCGAAGGTGGCGCCGGCGGAGACGACGGTGCTCCTCACCGGGGAGTCGGGGACGGGTAAGGAGGTCGTAGCGCACATGATCCACCGCGGGTCACGCCGGGCCGAGGGCCCGTTCGTCGCGCTCAACTGCGCGGCGCTCCCCGAGGCGCTGCTCGAGTCGGAGCTGTTCGGTTACGAGAAGGGGGCCTTCACCGGGGCGGTGTCGGCCCGGGCGGGGCGGCTGGAGCAGGCGGCCGGGGGCACGCTGTTTCTGGACGAGGTGGGGGAGATGAGTCCGGCGGTGCAGGCGAAGGTGCTGCGGGTGCTGCAGGAGCGGGAGTTTCAGCGGCTCGGCGGCACGCGGACACTCAAGGCCGACGTACGCGTCATCGCCGCGACCAACCGCGACCTGCAGGTGGCGATGACCAAGGGTGCATTTCGCGAGGACCTGTACTATCGGCTGCACGTATTCGCGATCCACCTGTCGCCGCTGCGGGAGCGCCCGGAGGACATCCTGCCGCTGCTCGAGCACTTCGTCGACGAGCTGGGGCCGGTGGTGCTGGGGCGGCCGGCGGCGGGGATTTCGCGGGAGGCGCGGGCGCATTTCCTGGCCCACGCCTGGCCGGGGAACGTGCGCGAGCTGCGCAACGCGGTGGAGCGGGCCCTGATTCTCTGTGAGGGGGGCTTGATCAATCCCGAGCACCTGCCTTGGCGCGTGGAGGCTTCGAACGGCGCGCCTCTGATCCCCCTCCCCCTGCCCGCTCCTGCGGCCGCCGCTCCCCCCGCAGGCGGAGAGTTCCCGGCGCAGGGTGTGGATCTCGAGGCCATCGAGCGCGAGCTCATCGAGGGCGCGCTCAAACAGACCGGCCGCAACAAGTCCCGGGCTGCCAGGCTGCTCGGCCTGAGCCGCAGCAAGCTCTACTCCCGCATGGAGCGTTTTGGCCTTGCGTAGCTCGGGCTCATTCCGACAGCGATGGGCCGATCCGGCGCTTACCGTGCTCGCTATCGAGTTGGCGGTGGCGATCTTCATCGTGGCGCCGGTGGGCGTACTCGCACCCAGGAGCGGTCTGGTGCCCCCGCTCCTCTTGACCGCCCTCGTCGTCACACCGGTGCTCCTCGCCGCGGTGCTCGTCGCCTCCACCAGCGGGGCCGCGAGGGCAGCGGTCTTCGTGGCCATCGCCCTTATCGCGACGGGGATTGTGCTGGGGTTTCAGGGGCCGTCGCTGGCCGGTACCTACCTGCACCTGATCGGCTCGCTGCTCCTGGGCGGCGCGCTGATATGGGTGGTCGCCCGCGCCGTGTTCGCGCCCGGTCGGGTGACCTACCATCGGCTCGTGGGCACGCTCGTGTTGTATCTGATGATCGGCAGCACGTTCGCGGGGCTCTACGCCACCCTCGGCCTGCTGGTGCCTCACGCCTTCGGGGGCATGCCTCCCCGGGAGGACGGGCCTGCCGTCATCGCCCACGCGCTGTACTTCAGCTTCGTGACGCTCACCACTGCCGGCTTCGGCGACGTTGTCCCGACGCATCCGCTCACTCGCGGCCTCACCAATCTCGAGACGGTCGTCGGTCAGCTCTTTCCAGCGACGTTGATCGCCCGCATGGTCACGCTCGAGCTTACGTCGCGGCACGGCGCCGCAGGCGTCGACCCCGCGCGCTGAGCGCTGCGGCGCCCGTTCTCCAGCAAGACGAGGGCGACGTGCCGACATTTGCCCAGCTCATTGCCCGCTCCGCCCGACAACCCCCGGTGGGCTCAGGACCTCAAGCGCCGCGGCCCCGTCAAGGCGTCACCTCGATCGTCGCCATCATGCCCTTGTCTTCGTGGGACAGGAGATGGCAGTGGTACACGAACCTCCCGACAATGACCGGATCGGTGAACGGGATGATCAGCTTCACCGCGCCGTGCACGGGCACGTTGACGATGTCCGCATAGCCGTCGAACGGTTGCGGCACGCCATTCACCTCCGTGACCTGGAAGTGCGTCTGGTGGATGTGAAAATCATGCAGCTCGCCGGACTCGTTCCGGACGGTCCACTCCTCCACCGCCCCGAGCTTGACGCGCGTATCGGTGCGGCCCGGGTCGAACGTCCGGCCGTCGATGAAGAGCGTGTCCCCGTCCTCGGTCTCGGAAAACACGATGGTGCGGCGGCCCGTGACTGCGCCCCGCAGATCGGCGAGCGGGAGCAGCTTCTCGGGGAGTGCGATTTGCGTGACCGCG
>DASQAH010000216.1:0-10316 GCA_035635835.1 Gemmatimonadales bacterium
AAGCATCGCCGCAAGCCGCATTCAGCCGCCCGCACTCGCAGCGGGAGCACTCGCGCGGAGCACGCCCTTCAGGCGAGTGAGGAGCGGTACGGCTCGGTCGTCGCTGCGCTGGCGGAGGGCATCGTTTTCATGGATGCGGGCTACCGGCTTCAGGCTTCCAACCTCAGCGCCGAACGGATTCTCGGGCTCACGGCGGAACAGATCGCCGGGCGGACCTCATTCGATCCGCGTTGGCGAGCCATTCACGAGGATGGGTCGCCCTTCCCGGGCGACACGCATCCGATCGTGATGACCCTGCGGACGGGCCAGCCGTCTGCCAACGTCATCATGGGAGTCCACAAGCCAAGCGGCGAGTTGACTTGGATCTCCATCAACTCTCAACCGCTGTTTCGCCGCGGCGCGCGCAAGCCCTACGCTGCCGTGGCGTCCTTCTTCGACATCACCGAACGCAAACAGGCTGAGGACGCCTTGCGGGCGACGCAGTCACGTCTCCGGGACGTGCTCGCTTCCAGCACGGCCGTGGTCTACGCCACGAAGCTTACCGCCGACGGCTTCGCACCCAGCTGGGTGAGCGAGAATCTAACGCGGGTCTTGGGTTATGAGGTGCGGGAGGCACTGCACCCGAAGTGGTGGGTGACTCACGTGCACCCGAGCGACCGATCGCGCGTCCTTGGTGAGGTCCCCGCGCTGCTCACCAAAGGCGCCCTCATGCTCGAGTACCGATTCCAGGGGAAGAATGGGACCTACCACTGGATCCACGATGAGGCGCGACTGTTACGCGATGCCGCCGGGCTCCCGTTGGAGGTGTTCGGTGCGTGGCTCGACATCACAGAGCGGAAGCAGCTCGAAGAGCAGTTCCATCAGGCGCAAAAAATGGAGGCGGTCGGCCGGCTCGCCGGTGGAGTAGCCCACGACTTCAACAACCTGCTCACCGCCATTCTCGGCTCCGCCGACCTGGTGCTGGAGAGTCTGAAGGCTGGGGTACCGGAGCGCGAAGAAATCGAGGAAATCCGGAAAGCGGCCGTACGGGCGGCGGACTTGACGCGCCAACTCCTCGCCTTCAGCCGCCAGCAGGTCATCGCCCCGACGGTGCTGAACCCGAACGACGTCGTCGCCAACCTCGACAAGCTGCTGCGGCGTCTGCTGGGGGAAGATGTGGAGCTTCGCGCAGTCTTGGCGTCGGATCTCCAGACGGTGAAGGCCGATCCGAGCCAGCTGGAACAGGTGCTTCTGAACCTCGCCGTCAATGCGCGTGACGCGATGCCCAACGGCGGCAAGCTGACGATCGAAACGCAGAACGTGGAACTCGATCAGGAGTATGCCCGAGGACACCTCTCGGCGCAGCCTGGCCCCTACGTGATGCTCGCGGTGAGCGATACCGGTGTGGGCATGGACGCGGCGACCCAGGCTCGCATATTCGAGCCCTTTTTCACCACCAAAGAGAAGGGCAAAGGCACGGGACTGGGCTTGGCCACCGTGTACGGGATCGTCAAGCAGAGCGGCGGCTGGATCTGGGTCTACAGCGAGCCGGGCCACGGCACGACGTTCAAAGTCTACTTGCCCAGAGTGGGGGAGGCGGCAGCGCCGGCCGCCCCGAGCCTGACGCCGCCGGCATCGCTGCGCGGCTCTGAAACCATCCTCGTCGTGGAAGACGACGAAATGATTCGCAATCTTGTCCAGAAGGTGCTGAGGGCCAACGGGTACACGGTGCTCGTCGCTGCCAACGGTGGGGACGCCGAGCGGGTGTCAGGCCAGCATGAAGGTCCAATCCACTTGCTCATGACCGATGTGGTTCTGCCGGGACTGAATGGGCGGGAGGTGGCGCGGCGCGTGGTCGCGGCTCGCGCCGGGATCCGGGTCCTCTATCTCTCCGGGTACACCGACGACGCCATCGTCCACCACGGCGTGCTCGAATCGGGAGTCGAATTCCTCCAGAAACCGTTTACGCCCGCGGTGCTCGGGCGCAAAGTGCGGGAGGTGCTGGACAGCCCTGCGAAGTAGGGACCCCGAGGCGTTCGGCCCTCCCACCGCTCCACTCAGCCCGCTAAGTTGTTCTGCTGCATAGCTCGGCCAGGTAGCTCAGTTGGTAGAGCAGCGGACTGAAAATCCGCGTGTCGGCAGTTCGATTCTGCCCCTGGCCACTTGCACGGCAAGCACTTAGCGCGGCGCCCGCCGCCCCGAGTTGCACCGTGTGCCTCCCTTGGCTTATGCCTTGACCGGCTCTGCTTCTACGAGCGCCGCATTCTGGCGCTCGAGCGCCTTGAGCGCACCGCTGCGCCAGCTCTCCGCCAGGGACGCTGACATGGGATCCGGGAAGATGTCCTCCTCCCCTTTCTCAACGCCGTCGAAGATGGCTCGCGCAACGGACTCTGGAGAAGCCTTCGGTACGTCGAAGCCTCGGGACATATCCGTGTCCACAGGGCCGGGCAGGACGACATGGACCCTCACGCCCCGTCCGGCCAAAAGAGCGCGCAGCGATTGTGACAGGGAGAACGCGGCCGCCTTCGAGATTGAGTAGGCCGGAATGATCGGCAGGGCGGCCAGGGCCGCAACCGACAGAACGTTGACGATGGCTCCCCGAGAACGAGTCAGCAACGGCAGGAATGCCTGCGTCACGTCATACGGGCCAAAGAGGTTGACGGCGAGGTGCCGTTCGAGCGCGGCACGATCACTCAAGTCATTGTTCAGCGCCAGGCCGGCGTTATTGATGAGGATATCGAGAGATTCGACTCTCTCGACAGCTCCCTGAGTCTGCGCAGCGTTGGTCACGTCCAGGGTCAGGGGCGTGACGCGTCCATCCAAGTGGGCCAAGGGCTGGCGCGTACCGGCATACACCCGCTTCGCGCCTCTCCTCAAGGCTTCCTCGACCAGCGCCTGTCCGATACCGCGATTGGCCCCGGTCACCAGAACCGTGCTGTCTGCGATTGTCATACGCCCTCCGGTCTCAGCCATGTTAACTTGCATGATGATAGCGTTAGGGCTAGTGTTATGCAAGTAACGCACTGGAGTATGGCAATGTTCCGCTTGCATGGTGCTAGCGACAGTGCTAGCATCATGGAAGTAATATGATGTTAGGATCGTGCAAGGAATGAGGTGATGACCGATGCTCGGCCGAACCTATGAGAACGAGAACTGCTCGGCGGCGCGCGCGTTAGAGATCGTCGGGGAGCGTTGGAGCCTGCTGATTGTGCGCGACGCAATGTTTCGCGGGACCACGAAGTTCTCCGAGTTCCAGCGCAACCTTGGCCTCGCCCCGAACATCCTCGCCAGCCGCCTGGACGCATTCGTCCAAGTCGGGCTCATGCGGGCGCGCCGCTACTCGGAGCACCCGGACCACCGTGAGTACGTGCTCACCAGGAAAGGCCTCGACTTGCAGCCCGTGATCATCGCCCTCACCGCCTGGGGCGATCGCTGGGCCGCGCCCGAGGGGCCACCGATCGTCTATACGCACGGAGGCTGCGGCGGCCGCATCTACCAACGACTCGGTTGCTCGGCCTGCGACGCGGTCCCCAAGCCCGGAGAGATCAAGGTGCGGCTGGGGCCGGGCTCGAAACCCCTGGGCCGTCGGAAGGAGCGGTCTCGACCGCACGAGCGGCTAGAAGCGGCGCGGGCGAGATCGGCCCGATGATGCTGCTTCGGCAGGGCGGTCCCTCCGGTTCCGAGGGATGCCTCCGAACCGGGGCCGCACCCGTCCGGGCGCGAAGGGCGCGCCCCGACAGCGTCACCGGTTAGCCGAGCTCGACGCGTTGACCCGCACGGAATCGAATCGATCAACAGTCCAGCGTCCACGTGATCCGGGCGCGATCCTTAACGTGAGAGGGCTGTCCCCCCGTTGTCCCCCGGACCACCGGACACACGCAGCCACCACGAACGCAACTGCCGCATGGGGCGGTGGCCGAAGTGCTGGAGCGGTAACTGGTAGTGTCTGCTATTGGCCGGTAGTGCCAGTTAGGTGGCACTGCGCGCGACGACTGAAAATCCGCGTGTCGGCAGTTCGATTCTGCCCCTGGCCACTCGTAGCATAAACACTTAGCGCGAACCGGCCCCCGAAGGTCGCTTAGAATCCGGCGTCGTCCCCAAACGCCCCTTCCCATCCCCCCCTCCCTCGCGTCTTGATATCGGCTTGAAGGCTGTGGGCCATCCTCCGGTCGTGTGCGAAACCCCGGAGAGGCCCGATGACCCGACACACCGATAGTTCCAGCCTCCCTTCGCTACCGATGGCATGGCTCGGGGCGATCCTCCTCATCGCAGTGTTCCTGCTGCTGTCGGCTCCACGGCAGTGACGGACCGCCTGGTCGGGATGCTCGCCCTCTTCGCCTACTCGTTTCTCTCGAACGTCGCCCTCGCGGTCGTGCCGCATGAGCCCGCCGTGCTTTGGGCGGGGCCCCGGCTCGGCATCTGGTCGACCGCGCTCGCCGCCACGGCCGGCACGGTGCTCGCCGCCTGCGTGGACCACGCGGTGTTCGTGCCCATCGTGACCAGGCTCGAGCAGCGGCGTGGTGTGGCGCCTGGCCTGCTACAGCGCTGGTTCGCTCGCGCCCCGTTCGCGATTCTCACGGCTTCCGGGTTCACGCCGCTGCCGCTCTTCCCCTTCAAGGCGCTCGCCTTCACGGCGTGCTACCCGCTCGGCCGCTACTGCGGCGCCCTCGCCGCGGGCCGTCTGCCGCGCTACCTGCTCCTCGCCTGGCTCGGCGTCGCGGTCCATCTGCCCACGGCGCTTTTCATCGCCCTGTTCGTGCTACTCATGATCCCAACTGTGAGGATGTTGTTTGGCCCCCGGCACGCGTGAATTGACCTTCTTCCTCGCCGAGCCGGAGCGCCGGCTGCTCCGGGCCATCGCGGCTCGGCTGCCTCTGATAGTGCGGTCCGACCACCTCACCGTCTTGGGCGTCCTCGGCGCGACCGGCGCCGGCGTCGCGTATAGCCTGTCCTCGTTCAGCGCCACGTGGCTATGGGGCGCGAGCGCCATGCTGGTCGTGAACTGGCTGGGCGACAGCCTGGACGGCACTCTGGCGCGCGTGCGCCGCCATGAACGCCCGCACTACGGCTACTACCTCGATCATCTGGCGGACGCCTACTCGACGACCGCGGTGGGCGTGGGCATCGGTCTCTCCCCCTATGTCCACCTGGGCGTCGCGCTCGGTGCGGTGGTGCTCTACCTCGTGTTGTCGATCAACGTCTATCTCGAGTCCACGGTGTTCGGGGCGTTCCGGCTCGGGTACGGGCGCTTCGGCCCCACGGAGGCCCGGCTGATTCTGATCGGGGCCAACGTCGCGCTCGCACTTGGATCGGGGAGCGCGGCCGCATCTATGGCCGCGAACCTCGGACTCGCTCTCCTCGGCGCGGCGATGCTGGGGATGCTGGTGGTGCGGTTCGCGCGCAATCTCCGGGAGCTTGGGGCCGCGGAGCCGTATCCCGGCCGGGTCGGCGCACAGGGTCCTGCAGCAGCCTCCGCACGCGCCGGAACACGGCATGCCACATCGCGCGCGTGAGCCTGCCCGTGTTGGTGTTCTGGCGGCTCGGGTGGTAGGAGGAGATCAGGATTGTGCCATCGTGCAGACGGGCCACGGCCCCGTGAGCGAAGCGGGGGCGGCCCCCGGGCGGGAGGCGCTGCCACCAGCCGGCGGCCTTGAGAATGGCGTCGTGGGCGATATGCCCCAACGCGACCACGACCCGTACGTGGCCTAGGACCCTCAGCTCCGCCTTCAGGTATGGCTGGCACCGTGCGAGCTCCGTCGGGGCGGGCCTGTTGCCGGGGGGAGCGCAGCGCGCCGCTGCGGTGATCCAGCAGTCGGTCAGCGTGAGGCCGTCTTCGCGGCCGGTGGCGTGCGACTCGCTGGCGAAGCCGAAGCGGTGCAGCGCGGCGTACAACCAGTCGCCGCTCGAATCGCCGGTGAACATTCGGCCGGTCCGGTTCGCGCCGTGCGCAGCCGGCGCGAGGCCCACCACGAGCAGCCGGGCGCGAGGATCTCCCCATCCCGGTACTGGCCGACCCCAGTAGCTCTCCTCCCGGAAAGCGCGCTTCTTCTCGCGCGCCACGCGCGTGCAATAGGCGCGCAGGCGCGGGCAACGGGTGCAGGCGATGATGCGGCGGGAGAGCGCCGCGAGCGTGTCTATCGGTTGGCCTTCCAGGATCCGCTGAAGCTGAGCAGGCGCGTGCCGTCTGGTAGCTAGCATACGACGTGCCCGTCGATCGGGTCGCAGGTGTCGGCAGTTCGATTCTGGCCCTGGCCACTTGCAGCACACAGAGGGGCGGGGCTCCGCGTTCGTGGCGCGGATGTCCGTGAGGTCGTGGTCCAGGACCAGGTCACCGAGGGCCAGCGCCAGCGGATTCGCGAGGCGGCCCCGCAGTGAATCCGGGGCGCCACCGCGTGCACAGCCTTCCCACCGTCGGCAGCGCAACTTGGTCGACGTAGCCCATCAACCCGTCGAAGGCGCCGCACGCCGCTTCGGCGGCGGTCGAGTCCCGTCGGGCCATCGTCAGGCGCACGAGCTCGAGCCGTTGCGGCCATAGCGAGGCGAGGAGCCCGGACGGAACGCTGAGCACTGTGTAGCGGCGCGTCGCCTCCCGCCAGCTCGACAACGCGCGCACAGTATCGCCGGCAGCGAGGTGCCGGCGTGCGTCGAGGTCGAGGGCGAGGCTCACGGCGAGCGGTGTGCCCTCGACTGCGAGGGCCCGCAGGCGGGCGGCGTGACCTGCGCGGCGTCCGACCGGGCCTGCCACGGCCAGCAGCCACAGGGGAACGGGGTCCGTTCGGTCCCCGGTCGGGAGGCTATCGGCTAGGCGACCGGCCGCCGCGTCCGCGTCTCCCAGCCCAGGCAGCCCCGTTGCGCGGGTGAGCAGGACCCAGAGGTCGTGTTCGTGCAGCGCGCCCGCGGGCGCTGCGGCGAGCCGCGCCCGCGCGCTGTCCGTCCAACCGTACCGCAGGTCGGCGGCTATTCCCATGCGCAGCGCGCGTTGCCGCTCGGTCGGCGTCGCCGCCCGTGCCTGAAGCGCGCGCAGGATCCGACGACCCGGTCCCTGCCGGTCGTCGTCGCTGCCGAACGCGGCTGCCTGCACGGCTAGGAACGCCAGCACCTCGAACGGCCGACGCTCGAGCCCGCGGTTCAATACGGCGAGCTTCGTCGAGCCCGCGCCGAAGAGCAGGGTGTCGGCGATGCCGACGACCTGCGCCACCACCGACGTCGAGTCGAGCCGTCGGTACTCCGACATGAGGTTCTGCGTCTCTTGCCGGTCGCCGCGCAGGTAGGCAAGCGAGATTAAATGCGCGATCGCCGGCGCGAACTGCGGCACGAGATCGCGGACGTGGGTGAAGGCGTCCTCCGCCGATTCGAGCCGCTGGCCATAGAGGGTGCCGAAGTGCGCGTAGAACTCGCCCAGCACGAACCATACGAGCGGCTGGTTGGGGGCGACGCGCGTCGCGGCGCGGAACTGTGCCAGCGCCGCATCGCCGTCGCCGCGCTCGAGCAGCTGAGCGTAGCCGTCCAGCATCAGGCTGTCGGCGAGCGAGAGTCCGGTCTGGTGCTGCACGGCGCCCTGGAGCGCGGCATGCACGCTGTCGCCGGTAGGATCGACCTGTGCGATGACAAGGGCGCGCCGGAAGCGGGCGAGGGAGAACGCGGTATCGAGCACGATCACCCGATCGTACGCCTCTTGGGCGTCGGCGTACGCGCCGTTGCGGAACGCTTGCTCGGCGTCCAAATAGGCGACCAGCGCGTCCCTCCCCTGCGGCAGCGTGCCGTAGCGGTTGGGGGAGAAGCTGCTGCCGAGCAGTTGCCCCCACGCTCGGTCCAGTGCGTCGGAGATCGCGCCTACCGGCGCGTCCACCCTCGCGTTGCCCTTGGGACGGGAGGCGCCCACCTCGTACAGGGTGGCGGTAATCTGGACCCGGTCGCCCTGGAAAACGGCCTGGCCCTGCACGAAGTAGCGCACCCCCAATTCCCGCGCGACGGTGTCCGCTTCGCTGGACGACACCGGGCCCGGCCCCATCTGCGTTACGACTCTTCCGAGCGACAACACCTCCTTAAATCCCTCTACTGGCGCAAACCGTCCGATGAAGGTCTCGGCCAGCTGCCGTGGCGACGAGAACGGTGAGGTGCCGAGCACCGAGAACGGCAGCACCGCGATCGCGCGGCTCGCGGGCGCGGCGCGGCACACAACTCTCGCGCGGCACAGCGCTCGACCCCCAAGGCCCACGAGGACGAGGACCGCGAGGGTCGGCGCCACGGTCTGTCGCCAGCGGCCGCGCCGCGCGCGGTCCAGCTGCGCCAGCCAGGCGCCGGCGGTGGCGGGGCGGTCAGCGGGCGCGGCCGTGAGCGGCGCCACCAGCGCGGCGGCTACGGCGCGGTGCAGGCGCGGAACCGCGCCCTGCAGGGCACGCGTTAGGGCGGGGCGCTCCGCTCGAATGGCGGGAAGGGTCCCGGTCAGTGCCTCGAACGCCACGACCGCCAGCGCATACAGGTCCGCGCGCCCATCGACGGCGTCACCGCCGCCGACCTGCTCGGGGGCCATGTAGTCTGGCGTGCCGACCGCGGTTCCCGGTGCCGTCAGCGACCCAGTCGGGGTGGGGGCGGCCGACGCTACGCCGAAGTCAGTGAGCAACGTGCGTTTGGTTCCATCCTCCTGGAGAATGTTCGCGGGCTTGACGTCCCGGTGTACGACGCCCCGCGCGTGAGCGAAGTCGAGTGCTGCCCCGATGGCACGCACCACGGACAGCACCTCGCCCAAGGGCAGGCGCTTGCGCTCGTCCAGAATGGCTTCGAGGGTCCGCCCCTGGACGAACGGCATGATCAGGAACGAGAGATCCGCGCGCGCCTCGAACTCGTAGACCGGGACGATGTGCGGATGGGAGAGCGCAGCAGCCAGCGCGGCCTCGCGTTTGAACCGTGCGGCGCGGTTCGCGCTCTCGGCGACTTCAGGTGGGAGCACCTTGATCGCGACCAGGTGGCCTAGCTCGCGGTGGCGGGCGCGGAACACAGCGCCCATGCCGCCGGCGCCGGCGAGATCGAGCACCTCGTAGCGCGGCCCGACCGCTCGCTGCACGTCGTCCAGGGCGGGCGTTCCCATGCCGGGCGAAATGTAGGGCTGCTTGCCGCAGGCCGCACGGTGCCTGATACTCTGGTCGCCATGACGAGCGAGGCCCTCGTCGTTTGCCGCGTCCTAGGTCCTGCGCGGATCACCGTGCGGGGCGAGGAAGCGCCGCCGGAGCTCCTGTGGCGCAAGCACCTCGCACTGCTCGTGTACCTGGCGCGCAGCCCACGGCGCGGCCGGACGCGCGAGCACTTGGTCGGTCTGCTGTGGAGCGACCGTGACGAAAAACAGGCGCGCCACTCCCTGAGCGAAGCGCTGCGCGTGTACCGACGCGTGCTCGGGGACGCGGGGATCGAGGCCGACGTGGACCAGGTGCGTCTCGCCGACGGCGCGCTGGCACTGGACTGCGACCTCTTCGCGGAGCGCTGCGCCCGGGAGGACTGGGTCGGAGCGGCGGAGCTGGTGGCCGGCGAGTTTCTCGAAGGGCTCGCCGTGCCGGACGCGAGTGCGTTTGAGGACTGGCTCACCGCGGAGCGCGGGCTGTGGCGCGGCCAGTGTCTGGACGCCCTCGTGCGCGCTGCCGAGACCCTGGTGGCGCGGGGCGATCCCGGGCGCGCGGCGGCGCTGGCCCAGCGGGCGCGGGGGATCGATCCGGCCGCGGAGCCAGCGGCGCAGGTGACGATGCGAGCCCTGGCGCTCGCGGGGGACCGGACGGGCGCTTTGCGCATCGCCGAAGAGCTGGCGCGGGCATTAGCGGACCAATTCGCCGTCGCCCCCGGGCCGGAAACGCTGCGGCTTGCCGAACGGATCCGCGAAGGGCGCGTGGGACGCCGCTTCCCCGTCGCCCCGGAGCCAGGGCGCCCGCGGCCACCGCTCATCGGCCGCGCGGTCGAGCTGGCCCTGCTCAGTGCGGCGTGGGGAGCCATCCGTGCCGGCGGCAAACGCGGGCAATTCGTGCTGGTGGAGGGCGAGCTGGGACTAGGGAAAACGCGGCTGATTGAGGAGATCGTCGCCCGCGCTCAGCTCGATGATGCCACCGTCGCCCGTGCGCGCCTCATGCCGGCGGACGAGGCGCGGGCTTGGAGCGGCCTCACTGGATTGCTCGCCGGTGGGCTCGGTGAGGCCCCTGGTCTCGCCGGGGCCTCGGCGAGCGCTCTGGCCGGTCTCGGCGCGCTCGATCCGGACGTCGCCACGCGCTTCCCGGCGCAGGCGGCCCCGCTGCCCGTGGCCGCGTCGTGGAGCGCCGCGGCCCGCGCCGCCGCCGCTGAGCAACCGCTCCTGCTCG
>DASQAH010000217.1:0-5254 GCA_035635835.1 Gemmatimonadales bacterium
CCACCCCCCTACCACCTTGAACGCCATTAGCACCCATGCCCCGCCATTCTCGCCATATCCGCGAACTCCAGGGCCCGGACTGTGAGATCCACCTCGCGCTGGTCGAGCCCGCTGAGCTTTAGAGCTAGCAACAGCTCATACCACAGGTCGTCCCGGCCCGGCGAGACCTCGAGCGCGCGGGCGAGCGGACCGACCGCCTGCTCGAACGACCCATGTCGCATGTACAAGTGTGCGAGCTCGGCCATCGCCTCTACGTTGGCCGAGTCCTGCTGGACCTCGAGCACGAGCGAGTCTTCAGCGCGCGCGAGCGTCTCGAGCTCGCTGAGCGAGAGGGAGTCCAGCGACCCCTCCGGCACGGCAGAAGGCCGAGTGGCGACGACCGGCTCGGCCCGCGACGGGACCGCCCGCTTAGGCGCGAGGAGCGTGTTCCAGGCGAGGGCGAAAAGCGCGACGTGCGCGGTGACCAGGACGGCGGACAGGTGGCGCATACACTCCTTCCGGTGCGGTGACAAAGGCTGTCGCACAGCGTAAGGCAGGAGCGATGCCGCCGGTGTTTGTGGCGGGAATGGGCTGCGATAGAGGTAGAACGTGTTCGTGGGGACACGAGTGAGGCATGGTGAGAGTGGACGAGAGGACACGCAGCAGGAGGAGAGATAGCCGCGTCGCTCTGGTGACCTGTGCGGCCTACCCGGACCTGCCGGCGGACGATCAGCTACTGAGGGCGGCGTTGCACCGGCAAGGGGTCGGCGCGGCAGCAGCTGTCTGGAACAACCCGCAGGAAGCCTGGCAGGAGTACGACGCGATCGTCCTCCGCTCCTGCTGGGACTACCATCTTCGTCCAGCCGAATTCCGTCGGTGGCTGGATCATCTAGAGCAGCGGGCCGTCCGCCCCCACCCCCCTCCCCCTCCCCCCGTCTACAACGACGTTCCCACGGTGCGGTGGAACATGACCAAGACGTATCTGCGCGACTTGGAGGCGGCGGGAGTGGCCACGGCACCGACGGTGTGGGTTCCGGAGGGAACCGCCACGACCCTTCAAAGCATCGTGGAGTCCGTCGGGTGGGAGCAGCTGGTCGTCAAGCCGGCCGTGTCGGCAACAGCATACAAGACGTGGCGGGTGGAGCGCACGCGCGTGCGGGAGCACGAGGCCCGTTTCGCTCGCCTAATCGCAGAGCGGGATGTGATGGTCCAACAATTCCTGCCCGCCGTGCTGAGCGAGGGGGAGCTGTCGCTCGTCTTCCTGGCGGGTGCGTTCTCCCATGCCGTCCGCAAACGCCCGGCGACCGGCGATTTCCGCGTGCAAGAGCAATTCGGCGGGACCGTCGAACGCGCGGAGGTCGACCCTGCACTCACTCGGCAGGCCGCGGCAGCGGTGGCTGCGGCACCCGGGAAGCCTTTGTATGCGCGCGTGGACGGCGTAGTCGTGGATGGCCGGCTGGTACTGATGGAGCTGGAGCTGGTGGAGCCAACGCTCTTCTTCGGTCTGGACGGCGCGGCAGCGGATCGCTTAGCAATCGAGATCAAGCGGGCATTGGAGGCGCGCTGACACGTCGCTCCTGTCGGTCGCGCCGCGGCGCCCCCGCCTCGCGCAACACGAAGCGGGGGCGCCCACTCCTAGAACGTCACTGTCGCCGTCACCGCGTCCTGGTTCTTCTGGCAGTCGGTCAGCATGCACACCACGCGGCGCGCGTCGGTCCAGATGGGGTGCACGGCGTGCTCGCTCGCAGCTACGCCATTGTAATCCCCGATGAACGTGCCACTGAAGTTGATGTCCGGGTCCGTCGGCCCGGAGCTCACCAGCACCTGCTTGCCGAAGTTCACACCCCCCATCGAGGTGGAAAGGAACGTGTTGAGCAACCGGTTACCCGGCGTGTCGTCTCGTTGCTGAAACTCGACCTGCACGACGCCGTTCTCGGCGACCGAAATCCAGGGATAGAACTGGTCGGCAGTGGACGCGTCGCTGTTCACGACGCTCGAGGAGCTCCAGGTGGCGCCCCCGTCGGTCGAACGACTGAACCGCACGTCGGCGTTGCCCGATCGATAGTCGCCCCAGACCACGTACACGGTTCCCTGGGCGCCGTCCACGGCGATCGACGGGAAGGAGTTGACGCGCCACGAGGAGTTCTTCAGCGCGCACCGTCCGTCCACGTTGAGGTGATCGCAGATCTCGATGATGGCGTCGACGCGCACCGGGTGGGAAAACGTGTTGCCGCCGTCCACCGACTTGGCCACCATCGCCTGACCATTGAAGCCCGTCCCGTTGCCGTTCTCGAACACGACGTACACCTCGCCGTTGGGCCCGACTGCCGGCACCGACCCCTGGTCGAAATTCAAGTCGGGCGAGCTGACCGGGTGCGGCCCGCTCCAGGTGGCGCCGCCGTCGTCGGAATAGGAGAGAACGATGGGCGATTCGACGTAGCTGTCATCGGCACGGTTGAACTTGAACCTGGTCCAGGTCACATAGATCCGGCCGCGGTGGGGGCTCGCGGGCCGGGTGTCGACGGCGACGAACTCCTTGTCGTTGAAGTAACCGACGAGCGGATCGCTGCCACCGCTCACGGTCGCGATCACGGCGCCGGCCGGCTGCAGCGTCCGCAGGTCGCTCGAGCGGTTGACGAATATCACCGTCGTGGACGTCGCGTTGGTGACGGGCGTGAATCCCAGGCATATGTGGTAGGCCATGCCGTCGGGCCCGAATGCCGTCGCCGGGTCGCCGCCCGCGACGGCGCCAGGCGGCACGGTCGTTCCTTCACCCACGTCGTTCCAGGTCGCCCCGCCGTCGCTCGACGCATAAATGCCGCACGCCGCGAGGTCGTGCCGGTAGTCGTTCGCCCCGGCGAGGAGGCGACTCGGGTTGTTGGGGTCGAGGGCGATTGGAGTCTCATTCTGCGGGAAGAAGGTCTTGTCCTGGTTCGCCACGACATTGGGGCCGACGTTCTTAGCGGGACCGGGCGGATTGCCGCCGTCCCGGGGAGCGCCGGGACCAGGCTGATTCTTGATCGCGGGACTGACCGTCACGACGCTGGAGAGGTCGAAGAGGTGATCGCCCCCGCCAATGAGGTCAGTCTGCGGTCCGACGGGCGGCGGCTGGGAACGGTCGCTGCAGGCCGAGGTGAACAGTGCACAGCCAGTGGCGAGGAGGAGCCAGCGCTTCATGAGTCCCTCCGGAGTGGGAATTGAGCGGGTCTCCAGAGGGTGCCGCAGTACCCGAGCCACCGAGGCGCCCGCGTCTCTGCTGGGTGAATGGGGTGCGGGGGGTGATGCGCGCTCTCATCAGTGATGGCGCCGGTCCAACATAGCCTAGTCCGCGTGCATTATGTTGACGTGTTCCCGTGACGGCCACGTCCCCCCCCAGACGGGAGGCACGAAGATGAGGCAACCGAACGGCTGGTCCCCCCCCTCCTGGCCGCTGCGTCCGGCGACCGCGGCAGTCCTGGTGCTGCTATCCGGCGTCGCCTGCGCCTCGCACAGCATCCTTGTCCCACCGCGACTCAATCTCGTCCCTTACGGCAGCGTGGGCCTGATCACGTTCTCGATCGAGAACGCGAAGGGCACGCTGCACGAGCTCGCGACTCAGCGGTTCGAGGAGTACCTGCTCGCCGCGCAGGCCGGGATCGAGGTGCAGCACTTTCCCCTGGCCGACTCGGCGACGGCGCTGTCCGGCGGTGGGCCGCGCGCCGTCCCCGTGGTCTTCCTGGGGCACCTCAAAGTGTCAAACGTGAAGCCGAGCGGCGGCCTGATTGGGCTGTCGTTGCCGCACCTGGAGGCGACGATCACCGCGGAGCTGTCCGTTGAGCTACGCTCCACTAAGACAGGGGGCACCCTGTGGCGCTCCAGCGCGGCCGCCACGGAGAAGGTCGGCGGGCTGGCGCTCGTCGGCGGCCAGCCCGAGTTCTCCGCGCGCGATCCCAATGATGCCTACGGGCACCTGGTCAATCGGCTGGTTTACGACGTGACCTACGACCTACGCTCGACCTGGGTGAGGCAGTAAGCGCCCGCCCCCGGGAATTGCCCAGGGTCAGCGGACTCCAACTCCCCCCCCTCGCACCGGGCTGCTACTGTGGGCCGGCCGCGCGGATCTGACCGCGGATCTCCCCACCGGGGAAGTCGCCCGGCCCTTTGTTAGGCGTCCCGCTGCCGTCGTTCGTGTGGACGTTCGCGTAGGCGTGGCCCACCCGAATCGAATCGATCAAGTCGCTGAGCGGATGCCCCTTCAGCTTGTTGATCAGGTTGGCGGCAGTGATAGTCCCAGAGGCCAGCACGCCGTCGGTCCGCCCGCCGCCAGGCGCCACCGGCCCGAACAGAAAGACCACGATCCCGCCGTTCACCCCGACCGGGGCGATGTGGATGTGAGACATGAAGACGTTATCGATGTTCGAGGCGATGATGCGATACTCGAGCGATTGGCCGTCGGGGCTGAGCTGCAGCTTGACCTCACCCTCGGCACGCGTGTCGCGCGGCGGCACTTCGTTGGCACCATCGAGATGGGCGACGAAGTTCTTGGCGTCCGCGACGCTGGCGCTCGCGCTTGTGGCGGCCGCCAACTGGACCGCCGTGTCGGGGGTAGCGGCGATCGGCGCGGGGCGGTCACAGTGGGTGAGGGTGGCGAGGAACAACGCCGCTGGGAACACGAACGACGCACGCATAGGTGCCTCCCGGATGGGGAATGAGTCAACCCCCAATTCTAACCGGGTGGAGCGGGGAGCGCGATGGCTCCCCGCCCCGATGAATCACAAGCAGGGGCTCGGCTCGCCGTGCAGCTTGATGTTGCCGCCAGCGAGGAAGCCCGACGCGCTGTACGTGTTCGACAGCGTGATCGCGAACGTGTCATTCCGGCCGGGCTCACCGTTGTCCGTCACGTCTACGATGTAGGTGTAACCGCCCACGCCGTCCACCTCGGCTGTGCCCTTGATGCGGCGCGAGGTCGGGCCCGTGACTTCATACGACGTCACGCCAGTCCCCTTCACCTTGAAACCGTTGGGACCGTGATCGATGTAGGTCAAGTGGCCCCAGAGCCCGCCATTCTTGATGCCGCCGGCGACGCCGAAATTGGCCCGGGATCCCGACGGGGTGCCGGTGATCCACCCACCGCCGGTCACGAAGTCTCCCACCGGCGGAGTGCACGCCCCGCACGAGATGTCCGCGTGGGACGAAGAGATGACCACGTCGGCAAGCGTCTGGCCGGTGACGGGGTCGAAGGCCGTCACGTGCAGCGCATTGACGGTGATGCTGGCCTGGTTGCCGCTCGCGGAGC
>DASQAH010000218.1:0-7148 GCA_035635835.1 Gemmatimonadales bacterium
TCGAGTGGGAGCTACAGTCGACGCATGGCCGGCGAGGCCAGCTCGCGGCCCAGCGGCCGCTCGCGGGAACGGCTGTCTGGACGGTGGCGTGCCCGCATTGCGGCCGCGAGCCCACGGAGCTCGTCGTGTGCCGGCACGAGGGGGGGCACTGCGCGTGTGATACCTGTTCGATGCGCTGCTCCGTGTGCGCCGAGGACTTCTGCGCCGATCACGGCATCGCCCGGTGCCGCGTGGATGAGCAGCCCGCCTGCGAGGAACACGCGCGCGTCTGTCAGTCCTGCCGGATGGAGCACTGCTCGACGCATGAGGGAGTCTGCACGGAGACCGACCACTCCGCCTGCTCGGCGTGTCTCGAGGCCTGCGGCAGCTGCGGGCGGCTCGTCTGCAATCGCCACGCCCAGCAGAGCCGGCCGGACGCGCCCAAGGGCAGCCGCCGCTTGTGCACCGCGTGCGTGCGTTACTGCGAGGGCGGGACCAACGAGCCGGTGGGCGTCGACGAGGTGACGCAGTGCGCGAGCTGTAGCAAGTCTGTCTGCACGGCGCATCAGGCCGTGTGCGTGGTGGATGGGCAGGTGCACTGCTCGCGCCACCTGCACCGCACCGACGCATCGCGGCGCCTGGTCTGCGGGGAGCATCGGGCGGCCTGCGGCGAGGAGCCGGCGGCGATATTCGCAGCGGATGAGGTGGAGGCGTGTCCCGTGTGTGGCAAGGACGCCTGTGCCCAGCATCGCGCCGCGTGCGGCAATTGCGGCCGCCAGGTGTGCACCACCGACCTGGCGCAGCAGTCCCCCCCCCGCCGCTGCGCGACCTGCACGCAGCTGGCGGCGATCGCCGACCCGCCGCAGGAGGTGGTCACCGCCGCTCGGGGCCTGACTGGTCGGAGCGGTGCCCCCAAGGCGTCTCGCGCCTGGCGGATCGCCCGCGACCGCAGTCATGTCGTGGTGGAGCTCGATCTCGGGTGGCGCCGCAGGACCGTGTTCACACTGCGGCATGGAGACACCGTGCCGGAGAGCGTCGTGACGCATTCGCTGGCGGGGTCGAAGCGGCGGACGTGAATCCTTGGCCGTAGTTCCGGGTATGGGACCCCAGCGCCCTGACCACGCCACTCGGGAGGTCCGCCGATGCCGCGGCGTATCGTGCTGGTCGGTAAGGGCGAGTCGCTGCAGCGCGCCTGGCGGAGCCGGTCATTCGGGCTCGCCGGCGCGGACCTTGAGAGGCTGCTCCACGTCGCGGGCTTCGCCCTCGACGACACCTACCACCCCGTTCGCGTGGCGGGCCGGTTGGGCCCCCCTGCGGAGCGGCCCGCCGCCCGCGGTTTCCGTTATGCGCGCCCCGGCGGCGGGCCGATCGACAGCTACGCCGTGCGCGCGATCTTCGACGACGAAGAGGCGGTACACCGCCTGCGTCGGGAGCGCGGTACGGATGTCGTCGGCGTGTTCGCCGACCCCGTCGTGTCGGTGTTCCCCTCCGCCTATTGTGGCAGCGCCGGCGTCGGCACGGCTGCCGACGTGGCGCGCCGGCTCGGCGTGCCCGCCCTGCGCGCGCGCGGCCTCACCGGGAAAAACGTGCATGTGGCCGTCGTGGATACCGGCATCGACGGCAGCCGCATCCCCGTGGTCGGTGGCTGGGCCCCCGGTTCGGACTACGTGCCAGGCTCGGCCAAGCCCGATCACGGCACGATGGTGGCCTACGACGTCCGCATCGCCGCGCCGGAGGCCAAGATCTATGACTACGCGCTGCTGCGAACCCAGGCGGGGACGTGGGCGGCGTTCCTGTCGGACGCTATCGCCGCCTTCGCCGATCTCATCGAACAGGTGAACGCGAATCCGGGCCGCTGGGTGGTGAACAACAGCTGGGGGATGTTCGACCGCTCCGAAGACGCGCCGATCGGCTCGCCCGAGAACTACAGCGCCAACCCCGACCATCCGTTCAATCAGATCACCGGCAGCCTGGTCGCGGCGGGCGCCGATGTGTTCTTCGCCGCGGGGAACTGCGGCAAGCACTGCCCCGACGGCCGCTGCGGCACCGCCGACACCGGTCCGGGCCAGAGCATCCACGGCGCGAATTCCCATCCCGACGTCGTCACCGTCGCCGCCATCACGGTCACCGATCGACGCCTCGGCTATTCGTCGCAGGGACCGGGCGGGCTCCACACCCGCAAGCCGGACCTCGCCGGCTTCAGCCACTTCGCGGGCTCGGGCGTCTGGCCGGTGGACGGAGGCACGTCGGCCGCAAGCCCCGTGGCCGCGGGCGTCGCCGCGGCGTTGCGCCAGCGCTTCCCCGCGTCGGCGCTCACCCCCGCGCAGCTCAAGGGCGCACTGCAGCGCAGCGCCCGCGACCTGGCCGGGCGCGGCTGGGACTACGACCTAGGTTACGGGGTGATCGACGCCGCCGCCGCGACGCGGGCGCTCGGCCTCGGCACGAAGGGTCCCAAACGACTCAGCCGGCCGGCTCTTGGCGGGCGTCGGCAAAAAACCTGACGCCGGGAATCCGCTCAGCGACCGCGCGGGCTTCGGGTGACGCGAAGCCGCGGACCACGAAGCGCCCGAGGCCGGGGTTGACGGGAACAGGCCCGTACCCGGCGTCAAGCTCGACCCCGGTGCCGCCCAGCAGAGCGCGGACGAACTCCATGTCCACGCGCTCGCCCGGCCGCTCGAGCTGGATGACGTAGCGCGATTTGACGGCGTCCGGCACGGCCCGCCCTGGTGAATTTTGTCCGTGGAGACGTTAGAGCGTCTCAGGACCTTCTGCAAGTAAGAGTTATTGCCGCACCCGCACGGCGTCCGCGACGACGACGGAGCCGCTCGCGCGGGGCAGCGGCGAGACAGCCATTGAGACAAATGTAGCCGACCGACCTGGAATGGCGTCTTGCCCGCCATGTTCCGCCGGCGCGCCGGCAGGTAATTTTGACTGCGTGAAAACGCGACCGCTCGGCACCGCTGGTTAGCGCGGTCAGCTGGATCAAAGGTGCCGTCCCGCGCCATGCCTATCGCACTCGCGCTGATATCCCTCCTGTTATTGTCGAGGGGTCTGCGCGCCGCTCAATCGGTTGTGTCGGCCCCGACTGCCCACACGCGCGCCGTCGCGACGCCGCCTGTGATTGATGGCCGCCTGACGGACTCCGTCTGGCTGCAAGCCACGCCGATCACCGGATTCATCCAACGCGAACTGCACGAAGGCGCGCCGGTCACCGAACGCACCGAAGTGCGCATCATCACCGACGGCCAGGCGCTGTACGTCGGCGCCTGGCTCTACGACAGTGACCCCGCCGGCATCGTACCGGGCGAGAAGGTGCGCGACGGAGACATCTCGAAAAGCGACTATTTCGGCATCCTCCTCGATACCTACCACGATCGGCAGAACGGCTTCGTCTTTACCACCACCCCGGCGGGCATCGAGTACGATGCGCAAGTGGTGAGCGAGGGCGAAGGCGGTGGCGTGCAGCTGCCCGGCCAGAACCGGGCGATGGCCGGGTCCATGGGTGGGTTCAACCTCAACTGGGACGGCAGTTGGACCGTCGCCACGTCCGTGGACTCCCTGGGCTGGTACGCCGAGTTCCGCATCCCGTTCACGACGCTGCGATACGGTGCTGGCGAACTGCAGACGTGGGGACTCAATCTCGTGCGGAGCATCCGCCGCAAGAACGAAGAGGCGTTCTGGTCCTTCATTCCGCGCCAGTTCAGCCTCATGAAGATTTCGCGCGCGGGAAAGCTGGAGGGCGTTCGCGTGCCGTCCCGGCGCCTGTGGACCGTGACGCCATACGCGCTCACGGGCGTGGAGCGCAACTACGCGGTCGATCCGGAGGCTCGGGGGCGCGGGGAGATCGGGGGCGACGTCAAGTTTGGCGTGACGCCCAGTCTCACGCTCGATCTCACCTACAATACCGACTTCGCGCAGGTCGAGGTCGACGAACAGCGCACCAATCTCACGCGTTTTCCGCTGTTTTTTCCGGAGAAGCGGCCCTTCTTCCTCGAGAATGCGGGCATCTTCTCCGCCGGCACGCCCCAGGCTGTCGACTTGTTTTTCACCCGTCGCATCGGTATCGACACCCTCGGCCAGCCGGTTCCCATCGTTGGCGGCGGACGCCTCACGGGACGCATCGGTCCATTCACGGTTGGTGGCTTGCAGATCTTCACCGAGCATCAAGCCTACTCCGTACTCCGTGTCGCGCGCGAGCTCGCCGCGCGGTCGCGCATTGGCGTGATCGCCGTTCAGCGCATGGCGACCGCAACAACCGGAAACTGGAACCGCGTGTACGGCCTCGACGGGCGCATCGGCATTCGCGATGCATGGACGATTGACTGGTGGGGCGCGGCTTCGGCAACGCCGGGCCCCGACGGTGATGCCGCAGCGTACAGCGCGCGCGTGGGATACGAGTCCGGCTCCTGGAGCAATGGCGCGCGAATCATCCAGGTGGGAAGCGACTTCAACCCTGAGGTCGGATTCCTCAATCGCAGGGGCGGATATCGCTTTTACGAAGCGGCCGTCATGTGGAAGAAGCGCGTCCCGAGCATCCCATTGCTCAAGCAATGGATCCCACACGTGAACTACCGCGGCTATTACGGGCTGGACGGCTACTGGCAGGAGGGGCGCATCCATCTGGACCTGGGCGAGGTGGAACTCGCAAACGGAGGCCGTTTCGGCCCCGAGGTCAATGTCGAACATCAGGGACTCCAGCAGCCGTTCGCGATCGCCAGTAACGTCACGCTACCGGTGGGCTCGTACAACTACAGGTCACTCGGTTGGGACCTTGCGACGAATCCAAGCGCGCCCCTTTCGCTCGTCCTGCGCGCCGACGTGGGTGGGTTCTACAACGGGACGCGTCGCGGCGGCAGCGTGACGCTTGCCGCTCGTCACGCGAGCTCCCTCACGACGTCTCTCCTCGTCGAGTACAACGACGTGCGATTAAACCAGGGCAACTTCGTCCGCTCGCTGATAGCAACGCGCGTCGCGTACTTCTTTACGCCGCGCGTCCTGTTCCAGACCCTGGTGCAGTACAGCAATCAGGTCCGCGTGTGGACGGCTAACGCGCGGTTCGGCTGGCTGAGCACAGCCGGTACTGGTTTATTTGTGGTCTTCAACGAGGGGCGCCAGGCCGACGGCTTCTTCCAATTGAATCAGCCGCAAGCTCGGTCGCTGATTGTGAAATACACGCGCCAATTCGGACGGAGCGGATCATGAAGACACGACCGTTAGGACCCACCGGTTACAGCGTCAGCGAAATCGGCTTCGGCGGCTGGGGACTCGGCGCCGACATGTGGCGCGGCGTGGACGACAGTGAAGGCCGCAGGGCGCTGCGCGAGGCGATCGAGCAGGGCATCACGTTCTTCGACACCGCGCTGGCCTACGGCAATGGTCACAGCGAGCAGGTAATCGGGGAAGAGCTGAAACACGATCTCCGCGCCGGTCGCGCGGTTGTCGCGACGAAGATCCCGCCGATGAATCGCCAGTGGCCCGGAAAAGCCAGCTACAAGCTCGCCGACGTTTTTCCCGCCACGTACATCGCCTCCTGCACCGAGCAGTCGCTCGTGAATCTTCGCGTCGAAGCGTTACACGTGCAGCAGCTGCACGTGTGGAACGACGTCTGGCTCCAGGATCGCGACTGGGAAGCGTCCTACCAGCAGATCGCGCGTCTCAAGGAAGAAGGCAAGGTCTTGCACTGGGGGATCTCGATCAACGACCACGCGCCCGAGACCGCGCTGCGCGTGCTCGCCGATCCGCTGTTCGAAACGGCGCAGGTGATCTACAACATCTACGATCGCTCGCCGGAGAAGGCTTTGTTCGCGCTCGCGAAGCAGAAGCCGCTCGGGATCATCGTCCGCGTGCCGTTCGACGAAGGCGCGCTCACCGGTCAAATCAAAGCCAGCACCGTTTTCCCCGCCGGTGACTGGCGCGCCGGGTACTTCGCGGGCGATCGCAAGGCCGAGGCGGAGCGGAGGGGGACGGCGCTGGCCCAGGTGTTGGATGACCAGGTCGAGACGCTGCCCGAGCTGGCGCTGCGGTTCTGCCTGTCCTCACCGGAGGTCTCGACGGTCATTCCGGGAATGCGCCGGCCGGCGCACGTCCGTCAGAACGCGATGGCGGCGACGAAAGGCGCGCTGCCGGCGGGGATGTTATCGAAGCTCAAGCCTCACGCGTGGGACAAGAACTGGTATTCGTAGGACTAAATCCCTTTTCCGAGCCGGAGCAAGGCGCGAATACCGTACGTCTTCTGAGCCCACCCCCCGTCGCCCAGCGGGAGGGAAATCGACGGGACCAGGGTGAATTCGTCGGAGTAGCCGAGGCCGAGGCCAAGTCGGAGCGTGGTGAAAGTCTGCCGGCCACAGCAGAAGTCTTGGTACTGCTGCATGCTGCCGCCGTAGACCGTTGTCAGCTTGGGGTCACCAGTTCCCACGGTCAGCCCGGCGTTGGGCATGATGTCCCAGAGCTTCGTGCGCGCCAGCAAATATCCCATACTCAACCCTGCCGAATACGTCTGCTCAGCGTAATTCCAGTTCGAGCCCCCCGAGCCCCCGATGTCATGCGGTCCCGAGAGCCAGGTCCAGCGCAGCAGGGGGCACACCTCGAACTTCGAATGCGCCGCCCCAGCTTCGAGACCCACGTTGAGAGCTACGGCGCGCGAGTTGCCGTCGAGGCTGGTCATCTCCCACGTCTTGATTCCGTATTCGGCCCCCACAAAAGCATGCTGATACCGATACCGCGCCTCGACCGTATAGAGATGGGCGCGCTTATCGACTCCGATATTCGCGGCAGTGTGAAGGTTCGAGAGCGACAAGGCCGTATTGCCGACGCACAGCTGCGCGGCAGCCAGCTCGGGCCCACACAGCAGAAGCAGAGCAGCGATGCATGCGCGCATTGACTACCGTCCTTTCCCAGCCGCAGGGGGCTCTCTCGGCCTAGGTGGTCGTATCCCTTCTGTTAAGGGTTACGATTCCCGACCGACAAGGCAACATCTCCAACCTACGGCGCGGTCCGGCGGGTGCTAGTCGCCGCGCGCGCCAAACGACATAATCGGCTGCCCGTCTCACAGCTCCCGCAGTCGCCGTTCGAGCAGGAGGCGCTCGGGTTCCTCGACCGCCAGCTCCAGCGCGCGCTTGTACGCCGCTGCGGCTTCCGACTTGCGACCCAGCCTTCGGAACAGGTCGGCG
>DASQAH010000219.1:0-2425 GCA_035635835.1 Gemmatimonadales bacterium
GCTCACGGTGTGTTGCCGGTCTCCTCGATGCCTTCCCTCGCGGCGCGCACGGCCCAACGGCTGCCGCGGACGCCGCCCGCGACGCTCGCGAGGCCCCAGACGATCATCCCCGCCAGCCCGAAGAAGCGGTCCGCGACGGCGGCGAAGAACCCGATCAGGAGAGCACCCACGGCGGCGAGAACGCCGATCACGCCGCTCTGCCACAGGTTCTCGAGCGGCGTGCTGCGCCGCCATGCAAACAGCGCCGCGACGACGATGCCGGCGAGCAAACCTGCCATGAGAGGGTCGCCGGCGACCCCGTGGTACTCCGCGGGCTCAAGGCGTCTCTGCAGCAGTTCGACGAAGATCTGTGCGAGAGTCGTAACACCGCCCCCGAGTCCCACACCGGTGGCGAGAGCGCCCAGCCCGATTGCGAGCGGATCCTTGGCTGCGGGCTCGGTCACAAGTGCAGCACGCGGCCGAGTGAGTCGAGCGTCGCCTCGGCGACCGCTTCTGACATCGTGGGATGCGCGTGGATGGCGAGATCGATTTCCTCCACAGTGTATTCGTTCTCGCGTGCCACGGTGAGTTCGTGGATCATTTCCGACGCCTGCGAGCCCACGATGTGGGCGCCCAGGATCTCCCCGTACTTCTTGTCGCGGAGGATTTTTACGAACCCCTCGGTTTCCCCTGTGCCGCGTGCGCGGCCGTTGGCTGAGAAGGGGAACCGCCCCGCCACGTAGTCCCGTTTCTGGTCCTTGCACTGCTCTTCGGTCAGTCCGATGCTCGCGACCTCGGGGTGGCAATAGGTCACGCTCGGCACATTGTCGTATCTGATCGGATGCGGCTGGCGCCCCGCCAGCAGCTCGGCCACTACGACGCCCTCGCGAAACCCCTTGTGCGCCAGCATCGGTGGCCCCGCCACGTCCCCGATCGCGTAGTAGCCGGGAGCCGTGGTCTGGAGGCGCTGGTCGATCTTGATGAACCCGCGCTCGGTGAGCTGAATGCCGCACTCCTGAAGCCCGAGGTTTTCGGTGTTCACAGCGCGGCCCGCCGCCATCAGCACGGCGGCCGCGGTCACCTGCTTCTTTTCGCCACCCGCCTCGACGTCCAGCACGACCTTGTCTTTGCCGATGGTCGCCTTGGTGACCTTCGCACCGGCGATCACCTCGATGCCGCGCTTCTTGTAGCTCTTGGCGAGCGTCTCCGATGCCTCCGCATCCTCGAGGGGCAGAATGCGGGGCAGGGCCTCGATGAGTGTGATGGTGACGCCGAACGCGTTGAAGATGTCAGCGAACTCCATCCCGACCGCTCCGGCTCCGACGATGATCAGCGAGGAGGGCAGCTTCTCGAGCAGCAGCGCCTCGTCCGAGGAGATCACGGTCGTCTTGTTGATCTCGAGGCCGATCTGCGGGATCCCCTTCACCCGCGAGCCGGACGCGACGACCACCGCCTTCTTGGCCTCGTAAACGTCGCCGCCGACCTTCACCGTTTTGCCCGGCTGGAGGACGGCGCTGCCTTTGACGACCGTGACCTTATGCTTTTTCATCAGGAACTCGACGCCTTTGGAATTCTGGTCGCTTACGCGGCGTGAGCGTTTCATGGCGACCCCGTAGTCGGTCTTCGCGCCGGTCGCGTCGACCCCGAAGTCCTTGGCGTCTTTCAATAGGTGAGCGATGTAGGCCGAGTGCAGCAGTGCCTTCGTGGGGATACAGCCGATGTTCACGCAGACCCCGCCGAGCTTTTCCCTCTCGACGACGGCGGCGGTGAGGCCGAGCTGGTCGCAGCGGATGGCGCAGACGTAGCCGGCGGGTCCACCCCCCACGATGATGACGTCAAATTGGTTCGCCACGTACGGTCCCCTTGTCGGACAGTCCGTCTGCCCGACTGTCTGAGCGTCCGACTAGAGCAGCATGGCCAGTGGGTTCTCCAGCATCTGTCTCAGCGTCTGCAGGAACACTGCTCCGGTCGCGCCATCGATGACGCGGTGGTCGCAGCTCATCGTAAGCCGGAGCCGCTTGCGCGGCGTCACTTGGCCTCCCGTCACCACCGGCTTTTCCGCGATCGTCCCGACAGCCACGATGCCCGCTTCGGGTGGGTTGATCACGCCGGTGAACTGATCGATGTCGTACATGCCGAGATTGGAGACGGTGAAGGTGGCACCGGTGTACTCCTCGGGCTTGAGTCGCCGGGCGCGTGCGCGCTGCGCTAGCTCCCGCGCCTCCGCCCCGATCTGGGTCAGCGACTTGAGATCGGCGTTGCGGATCACCGGCGTGATCAGCCCATCTTCCACCGCCACCGCCATCCCCAGATGTACCTCGTTCCAGTAGCGGATGTGGTCGTCTTGGAACCACGCGTTGCAGGCACGGTGCTTGGCGAGGGCGAGGGCAACCGCCTGCAGGATGATGTCGTTGAACCCGATCTTGCCTCCCCCCCCCCCCCCCCC
>DASQAH010000220.1:0-3180 GCA_035635835.1 Gemmatimonadales bacterium
TTCCTCGCACGCGAACACCAGCACGGCGTCATCCGCGTAGCGCAGGAGCATCGCCCGCCCGCGCAATCGGGGGCGGACCACCTGCTCGAACCACACATCGAGCACCGTGTGCAGGAAGATGTTGCTCAGCAGCGGGGAGATGACGGCCCCAACGCAATAGGCAACTTCGAGTTCGAGGTCCGCCTGGTCTGCCGGCGCGGGGAGCGCCTGCGTGGAGGATCCTGACAGATATGGTATACTCTGTCTGTCATGAGCCCCGGACGCAGGGTGGGCGCCGACCAAGCGGCGCGGCGGATCAACGCCGCGGCCAAGCTGCTCGCGCGCGGGATCGAGGTGCCCGAGGCGGCGCGGGAGCTCGCGCAGCGTCATCGGCTCTCGGAGCGGCAGGCGCGTCGCTACCTGGAGCGGGCCCGTGTCGGGGGCCGGGTCGAGGTGCCGAGCGCGACGGTCGTCTTTGCGGTGAAGATCGCGGCGGAGGTCGTCGCTCGCGTCAAGCGGCACGCGCGCCGCAACGGGCAAACGATCGGCGCGGTCGTGACCCGGGCGCTCGTCGAATGTCTCGACCGGGCGGAAGCCGGTGGAGGCGGTGGGCGGTAGGCGGATCGAGTTGGAGTATCTGTTTGACCGCCTGGCCGAGCCGCAGCTCGCGCAAGCGTACGGGATTCTCGTTCCCGAGCGCGGGAAGGTGAGGAGGGGTGGGGATGGCGCTGGCGGCAATCTACGCTCGGGTGTCATCGGCGCGGCAGAAGGAGGAGCAGACGATCGCCAGTCAGACGGCGGCCCTGCGGGAGTACGCGGCCGCCGCGGGCCTTGAGATTCCCGCCGAGTGGGTGTTCGAGGACGAAGGGTACTCGGGCGCGACGCTCGTGCGTCCGGCCTTGGAGCGCCTACGCGACGGGGTGGCCGAGCTCGGGATCGAGGTGGTGCTCTGCTACGCGCCGGACCGGCTCGCGCGGCGTTACGTGTACCAGGCGTTGCTGCTCGAGGAGTTCACCCGCTTCGGCACGGAGGTGCGGTTCCTCCAGGGGCGCAAGGCCGAGACGCCCGAGGATGCGCTGCTGGTCCAGTTCCAGGGCATGATCGCCGAGTACGAGCGGGCCCAGATCGCCGAGCGGACGCGGCGCGGCAAGCTGCATCGCGCACGCGGGGGCTGGGTGGCGGTGCTGTCCGGGGCCCCGTACGGCTACCGGTACGTGGGCAAGGGCGAGGCCGGCGCGGCGCGGTACGAGGTGGTGGAGCACGAGGCGGCCGTCGTCCGCGAACTCTTCCGCCGCTACGTCGAGGAGGCCGAGTCGATCGCCGCCCTGGGACGCTGGGCAACGGACCGCGCGATTCCGACCGCGACGGGCAAGGCGCGGTGGGATCGGTCGGTGCTCTGGGCCATCCTGCGCAATCCCGCCTACTGTGGCCGCGCCGCGTTCGGGAAGACGCAGCGGGCGGAGGCGCGACCGCGGATCAATCGCGTACTGCGTCTCCAGGGGCAACGCGTGGCCCGACGTCCGGCTCGTCGGGACCGCCCGCGCGAGCAGTGGACGGAGATCGTGGTGCCTGCGATCGTCTCCGAGCAGACGTTCGCGCTGGCCGCTCGGCGCCTGGAGGAGAACAAGCGCCTGGCGGCGCGGCGGACGAAGGAGGTCTCGGTGCTGCAAGGGCTCGTAGTGTGCGCGAGCTGCAGCTACAGCTACTACCGCACGTCGACCCGGACGACGTCGCGCAAGCTGTACTACTACCGGTGCCTCGGCTCGGACGACTACCGGTTCGAGCGCGGACGGGTCTGCGGGAGCCGCCCGGTGCGGCAGGACTACCTCGACGACGCGGTCTGGCGGCACATCGTGGGGCTGCTGGCCGATCCGACGCGGATCCGCGCGGAGTTGGATCGGCGCCTGCGGGAGATGCGCGCGGCAAGCCCCGTGGTTGCGCAACGGGCACGGTTGGAGCAGGAGCAGGCGCGCGTGAGGGCCTCGATCAGCCGTCTGCTTGACGCCTACCAGAACGCGCTGCTGTCGCTCGACGAACTCCGCAGCCGGATGACGGACCTGCGCCGCCGCGAGGGCAACGTCGAAAGCCAGCTTGACGCCTTGGACGCGCAGGCCGCGGACCGGGAGAGCTATCTCAAGCTCGCAGAGACGCTCGAGAGCTTTCTCGCCAGGCTGGGCGAGGGGGCCGAACGTGCGTCCACCGAGGAGCGCCGGCGCATCGTGCGCTTGCTCGTCAGGGAGGTCCTCGTCAGCCCCGAGCGGATCGTGATCCGGCACTGCATTCCGACTCCGAGGCCCGATCCCGACCCGAGTTATCCTTTGCGTTGGGGCCGTCATCACCCCGCCCTGCGGGGTGCCGCTCCGGCTCTGCTTCCCACCCGTGCGCCGCCACTTCCCATCCTCATCTCGTTCCTCCACCACCACCTGCAGCCACCCCTTGATGAGCGTGAGCATCGCGCGGTCGACGATCCGTCGGGCCACGCTCTGCAGCAGCGCGCCGTGCGGGATCGTGTCGAAGTACTTGGTCAGGTCCACGTCGACCACGTCGGTGTACCCCATGCACACGGCCTCGTGCACCGTGCGCACGGCGTCCTGGGCGCTGCGCCCCGGACGATATCCATAGGCCGTTGTCTCAAAATCCGCTTCGAAGATTGGCTCGAGCACCAGCTTGGCGGCGGTCTGCACCACCCGATCGCGGATCGTCGGGATCCCGAGTGGCCGCTCGCCACCGCCCCGTTTGGGAATCTGGACCCGGCGCACCGGGTCCGGCGTGTACGTCTTGGTCCGCAGCACCTCCTTCAGCCCCGCCAGCCACTCCTCCAGACCCTGCGCCTCGATGTCCGCGCACGTCACCCCGTCCACGCCCGGCGCCCCGCCGTTCGCACGGACGAGCGCGTAGGCATGCCCGAGGATATCGTCCCGGTACACTTTGTCGTAGAGCTGGTGGAAGCGGCGAGCGGGCTCCCGCTTCGCCGCGTCGTACAGCGTTCGCTGGAGCCGCCGGATCGCAGGGGGAGTTGCCAGGCGCACTACGCCAATCTCCCGACCCTTGGCTCCGTCGAACGCACCCAGAAGTGAGGCGCCTTCCCTTCACCGGCATTACCCGGCTTCTCGGGTACTATGCGCCTCTCCGACTCCCGGCCGGGCCGCCACCCACGGTGACGTCGCGAGTGCCACCCCGCGCCCGACCGGGTCTCCCACG
>DASQAH010000221.1:0-3185 GCA_035635835.1 Gemmatimonadales bacterium
CGTGGGACTTGGCGATGCAATGCGGAGTCACGGTTGGCCCCCCCCCTCCCCAGTCCCCCCTCCCCCCCGTCGCGGACGACGCCCCAGTCCTCACGGAATCTGGTGGGTGGCGCTCGGTGCGCTCCTCGCCGCCGCCTGCTCGCGCGATTCCCGCACGCCGCTCGTCATCTACTCTCCCCACGGCCGCGATCTCCTCACGCTGTTCGAGCGGCGCTTCGAGCAGCTGCATCCGGAAGTCGCCGTGCACTGGCTCGACATGGGGTCGCAGGAGGTCTATGACCGCTTGCGCTCCGAGCGCGCCAATCCCCAGGCCGATGTGTGGTTCGGCGGGCCTGCGACGATCTTCGCGCGCGCCGCCGCCGACTCGTTGCTGGAACCCTTCCGGCCGGGCTGGGCGGACGCGATCGACCCGCACGGGCGCGGGCCGGCCGACCTCTACTTCGCCGTCTTCGAGACCCCGGCGGTCGTTGTCTACGCCGCGCAAGCGGTTCGTCCCGCGGAGGCGCCGCAGGACTGGGACGACCTCCTCCTGCCTCGATGGAAAGGGCAGGTGTTGATCCGGGATCCGCTCGCCAGCGGCACGATGCGCGCCGTGTGGGGGATGCTCATCGAGCGCGGCGTGCAGCAGACGGGCGACACCGGGGCCGGCTTCCGCTGGCTCCGGCGGCTCGATGCGCAGACCAAGGAGTACGTTCAGAACGGAGCGCTGCTCGACCAGAAGATCGTCCGCCAGGAAGGCCTCGTGACGATTTGGGATCTGCCGGACATCCAGCTCAACATTCGCGACGGGTTGCAGCTGGGGTACGTATTCCCCAAGAGCGGGACCCCGGTGATCGTGGACGCCATTGCCGTAGTGCGCCACGCGCGCCATCGGGACGCGGCCCGGGCCTTCGTCGATTGGGTGGGGAGTCCGGAGGCGCAGCTGCTGGCGGCGCGGGCTGTGTATCGGCTCCCGGCGCGGCGGGATCTGCCGGTGGACTCGCTTCCCGAGTGGGTCCGCGACGTCCGACGGCACATGAAGGTCGCGAACGTGCCATGGGACGAGCTCGCCGCGCACGAGGCTCAGTGGATGCGGTACTGGGACGAGACCGTTCGGGGGAAAGGGGGCGGGCGGTGACGACGACGGGCTTCCTCCGCCTCGAGGGTTTGACGAAGCGCTGGTCGCCTGAGGTCTCGGTGGGGCCCGTCCACCTCGACATCGCGCGAGGGGAGATCGTCGCGCTGCTCGGGCCCTCCGGGAGCGGCAAGACGACGATGCTGCGCCTGCTCGCGGGCTTCGAGACGCCCGACGCGGGGCGGATCACGGTCGATGGGGAAGATGTGACGACCATGCCCCCAGCCCGCCGCCGCTGCGGGATGGTGTTTCAGCACTACGCGCTGTTCCCGCACCTCGACGTCGGGGAGAATGTGGCCTTCGGGCTTGGGAGAAGAGGAAGAGCGGAAGCCAAGGTCGCCGAGGCCCTGGCGCTCGTCGATCTCGCCGGCTTCGAGCGGCGCAAGGTGCAGGAGCTCTCGGGCGGCCAGCAGCAGCGCGTGGCGCTGGCGCGCGCGCTCGCGCCTGAGCCGCGACTGCTCCTGCTCGACGAGCCGCTCTCCAATCTCGACCCCACGCTGCGAGAGCGCACACGCCGTGAGCTGCGCGGCCTCATCAAGCGGGTCGACATCACGACTCTGTTCGTGACCCACGAGCAGGAGGAGGCCTTCGACCTGGGCGACCGGATCGCCGTCCTGCAGCGCGGGGTGGTGGAGCAGGTGGGCACGGCCGACGAGCTGTACGAGCAGCCGGCCTCGCTGTTCGTCGCCACCTTCGTGGGCCGGGCGAACGTGCTGCGGGGCGCGGTGGCACGCGCCTTCGGCGGGCGCGATGGTCAGGTGTTAGTCGTCCGCCCGGAGCGTCTGCGGCTCGCCGAGGCGGGGGTACCGGGAACGGTGAAGGAGCGCCGGTACACGGGCGCTGCAGCGCTCTATCTGGTCGAGAGCGACTCTGGGGAGCGTTTCGAGGTGCTGGCCGACCCGGGGGCTGCGCGCGTGGGCGAGCGCGTCTATGTGGAGGCCACGCGCACCATCGCCTTCGCCGAGGATGGTCGGTGAAGCGCGGGCAGCTTGCAGGTCTGGCCCTGGCGGCGCTGCTCGCCTGGATGGTCGTCTACCCGATTCTCATCGTTGCGGGTGACGCCGCCCAGGGCGAGGCGCTGCGGGCGTTCGTGTCGCGGCCAAGCGAATGGGCGGCATTGTGGGCGAGCCTGTGGATCTCGCTGGCCAGCGTGGCGCTCGCGGGGTTGATCGGCGTGCCGCTGGCATTCCTGTTCGAGTGGTTCGAGTTCCCGGGCCGGAAGGCGCTGGGCGCCCTGATCGCGCTCCCGGCGGTGCTGCCCCCGCTCGTGGGCGTCATCGCCTTCCTCTTCCTGTACGGGGAGTCCGGGTTCATCGCCCGCGCGATCCAGCACGGTCTCGGTCTCGCGCGGGCGCCGTGGCGCCTGCAGGGCGCCGGGGCGATTCTGCTGGTGCATGCGTACTCGATGTACGTCTATTTCTACCTCTTCGCGCGGGCCGGTCTGGCGAGGCTCGACCAGTCGATGCTCGAAGCGGCGCGAGCGCTGGGAGCGGGACGGGGCCGCGTCCTCTGGCGCGTCGTGCTGCCTCTGTTACGGCCCGCGCTCGCTGGCGCGGCGCTGCTCACGTTCATGACAGCCCTCGGCTCCTTCAGCGCGCCCTACATCTTCGGCGGTGGCTTCCGGGTGATGACGACCCAGATCTACAGCACGAAGGTGAACGGCGACGTGGCGCTCGCCATGGTGGAGACGCTCGCCCTCGCGCTGATCGCGGTCGCGGGACTCGTGCTGCTGCGGCACACGCAGGGGGAGGCCCTCCTCGTGGCACTGGGAAAGGGGACGGCTCCCAGGCGGCGAGACATCGGGCGGCCGGCCGTGCGTGGTCTCGCCACGGCCGCGGGCTGGCTGTTCGCTGTCGTGCTGCTCTTGCCCCACCTCACGCTGCTCCTCGTGTCGCTCGTTCCCTACGCTACCTGGACCACCGAGGCGCTGCCGCCAGTGCTGTCCCTTGTGAACTACCGACGGGTCCTCTCGGAGCCGGAGCGGTTGCGCCCGCTGCTCAACTCGTTCTGGATGGCGGCGGTGAGTACGGCCGGCGGAGTCGCCATTGCGCTCGCGGCGGGGTGGCTCGTC
>DASQAH010000222.1:0-2812 GCA_035635835.1 Gemmatimonadales bacterium
GCGGTGAGGGCGACCACCTTCCAAGGGTGGTCGCCCTCCATCGTCTTCAGGTCCTGGAGCAGGGCGTACCCGTCGCGCTTGGGGAGCTGAATGTCGAGCAGCACGAGCTGCGGCGCCGGACGATGGTCGCGCAGCAGGTCCGTCAGCCCTTCACCGCTCGTCAGCCCGATCACCTCGTGGCCCTTCATGGTGAGCAGAGTGCGGAGCAGCTTCAGGTTGTCGGGTTGGTCCTCCACGATCACGATCGTTGCCACGGTAGCTCCTAACGCGCGGCGGGGAGCGTGAACCAGAACGTGCTCCCCTGGCCCGCGGCGCTCCGCAGGCCCATCTGACCGCCGTGCAGTGCGACCAGCCGGTGTGAGAGCGCGAGGCCTAGCCCCGTGCCCTCGTACTGCCGGCTCGCCGACGCGTCGAGTTGTGTGAACTCCTTGAACAGCTTCGGCTGGTCCTCCGGCGCGATGCCGATGCCGTTGTCCTGGACCTCGACTCGGATTTCACGCCCGCCGTCGGAGGGCCGGCCGGTGAGGGTGATGCGGCCGCCGTCGGGCGTGAACTTGATCGCGTTGGACAGCAGGTTGAGGAGGACCTGCCGCACACGCATCCGGTCGGCCTGCACCTGCAGCGGATCAGCGGGCGCGTCCACCTCCAACTGGTGCTTCCGCCGCTCGGCCTGCGCCCGCACGATGGTCGCCGCCTCCTGGAACACCTCGCGCACGTCGAGCGGCGCGAGCTGCAATGTCAAACGGCCCGCCTCGATCTTCGACAGGTCGAGCAGTTCGCTGATGAGCTGCAGCAGGTCCCGGCCGTTGCGGGCCACGGTCTCGAGGAAGTCGCGCTGCATGGCGGTGAGGGGGCCGGTGTCCTCGGTCAGCAGCATTTCGCTGAACCCGATGATGCTGTTGAGCGGCGTGCGCAGCTCGTGCGACATGTTCGCCAGGAACTCGCTCTTCAGACGGCTCGCCCGGTCCAGCTCGGCGTTGACGCGGTGCAGCTCGTCGGACTGTTCCTCCAGGTGCCGCGCCGTCTGCCGGATCTCGGTGGCCAGGCGGCGGGTGCGTTGGTGAGCAGACTCGCGCTCGCAGGCGATCGCTAGGTTGGGCAGCGCGTGCTCCAGGGCCGCCCGATGCGCGTCGGTGAAGGCGGCGGACGGCACGACGGCGAGCAACCCGACGAGCCGTTCCCCGTTGTGGAGCGGGCCGAGGGCGAGCCCGGTCCCAGCCGGGCCGGCGAGCCGCAGCCGCTCCCGCACTGGGGTGGCGGCCTCGCCGCCGTACTCCGTTACTGTGCGTCCTTCCCCGGCCACCTCGCGCATCGCGACGCGCGTGATCGGCTGCGCCTCCACGCCCCGCGTCAGTGACGGTGCCCAGGTGTTGGCGTCGTAGTCGGGTTGGTACAGCGCAACGCCGACCGCACCGGTTGCCCCCGCGAGGACCCCGAGCGCTTGGGTCAGGCCGCCCGCTTCGCCGGGTGGCGCATTGAGGGCGGCGAGCAGGCGAGCGCCGTACTCCTGCATCTGTTCGCGCCAGGCGAGGGAGGAGGCCATGTGATTCAGCCCGCGGGCGATCGTCCCGAACTCGTCGCGCTGGTTCTCGGGCAGCCGGGCCTGCACGTCGTAATTCCCGGTCGCGATGCGCTCCAGCGCCGTCACGACCCGGGCGAACGGTTCCGCCAAGCGGCGACGGTTGTACCAGAAGGCGAGGCCCAGCACGATCAGCATGGCGCCGAGGATGACGGTCGTGCCGGCCGCGGCCTGGATAGCATTGTCGCTCGCCTCGGCGGCCAGCTCCTGGACCTGCTCGACCTGCGCGGTTAGGCCCGGCGTAGGGTCGAGACGTTGCAGCTCCTCGAGCCGGCGGGTGAGTTCGAGCATCGCGCTTTGCGTGCGCCGGGCCGTATCCCACGCGACGGCCTGGTTGATCACGCCGAACAGCGCGATGGCGAGGAAGGTCGCCGTGAACAGCCGCGTGATGCTCGGCCCGCGACCGAACCCGGGCGCGGCGCTGGCAGGAGGCGCCGACGGAGTGGTTGGGGAATTGGGGTGGGCGGGGATGGCGTCTGCCATTGGCAGCAGTATAACGCAACAATTTCCGCAGCGCGCTGGCGGCGTCCCCGAGCCGGTCGTATCGTTGACCCGCCTGTGACCGACGCCGATTCCGCTTCCCCACTCCTCGCAACGCTGGCGGACCGCCTCCGAGACCGCTACGGCCTGCAGCGTGAGCTCGGGCGCGGCGGCATGGCCACTGTGTTCCTGGCCGAGGACCTGAAGCATCAGCGGCTGGTGGCCATCAAGGTGCTGCATCCTGATGTGGCCGAGGCGATCGGCTTGGAGCGCTTCCAGCGCGAGATCCAGATCGCGGCCAAGCTGCAGCATCCGCACATCCTCCCCCTGTACGACTCGGGCAACGCCGGGGGCTACCTCTACTACGCGATGCCGTTTGTAGAAGGGGAATCGCTACGTGATCTCCTCGATCGCGAGAAGCAGCTTTCGCTGGAAGACACCATCCGTATCACGACCGAGGTCGCGAGCGCGCTGGGCTACGCCCACAGCCACGGCGTCGTCCACCGAGACATTAAGCCCGAGAACATCCTGCTCTCCGGCGGCACGGCGGTCGTAGCGGACTTCGGGATCGCGCGCGCGCTCGGGGGCGGAACTGGCGCTGCTCAACAGCTGACCCAGGCCGGCACCGTGATCGGCACGCCGGCCTACATGAGTCCCGAGCAAGGGATGGGGAACCAGGACATCGACGGCCGCAGCGATCAGTACAGCCTGGCCTGTGTGGTCTACGAGATGCTTGTCGGAGTGCCGCCGTTC
>DASQAH010000223.1:0-6129 GCA_035635835.1 Gemmatimonadales bacterium
GTCTCGATCTACGCGGGCGCAGGCGACCGCGTGCTCGCGGCCCGGTCGCCCTATCTTGTCCAGCCATTCACCCCTGATTCGTTCACCGCGCCGCTCGTGCGCGTGCTCGACTCCGCCGGCCGTCCCACGCGCGGCCTGGGAGCGATCCACCGGCCCGGTATCCAGTTCCTCATCGGCCCGACCAACGCCGGCGCTCTGGCGGCGGACTCGAGCGGCGCGTTCTATTTCGCTCCGCTCGCCCGCGACGAGATCGCGAAGTACGATGCGGCCGGCAGGCGGCTGTGGACCGCCACGCGCGGCCTCCCTTCCCGCGAAGGGGACCCCGTGTTCGGCCCCGCGCAGGGCAGGACCCTGCCGCTCGTGCTGGCGGTGGTGAACGTGGCGCTCGCGCTTGGGTCGGGCGGCCGCCTCTACGCCCTGGGCTCGGAGGATTCCGCTGCGACGCAGCTGCGCGTTGACGTGCTCGACGCCGCCACCGGCCGGATCCTCGAGATGCGACGCCTGCCCCCCTCCCCCCGCAAGACAGCCGTTGCCGTAGACGCCCGCGGCGCCCTCGCGCTGTTCGACGCCGACTCCCTGCTCGCCACCGCCAGGCCAACAGGACGCGAGCCGTTCACGCCGGCCTTCGCGCTCCCGGACCTGCGTGGCGATACCGTCCCGCTCGCCCGGTTCGCGGGGCGGGTGACGCTCGTGAACTTCTGGGCCTCCTGGTGCGATCCGTGCCGCGAGGAGTTCCCGCACATGGCCGGCCTCTACCGCGAGTTCGACCGCCAGGACTTCGAGATCGCGGCGATCTCCGACGACGTGGACGCGCGGAAGATGCGCGCCTTCGTCGGGCAGTTCCGGCCGCCGTTCCCGATCCTTGTGGGCGGTGGCCGGATGAAAGCGACCTACCACTATCGGGGCCTGCCCTACTCCGTGCTGCTCGATCGGCGCGGGCGAATCATCGAGCGCATCTTCGGCTTCGGCGGCGCGACTGAGTTCCAGCAGCTGCATGCGACCATTGCGAAGGAAATCGTCGTGCCATAGCCTTACCTCGTGACCGTCCCTCCCCCGGCCGCTCGCCCCCCCCATTCCCCATACCCGATTCCCCTGATCATCGATTCCGACCCCGGAATCGATGACACTCTCGCCCTGCTGCTCGCGCTCGCGTCGCCCGAACTCGACGTGCGGGGAATCTCGGTGACGTATGGCAACACAGTAATCGAGAACTCGTATAGAAACTGCGTGGAGATACTGCGTAGAGCGGGGAGACGTCTGCCGATCGCCGTGGGTGCGCGGCGGCCCTTGAAGCGCTCCCTCGCCGTCGCGGCCGAGACGCATGGGGAGTCCGGGCTGGGCGGTGCGCCAGTGCCGCCCGCCGGCGTCATTCTCGACTACGTGAAGCCGCTCGACCGCCTGCTCGCCGCGCAGCCGGATCCCGTCACTCTGGTCACCCTCGGCCCGGTGACCGGTCTGGCCCTCGCGCTGCACCGCGACCCCGCCCTGGTGCGCGCCAAGGTCGGTCGGCACGTGGCGATGATCGGCAACCTGAACGCGGCCGGCAACACGACCCGTTACGCCGAGTTCAACGCCTGGTGCGACCCCGAGGCCCTGGACGTCGTACTCGCCGCCGGCCTGCCGACCGAGCTGGTGGGCCTCGACGTCACCCGCAGCATCGTCGTCACCGGCGAGGAGATCGCTCGCTTAGGCCAGCAGGATGATCCCGACGCCCGCTGGCTGCACGCCGCGCTGCAGTTCTACCGCGCCTTTCACCACAAGCACGAAGGCTTGGACGGCTGCGTCGTCAACGACGTGCTCCCGATCGCCGCGCTCGTGCGCCCGGAAGTCCTCACCTTCCAAGCGTTGCGTCTCACCATCGACACGGAGCCCGACGAGAGCCGGGGCCGCACCCGGGCGGATCCCGCCGGTCGCTCGGCGCGGATGGCGACCGGGGTCGATCCCGCTCCCGTGCGGCAGCTGCTGTTCGAGCGGGTGCTGCCCTGGCTTGCGCCGGTAGCAGCGTGAGCGGGTTGCCGCGCAAGGTCGCTGTCGTCGGCGCGGGCGACATCGGGTCTGGCTGGGCCGCCCTGTGCGCGGCGGCAGGGTGGCCCGTGACGGTGTTCGACAGCAATGCGAAAGTGGTCGAGCGGGCTTCCCAGGAGGTGCCGCGGCGGGCGCGGGCGTTGGTTGCCCTGGAGCGCGGGACGCAAGGAATCGTCGAGCGCGGGCTGCTCGAGTTCCACCAGGGGCGCAGCCTGCTGCAGTCGGTGCAGGACGCCGACTGGATCATTGAGGCCATCAGCGAGGACCTCGCCGCCAAGCAGCGTCTGGTGGAATCGATCGAGCAGGTCGCCGGCCCAGAGGCGCTGCTCACCAGCTCCTCGAGCGGGTTGTTCCCCGACGACGTGTTCGCCCGCAGCCGCCGCCAGCACCGGTGTCTCGTCGCGCACCCGCTTAACCCGCCGGAGCTGATCCCCCTCGTCGAGCTGGTGCCGGGTACCCGCACCGCCCCGGCAGCGCTGCAGCGCGCCCAGGACTACCTGCGGTCTCTGGGGCGCATGCCGATCGTGCTGAAGAAGCCGATACCTGGATATGTCGTCGGCCGTCTCGCAGCGGCGGTCTGGCGGGAGTGCATCGACCTCGTGCTCGCGGGCGTGATCGACGTGAGCGACCTCGACCGGGCCGTCTCACTCGGCCCCGCCCTGGGCTGGGCGGCTGCCGGCCCGCACCTCACGTATCACCTCGGCGCTGGCGCGAACGGCGTGCCGGTGTTCCTGCGGCATCTGCTCACCACTTTCGAAGCGTGGTGGAGCAGCCTTGCCACCTGGCACAAGCTCGAGCCCGAGCAGCAGAGGGCGTTGATTCAGACGATTGAGAAAGCGTACGGCGGGAAGGTGGAGATGCTGCGTGCCGCAAGAGATCGGCGACTCTCAGCCATCCTGCGCGCGCTGGAGCAGTCGCGAGCGACGTAAGGCGTCGAAGCAGGCGCTAGGGTTTGTCGGCTCTCACCATGAGCACCGGAATCCTGGTGAGATGTCGCAATGCTGTCGCGGTACTGCCTCTTACCACATCTTCCAGTAGCCGGTGCCCGTGCGTCGCCATCGCGATGAGGTCGCACCCTTCGCGCTCGGCGGCCGCGGCGATCTCCTTGGCCGGGTCCCCCGCCGCCAACACTGCGTCCGCTTCCAGGCCGTCCTGCCGCAGCTCCGCGCACAGCCGCTCCAGGTAGGCGCGGTCCTCCCGCATTTCCTCCGACTCGCGCAGATCGAGCTCCTTGATATTGCGCGCCACCCAGCCGTCGGCGACGTGGAGCAGCACCACTTCCGCAGGACCGCACTGTTTCGCTAGGCGGCGCACATGCCCAACGATCGTCTCGTCGGCGGGACCGTGCTCGAGCGGCACGAGAATGCGCTGGTACATCACGCGGCCGCGCTTTTCCCGAGAAATGTCTGCACGAGCAGCCAGGCGTTGAACAGCGCGATGAGGACGGCAACGATGTAGGCCAGCGCTTTCAGCCAGAGCGGATTCACGAACTCCCCCATCTTCAGCCGGTCGGAGGTGAAGCGCACTAACGGGACTACGGCGAACGTCAGCTGGACGCTGAGGATCACCTGACTCAGGATCAAGAGCTTCGCCGTGCCGCTTTCCCCGAAGAAGATCGCCGTCAGCGCCGCGGGCACAATGGCGATGAGCCGCGTGATGAGACGCCGCAGCCAGGGTCGGATCCGGAGGTTCAAGAAGCCCTCCATCACGATTTGCCCGGCCAGCGTGCCCGTGAGGGTCGAGTTCTGGCCCGAGGCGAGCAAGGCAAACGCGAACACCGCGCTCGCCCCGGCCACGCCCAGCAACGGCGTCAGCAGCCGGTAGGCGTCCTGGATCTCCGCCACCGCCGTGTGGCCCGAGGTGTGAAAGGTGGCCGCAGCAACGACCAGGATGGCGGCGTTGATGAACAACGCGAAGGTGAGGGCGATGGTCGAATCGATAAACGCATAGCGCACGGCTATCCGCCGGCCTTCGCTGGTCTCCTCGTAGCGGCGCGTCTGCACGATCGAAGAGTGCAGGTAGAGGTTGTGCGGCATCACGGTGGCGCCGAGGATGCCGATGGCGATGTAGAGCTGGTCAGGGTTGCGCAGGATCCCCGCCACTGGCACGAACCCCGCCGCCACGGCGGAGAGCACGGGCCGCGAGATCAGGATCTCGAAGATGAAGCACCCGGCGATGGTTGCGATCAGGACCACGACCAGTGCCTCGAGGAGCCGGAAGCCACGGTGCTGGAGGTACAACACCAGCAGCACGTCGAGCGCTGTGATCCCGATCCCCCACGGCAGCGGCACGCCGAACAGCAGCTGCAGGGCGATGGCCGAGCCGATCACCTCCGCCAGGTCGCAAGCGGCGATCGCGATCTCGCAGATCACCCACAGCATGATGGAAGTAGGACGGGAGTAATGGTCGCGGCACGCCTGCGCCAGGTCGCGTCCCGTCGCGATCCCCAGCTTGGCGGCGAGCCCCTGGAGCAAGATCGCCATCAGGTTGGAGATCAGGATGACGCTGAGCAGCGCGTACCCGAACTGCGACCCGCCAGCCAAGTCGGTCGCCCAGTTCCCCGGGTCCATGTAACCGACCGCCACGAGGTAGCCCGGTCCCGCGAACGCCAGCGCCCGCCGCCACCAGCCGTGCCCCGTGACCGGGACGGTGCGGTACACCTCGGCGAGGCTCGGAGCGAGGCGTGCGTGCCGCCATCCAGCCTCAGGAGTAGAGATGGGTGGGGACGGTGAGGCAGGAGAGGGGGCTACCGGGACTTCAGGCTTGCGCGGCTTGGCCACGGCTCGCCGTTACTTTGTCGCCGCGAGACAGCGCAGCGCCTGCGCCAGCTCGCGGCCCACCACGCGGACCTCGTCGCTCTCCAGGCGCACGGTGGTCGGCCCGTTGAACGGCTGGCGGTCGGTCACCCTGAGCCGGATCCCCGGCACCAGACCCTGCTCGGCAAAGAAGCTCAGCCGCGCCGGATCCTGGGTTCCCACCTCGCGCAGCTCGAGCTCCGCGCCCACCGGCGCCTCGGCGAGCGAGACCAACTCGGTCTCCTCGATGTCACCTGCTGCGGTGGGAATCGGCGCGCCGTGGGGATCGTACCGCGGGTCTCCCAGCGTGCCCGCCATTCGCTCGATCAGACCGTCCGATACCGCATGCTCCAGCCGCTCGGCCTCCACATGCACGCCGCCCCAGTCGTAGCCCAGCTGCTGCGTCAGGTAGGTCTCGAGGATGCGATGGCGGCGGATCATCCTCAGCGCTGCACGCCGACCCTGCTGCGTCAGCTGAACGCCGCGATAGGGGACGTGCTCGATCAGCCCCGTTTCCGACAGCCGCTTGACCATCCCGCTCACTGACGGCGGCGCCACGTCCAGCATCGCGGCGATGTCGCTCGTGGCGGCGAAGCCGCCCTGGCTAGAGAGGTGGTAAATGACCTTCAAGTAGTCCTCGACCGACCGCGTGAGCGGTGCCTCGTGAAGGGCGTGCATGCCGATTCTCCCTGCCGAACGTGCAGGTCGTGGGTTTCAGATATCGGGCGTCAGGGCAACGAGTTCGGCTGCCCAGATTTGCCAGAGTTAGATTATACTAAGAACTATCTGTTGTCAAACAAAGTTGTGGATTTTGATAGGCTATAAAGCGGCGGCTTCAGCCCCGCGCCCCACGGCTGACCAGGTCGACGAACGGGGTGATGATCCGCTCGGTCATGCCCCACAGCACGTCGTCGCCCAACTGGTAGGCGGGAAAGGTCCGCTCGACGCCACATATGGTGAGGGTCAGTTCGCGCCGAACTCCAGGTTCGCCGAGGCGCCCGAGTGGGACCCAGAAGGCCCGCTCTACCTCAACGTCCGGCACCAATGCGGGTCGCGCGCCGACCACGAACACGTGCGGCCGGACAACCACGGGCGGGAGCGTCGGCGTCCGCGGATAGAGGTCGTCTAGGGCGCCGAGCTGCTCGACGCCGGTCAGCTCGATCCCCGTCTCTTCCCGTGTTTCGCGCACCGCTGTCGCCAGCAGGTCCGCATCCGCTGGTTCGCGCCGCCCTCCCGGAAGGGCGACCTGTCCCGACCACGGGTCGCCGGCTTGCTGCGCGCGCTTGATGAACAGTGCCTCGACCCCCCC
>DASQAH010000224.1:0-3607 GCA_035635835.1 Gemmatimonadales bacterium
TCCTCGTCCCTCCCTGCCTCAGAATGGTGCACCCCTGGGCGTCGCTCGCGCGCAACGCCGTGGCGCAATCTCGCGTGCCACTGCGAGTTAATTGCCGCACCTTCCCTCGCTTGCTTGGCCCGGTTGTTGCGTTGCTGCGACGAGGATGGGTCGCCACGGGGGCCTCACGTGTCAGAGCGCGTTACTGCAAACTCACCAACTATCATCCTGACCGCCGGAGTCGAGGAGCCCTCGCTCGCCAGCCTGCTCGAGCGGGATCGCCACGGCGTGGTGCACGTCGCGAGCGGCACGCTGGCGCTTAAATGGACGCGTGACATCCAGCCAGACGCCATCGTCCTCGATGAAGAGCTGCCCGACATGAGTGGGATCGACGTGTGCCGGCTGCTGTCCAGCGATCTCCGCATCGCGGGCAAGGTGCCGATTCTCGTCCTCGCTCCACCCGAGCTCTCCAGAGAACAACGATTGAGCGCCATCCGCGCCGGGGCGTGGGACGTCTTGCCACGTTCCGGTGACGGTGAGGAACTCCTGCTCAAGCTGCGGACCTACCTCCGTCGGAACCGCGAAGCCGACGCCGGCCAGGGCGAGGGCCCCGTCGAAGCCACGGCCGGATTTCACAGTCGGCCGGCCTTCGTGCGTCGCGCCCGGGAGCTGACCGCGCTCATGACACGCAAGCACGGGGCCTTAGCCTGTCTAGTCTTCGCGCTGGAAGTAGACCCCGCTGACCTGAAGGGGCGGCAACTTGTGGCTCACACCGCCCGCGTATTGCGGTCCGTCGAGCGAGTGTCGGACGTCGTAGCGGCGCTGGGTCCGACCGAATTCGCTGTGCTTGCGCCCGCGACAGACCCTGCTGGAGCGGTGACGCTCGCCCGGCGCGTCGCCACTGCGTTGCAGCGCGCGCTAGGCGACGGAGACGTGGTGGATCCCCCGCCTAACCTGCGCGTCGGCTACGATGCCGTAGCCAACCTGCGGTATTCTCCGATCGATCCCGTTGACTTGCTTTCGCACGCCATGGCTGCGCTGCGCGGCGGTCAACCGGAGCCTGGCTTTCCCTGGGTGCGACGCTACGACGCCAGCGTCGCATCGCGTCAAGAGCGTGTGACGGCGCCGCGTCTTTTCGTCGGATGAGGATAACCATGAAGGCGACCCGCCTCGCACACTGCGCCCTGCTCGGCGGTGCGATCATCGTACTGCAGAGCTGCGAACACTCCACACCGCTTGGCATCACCCGGCATGCGCTTTCGGTGCCGCTGGCACCGGTGGATTCGGTCGTGGCGAGCCTCCCGCCCCTCCCGGCCGCCCCTCTCCTGCCGTGGTGCTCTCCGCTCCCCTACGATTCCGTCACGGCGACGATCGGGCCCGCGGGCGGCGTGCTCGCCGTGGGTCCCCATACTGTCGTATTCCTGCCAAACGCGCTCGACTCGGCGGTGAGTATTACTGCGGTCGCCCCGTCGGACACCGTGAGCCGGGTGCGGCTGCAACCGTCAGGGCTCACCTTTCACCAGCCCGTGCTCCTCGTGTTGAGTTACGCGACCTGCAATCTGCTCGGTTCGACGCAGCCCATGAGGGTCGCCTACACGACTCCCGATCTCCTGCAGGTCCTCGACTACCTGCCATCGCTGACCGACGCGGACTCGAAGACGGTCACGGGGCACCTGAAGCACTTCTCCGACTATGCCGTCGCTTGGTGAGGACCGCGTGAGCCCCAGCGGCTACGCCGGCGGGCAGCTGCCCTTGATGCCGAGCCGTCGCGCGGCGGATCTGCTCCACGAAGCGCGTGGTCGGGAGCGGGCCGGCTGCATCCCGGAAGCGATCGACCGGTATGAAGCAGCGATCGCATCGGCGGAGCAGCACCGGGAGTACGCGGTCCTCTCTGAAGCGCTGCGGCGCCTCGCGGTCATCCGTTACCAGCGGGACGAGTCGACCCGGGCGCGAGAGCTGTGCGGCCGGAGCTACGATGTGGCGCGACGGATCGGCAACGATTTGCTCGCTGCCGAGGCGGTGAACACCCTGGGGGTACTGGACCTCAAGACTGGTTCGCTGGAGGGCGCGCGGATGCACTTCCTCCGCGCGCTGGAGCTCGGGGGCCAAAGCCGCGAGCTCTGGGCGCGGGTGGAGCAGAACCTGGGCATCCTGGCGAACATCCAAGGCGAGCTCTACGAAGCCCTCACGCGGTACGGGCGCTCCCTCGAGGCCTACCGCGGTGCCGGCGACGAGCACGGATGCGCGATCGCCTACCACAACCTCGGTATGGTGAGTGCGGACCGCCAGTTGTACGAGGAGGCCGACCGATATTTCGCGCAGAGCCACGAGATCGCCGAGCGCGTAGGCGACGTCTACCTCCAGGCCCTGTGTCTGGTTAACCGCGCCGAGCTGCACGTCGCCCGCCAGCGGTTCGAGGATGCGCGGCGCACTGCCGAAGCGGCTCTCGCACTGTACGACCAGCTGGGCGCCCAGGGTGCGAAGGCGGACGCCTATCGGGTGATCGGCATGCTGTATCGCGAGACCGGCCGCCTGTCGCTCGCGGAGTCCAGGCTGCGCTCGGCGATCGACCTGGCCGTCGCCGCGGGCTCCGTGTTAAACGAGGCCGAGGCCTCGCGCGAGCTCGCGCTGCTCTATCAGACCATGGGGCGGAATCAGGAAGCGCTGACCCTCCTGAACGCCTCCTATCGGCTGTTCCGCCGCGTGGACGCCCGGCGCGATTTGGTGCACCTGGGAGGGAAGCTGGCGGAGCTGGAGGGGACCTATCTGGCGGTGGTGCGCCAGTGGGGCCAGTCGATCGAATCGAGTGACAGTTACACTTTCGGCCACTGCGAGCGAGTGGCGCAGAACGCGGTGGCCGTGGCGCGGGCGCTCGGGCTGGACGAGCTCCAGCAGACCACGATCCGTCTCGGCGCCTACCTCCATGACGTGGGGAAGCTGCGGGTCCCGCACGAGATCCTGAACAAGCCCGGCCCCCTGACTCAAGAGGAGGCTGAGGTGGTGCAAATGCACACGGTGTGGGGGACCGAGTTGCTGGCGGAGGTCGAGTTCCCCTGGGATTTGAAGCCGATCATCCGCTGGCACCACGAGAAATATGACGGCAGCGGCTATCCCGATCGGCTCAAGGGTGACGAGATCCCGGTGTCGGCGCAGATCGTGGGAATCGTGGACGTCTACGATGCATTGACGACCACCCGGTCGTATCAACCGGGGGCCGCACCCGAAGGAGCGTTGCAGCAGGTCGTCGAGTGCCGGGGGTGGTGGTCCGAGCGGGTGCTTGAGGCGTTCCTCCGTGTCTTCGCCCAGCCGGCAGGACTGGGGTATCGAGCCGACGGCGCTTCTGTGGCGCACGCCCGGACCCTGTAACCGACGTTCGGGCGTCAGCCTTGGCGGCGACTTCAGCTGTGCTGAAGTCGCCTTTTTGTTGATGGGCCGTTTATGTTTGGCGATGCCCGAGACCTCCTCGCGCCTCACCAAAGCCCTCGCGAGCCGCTACCGGCTGGAGCGCGAGCTCGGAGCGGGCGGTATGGCGACGGTCTACCTCGCCGAGGACGTGAGGCATCACCGCAAGGTGGCTGTGAAGGTCCTGAAGCCCGAGCTCGCAGCGACGCTCGGTGCTGAGCGGTTC
>DASQAH010000225.1:0-3349 GCA_035635835.1 Gemmatimonadales bacterium
CTTGCTTGGACTACTTGCCAACTCTAGATCGGTATACGCGGCACCGCACGGACTGGGTGGCGGGAGTGGACGCGCGTGAGATGCACTCGTGTTCGGGTGGGCAGGTCCGGCGCTGATGAAAAAGTCTGAACACTCAGGACATCGGTAACACCGAAGCCCGCGCCCCTCAAAACAGTGTCGGAAACAGAGTCGCCGCGGGCGTCCCTAGTCGTCGCCGGGCGTTGACCCGTGCGCGTAAGTACTTGAAAAACCAACGGCCGTCGCTAAGGAGCGACGGCCGTGTTAGACTGATAAGCGTGAGGTCGGTAGTTCAACTCTACCCGGGCCCACTGTGACCTAGGCACACGTCGTAGGCAGCATGTTCTCGCTATTCGGCGCAGGTCTCGCTCGCGTTCAACACTGGCCGACATTCCATTTCTCGGGGGACTCATGAGTTCGACGCCTGAACCGCTGATTGGGAAGGTCCTCCAAGCATCGCTGACCGTGAAAGACTTACAGAAGAGCGTGACGTGGTACGTCGACGTAGTGGGCTTCAAGGCTGATCGGAGAATAGAGCGCGATGGAACGCTCCGCGGCGTGGCGGTGTCAGCGGGGGACGTGCGCATCATCCTCAACCAGGACGACGGGGCGAAGGGGTGGGATCGCATCAAGGGCCAGGGCTTCTCCCTGCAAATCAGTACCACGCAGAGCGTAGACGATATCGCGCGACAGATCAAACAGCGGGGTGGCTCGCTCGAGATGGAGCCGAAAGACATGCCGTGGGGCGCCCGCGTTTTCCGAGTGCGGGACCCCGATGGCTTCCGGTGGGCGATCTCGGGGCCGCATGCAGCTTAGGAAGGCTTGAAGCTGTCGGGCCGGCGGCCACATAAGTCGGCGCGCCTCCCAAAGAAGTCGAACGCTACCGCAGCCGCATGATTCGCGCGACCGATGGTACCCCGCTCCCGTTTACGAGGAATAGCATGTAGGGACCGGGTGGGGCGGTCGTACGGCTCGCGGGTAAGATGACCGAGAGGCCGCCCGTCGCTTGCGAGAAGCTCAGCGGCACGAGCTGGGTAGCCTCGTCGAACGCGTGCGTCACCGACCCGAGCCGGATGAACGTCACCTTCGCGATGCCCGCGCCGTCCGGTGTCCCTACGCTCACCGTCTGGCCGTACCCGACGGTGTCGGGCGTCGCCCCCGTGATACTCGGACGCGCACCCTGGAACAGGTAGGGAGGCGAAAACAGCTCGTAGCTCAGCTGGTCCGGCGACCCGTCGCCGCCGTCGCCGCTCCCGGTGTGGAGCACCCGCCCATCCGGGAGCAGCAACGATGTCGAGTGGTAAATGCGGTCCACGGCGTTGCTCGCCATCACGGTCCATATGCCGGTCGCGGGGCTCCACAGCTCCGCGGCGTGCACCGCCCCCATGGGGTTGTCGAAGCCGGGGCCGCTCGTGCCGCCGGTCACCAGCACGTCGCCGGTCGGCAACACGGTGGCGTTCAGGTGCCGGCGTGGGAACGCCATCGGGCTGGTGTACGTCCACGTCGGAGTCGGCAGATTGAGGTCGATGATCTCGGCCGTGCTCGTCGGGGGATCGCCGCCGCCCACGTAGAGGATCTTCCCCGGCGCGTACATGACCGCGGACCCGTAATCGCGCGTCCCGTACATCCGCAGCGGACCGTCTGTCCAGTTTCCAGTGCCCGTAACGTCAAGGTAGCGAGACTGCTGCTGCTCTCCTGCGTAGAACACCCGCCCATCGGGGGCCACAAACGTGCGCGGGTACCACGGCAGGTTGAGGCTCGCGGTCGTGAGCTGGCGCCAGCTCGTCCCGTCCCAGACCTCGGGGATCGGAACGACCGCCCCGCTCTGGTCGGTGCCAGCGATTGTCACGACCTCGCCACTCGGCAGCGTGGTGGCGGTCGGATACCATCGCCCCTCGGCCATGGCGGCCACGGCTTGCCACGAGGTTGTTCCGGCGTCGAAAACGTTGGTGTTGGGCAGGCCGAGCGCATTCCCTTGGTGCCCACCGACTACCAGCAGCCGCCCGTCGGGAAGGAAGGTGTGGCCTGCGCAGAACTCCAGCGACGGACTGGGCACCGCTGCGAAGGTGCCGCTCGCCGGATCCCACACCTGCGGATCGCCGGCGTGCCCCCAGCTCAGCACCCTGCCGTCGGGCAACAGGTGGAGGTGCAGCTGCACGACGGGGGCCGGATACACCGGGGACCACTGGCCGACCAGCGCCTCCGGCGCCAGGCCGATTGTCTGGGTGGCCGGCCGGGTAACGATCGGTGGCGCCGTGGTGCGCTCGGCATCGCGGCACGCGAGCAAGAGCAGCAGGACAACCAGGCACGCACCCAGGGTTCGGACAAGAACCGTGGAGTACCGGGACTCGGACATGGCGCGACTCCGGGCTAAGGCGCGGGCCGGTAGGGCCGGCGTCGGCCCAATGACGTGCATACTCTGGGCCGGGCGTGCCCGTGCTTGGGGGCTCGGCGCTGTGTGGCACGGGCGCCTCAGCCGTGTTGGCGGTCTAGTCGCAGGCGGACCATGCTGCGGCACGTCGCCCCGGCGCTGCTTGCGAGGCTACGGTCAGCCGCGATGTTTGTTTGGGTCGTCCACCCCCCCCCCTTGGCCTCCAGGAGTCCGGATGGGCCGTTTCCCCGGGTCGACCGGTTACGAGGCTATGTCATATCAGCGCTGCGGCTAGGAGTGAGCGTGCACGAGGTACGGGCAGTGCGAGTCGAGCCGCAACTGATCGCCGTCGTGCGCTTCCGGTCCGCGCGCGAAGACCTCTCGACAACGGTGCCCGCTGCGTGTGGCGAAGTCTGGGAGTACATGCGGGGCGCCGGCCTTCCTAAGCCCGGACGTCATGTCGCCCTCTATTTGGACGGGCAGGTGAATGTGGAAGCCGGCGCGGAGGTGGCCGCCCCCTTTCCCGAGACTACTCGAGTCGTCTGCTCTCGTACGCCTGGTGGCTTAGTTGCCACGGCCACTCACTTCGGGGGGTACGGCCAACTTGGCCTCGCGCACGATGCCATTCGGACTTGGTGCGAGGACCAGGGGAAAAACGCTGGCAGGCCCCAACTGGGAGGTCTACGGTCACTGGACGGAGGATCTCGCTCAGTTGCGGACGGACGTCTTCTATCTCCTGCAGGCGGCTCCACGCACACCTGCCGCGCGGTCTCCAGCCGCCTAGGAAGTGCATGAGGCTGCCGTCGCGCGTACAATAGGGGATGCAACTCTCTTCGGCGCGCCGCAGTCTCCGCGCGTGCCCTTTAGATTGACTTAAACACCATAGGAGACCTTATGGAGCGCACCTGGTTTCGTCCGTGGGGGTGGACCTATCGCCCCGCTTCGTGGCAGGGCGTTGTT
>DASQAH010000226.1:0-3628 GCA_035635835.1 Gemmatimonadales bacterium
GTTCCGGTTCGTCAGGGCCGGGTCCCCCGCGCTGGCGCTCGGCCTACTCGCCGGCGTGTACGCGTTCTGGCTTACCGCAGCCCCCGGGCCCGGACTCGAGCCGGACTCAATGTCCTACGTGGGGGCTGCCGAGTCGCTGGTGCGGCACGGGACGCTGCGCGTGCCGTGGACCCACTGGTCAACGCCCGACAGCACCTCGCCGCTTTCGGATTTTCCTCCCGGGTTCTCCGTGGCCATCGCCGTACCGCTCGCTGCAGGCGTCCCGCGTGTGCAGGCCGCGCGCTGGGTCATGGTGGTCGGGTTCGCGGTCGCGGCCGGAGTGCTCGCCGCCCTGGTCGCTGACGTGGCGGGACCCATGGCCGCCGTCCTCGGCACGGGGCTCATGTTGGCAACCCCGGCCGTCCTCGGTGTCAACACCATCGTGCTGAGCGAGCCGTTGTTTTTCGCCGTTCTGGCCTTCACCCTGCATCAGATGGTCACGGCTCCCGAGCGAGCCTGGCGCTACGGCTTGCTGGCCGGGCTCGGCGGGCTAGTCCGCTACGCCGGGGTCGCCGTGATCTGCGCCGCCGGATTGTGGGGATGGGCGTTCGCAGGGCCAGGTGACTGGCGGGCGCGGCTGCGGCGCGCCGCCGCCGCCGGCCTCCCCGGCATCGCGCTGCAGGCGCTCTGGGTGATGCGCACGGACTTGGAAGGCGGCGATACGCCCCACACGAGCTTCGACCTGTATGGCGGCCTGGGGCGCGCAATACGGGGCGGGCTCGGCACAGTGTGCGCGTGGCTCGTGCCGGCTGTGCCGGCGAGCGCCATACGCGGTGTCATCGCGTTGGCGATCTTCGTCCTAATCGTCGCGGTCTGCCGCGCCGCAGTCCGGCCGCCGGAGGCCTCGGGGCCGCGCCGGCTGCTCGCGGCCGTGGCACTGATCATCGTGTGCTACGTCGGAGTACTCGTGTACTCGCGCCTCATGGTCGGCGCGGGGATCGAATTCGATCAGCGGATTCTCGCGCCGGTCTTCACCCTCGCAGCCGTTGTGGTAGCGGCCGCCGTCGGTGTGCGCTGGCGGTCGTGCTCCACCGTGGTCCGCGTTGCAACTGCGGCTGTGGTCGTGGGCTGGCTCACGCTGGCGCTTCGGGCGGACGCGGCGGCGGTGCGCGCCTTGCGCGACGAAGGTTATGGGTACGAGGCACCGGACTGGCAGGACTCCGATTTCGCCTTCTGGCTGCGCAGTCCACAGGGTGGCCAGCGCTACCAGCTCTTCACCAACGATCCGGCGGCGGCGTATTTCCTCACGGGCCGTCCGGCCCGTCTGCTCCCCGCGAGTCTCGACGCCGAGACCGTCCATACCTTCGCCACGGTAATGAAGGCGTGGCACGGCGCCGTGCTCGGGTTCGAGAGCTACTTCGACGACGTCGCACCGCCCGAATCGCTAGCCGTCCGGCTGGGGCTCCGCGAGGCGATCCGCTTCGATTACGGCGCGGCCTGGATCCCTAGCGGCTCTGCGGAGCGCCGACCGTGAGCACTGAGTCGATCGCCGTGCTGCCGTTCACCAACCTGAGCGGAGAGCCCGATAAGGACTACTTCACCGACGGCCTAGCGGAGGGAGTCGCGCACACCCTGGCGCCGCTGCGGGCTCTGCGTATCGCGGCGCATGCTTCGGGCCTCGCCTTCAAGGGCGGCACGCTCCAGCCGCGCGAGATTGCCCAGCGGCTGGGAGTCGCCACCGTGCTGGAGGGCGGGGTACGTCGGACGAGTGACCAGCTACAAGTGACCCTGCGTCTGGTCGGCGTCTCTGACGGAGCGGAGCGCTGGGGGGCGCGCTACGATCGCCCCCTCGCCGACTTGTTCGCCGTCCTGGCCGAGATCGGGGACGCGGTCGCTCGCGCGCTCGGCTGGTCGCCGAGCGAGGCCGAGCAGCGCGCCATGGCACGGCCGCCGACGACGGACGTCCCCGCCTACGACAGCTACTTGCAGGGGCGGCAGTTTGCCCACCAGCTACTGCGGCGCAGCCAGGACTCCGCACGGCTGCTGTTCGAGCAGGCGATCGCCCAGGACGCGGGCTTCGCCCGGGCCCACGCGGGCCTCGCCAACTGTCACGCCATGGTGTTTCAATACTGGGACTCGAGCGAGGCCAATGTGCAGGCGGCCGACGGCGCGAGCGCGCGGGCGGTGGAGCTCGGGCCGGACCTGGCCGACACCCATGTGGCGCGCGGACTCGCCTGCTCGCTCGCCAAGCGCTTCGAGGAGGCGCATCGGGAATTCGCGGCGGCCCTCGAGCTGCGGCCCGACTCGTTCGACGCGTGCTACTTTCTGGCACGGAGCCACCGGGCGGAGGGCACCATGGCCGAGGCGGCACGCTGGTTCGAGCGGGCCTGCGCCCTGCGCCCGGAGGACTACGCCACGCGGCAGCTCTTGTCCAGCGTGTTCACCAGCCTCGGCCGCACCGAGGAATCGAAGACCACGCAGCGCCTGGCGCTGGAGCTCGCCGAGCAGCACCTGGAGCGCAACCCCGACGACGCCCGAGCGCTCTACTTGGGCGCCGGCGCGCTGGCGACCCTCGGCGACACGGGGCGCGCGCGCCAGTGGGCCAAACGCGCGATCGCCATGGACCCCGACGACTCGGCCGTGCTCTACAACGTCGCGTGCGCCTATGCGATCCTGCGCCTCGTCGACTCAGCGATTGACTGTCTCGAGCAGTCGGTCGCCAACGGGTTCGGCCACTGGCAGTGGATCGAGCACGACTCCGACCTCGATTCGCTGCGCGAGCACCCCCGGTTCAAAGCGCTGCTTGCTCAGAAGGCGCGATAGAGTCCGACGCCCCAATACGGCTTCGAGGCGAAGGTCTGATCGGAGTACCGCCACCGACCGTAGCCGGCGTGGACCTGCAGGGACCCGTCGCTGTGAACGAAGTCCAGTGAGATGACCACCCCCGCCTCGGAGGCACGGACGTCACGATCACCCTGCGCCGTTCCTTCGACTCCGATACCGAGAGCGACCGACCTGCGGAGTCGGGTATTGGTCAGCTGGCGGTGCAGGCCGGCGCGCGACCACAGGTAGTGGTTGGCGCCGCTGTAGCTCAGAATCCCGTCCACCGTCGTAAGCGGCGTCGCCCGGAGCCAGAACTCCCCCTCAACCGCAACGCCGCGCTGCGTGTAGCGCGCGGACGGCAGGCCAGCCGGCCGCTCCAACGTCCGCCGCTGCTCGTACGCAGCGATCAACGTTGCGGACAGCCGCTCACTGTGCAGGCGGTAGCCCAGCACGGCTGACGCTCCTGGCGACGCGACCTCCGTGGACCCGCCGCTGTCGGGAAAGTTGTAGTACAGGTAGCTCCCACTGCCGCCGGACACGAGGGCGTGGTGAGCACCCAAGCCGACACTTACCAGGGTGCTGGCGAAGGTGTACCCGCCCAGCGCGCTCCCTTCCCATCCAGCAATCAGCTCCTGGCCCCTGCCAGCCCCGGGGAGCAGGCAGAAGCCGAGGATCCAGCATAGGGACACACCGATTCGGCGCCGCACAATACTCTAGAGAGATCAAGCTGGCGCCGAAGTAACGTTATTATTGCCGTGATGCCCCACGCCCCTCTCGCCCGTCCCGCCCCCCCCCCCCCCCCCCCCCCCCCCCCCCCCCCCCCCCC
>DASQAH010000227.1:0-8582 GCA_035635835.1 Gemmatimonadales bacterium
CGAGGAAGCCGTAGATCGATCCGGTCGGGACATGCAGGTCGAGGTCGGCGATCTCGAACCCTTTCCCGGGGCTGTAGCGCAGGTGCTCGATCGCGATGGCGTGAGTCATGGGGTCTTCACTCCGATCTCCTCTTCGAGCGCCGCCTGGAGTTCGGCCAGCGAAACGCCGACACGCCGGGCCTCGGCGAGCAGTTGGCGGACGAGGGCGCTCGCTTGGCGGGCGCGCTCGCGAGCGCGGCGGGCCGGGGCGAGTTCGCGCACGAAGGTGCCCGCGCCATGGCGGATCTCCACAAAACCCTCGGCTTCGAGGTCGCGGTAGGCCTGCACCACTGTCGCCGGGTTCACCCGCAGCTCGGCGGCGAGCTGGCGCACCGACGCCAGCGCGGCTGCGGGACGCAGCTCGCCCGCCGCGATCGCGAGTTTGATCCGGCCGGCGATCTGCGCGTACAGCGGCGTGGGGCTGCGAGGATCAATGCGCTCGAACACCGGATCCGGGGGCTGGAGCTGTGTATTACTGTCCTAATACAGTAGCTGTCCGGCCGGGCTCCGTCAAGCCCCCAACACCTTGATGATCACCCGCTTCTTGCGCTGGCCGTCCCATTCGCCGTAGAAGACTCGCTGCCAGGGGCCAAGATCGAGCTTGCCGTCGGTGATCGGCACGATGACCTCGTGGCCGATCGTCAGGCTGCGCAGATGGGCCGCGGCGTTGTCCTCCCCCGTCTCGTTATGGCGGTAGTGCTCGGGCGCCCAGGGGGCGATGGTCCCCTCTAGCCAATCGAGGATGTCTTGCCACAGCCCCGACTCGTGGTCGTTCACGAACACCGACGCCGTGATGTGCATCGCGCTGACCAAGACAAGCCCCTCGCCGACACCACTGGCCCCCACCTGTTCAGCCACCGCTTCGGTGATGTCGAGTATCTCCTGCCGCCGCTTCGTGTTGAACCAGAGATAGTGCGTATGACTTTTCATCCGGATCCTCGCCGTGTCGAATTGTCTCACCTGGGCTTTGGCCCTAGATTGGGCCAACAAATATGCCCCGTCCCTTCCACCGGCGAATCTTCGTCATCCTGGTCGCGATGGCCGCAGTGCCCACGACCCTGGCGGTGGTCGGGTGGGTGATCTCGGTGCGCGCGGTCGCCCCTGCTGCCGGGAGCCACGCCTCGCTCGAGCAGGTGAACGAGTCCGCCCGCGCCATGTTGCAGCGAGTGGATACGAGCCGGCTCTCCCCCGGCGCTCGGTTGGCCGTGCGGCGCCACCTCGAGGAGATCTCCAACTCGGTCAGTTTGGCCCGCCGCGGCGACGCCTATCTGCAGTATCTGTCGGCCGGGCTCGCGGTCGTCATCGTGCTGCTCGGCGGCCTCGTGCTGTTCTCCGCGATCCGTGTGGCGGGCCACTTGTCGCGCCAGCTCTCCCGGCCGATCGACGAGCTAGTGGGCTGGACGCAGCTCATCACGATCCGCGAGCCGCTGCCGGCGGGCGCGGCGGTGCGCGGCGCTCCGGAGTTCGAGGCGTTACGCCAGGCCCTGCGCGATCTCGCGGGGGCGCTCGACGCCGCGCGGGAGCGCGAGCTCGAGGCCGAGCGGCTGCGAGCATTCCGGGAAGTCGCGCGCCGCGTTGCCCACGAGATCAAGAACCCCCTGACATCGATGCGGATTGCGGTGGATCAGCTCAGTCGGGTGGACGCTCGCTCGGACACTCGGAGCGTCACGGCGGTGGAGGTCCTGGCGTCCGAAACCGATCGCCTGGAGCGGCTGGCCCGGGAATTCGCCGACTTCGGGCGGCTGCCGGAGGGCCCGCAGAGCGAAGTCGACCTGGTCGAGCTCCTGGGCGAGCTCGCCCGCACAGCCGTGCCCCCCAGTGTGAGCGTCCGACTCACGACCAACGGCGGACGATGCAGTGTCATGGGCCACTACGAGCCGCTGCGCCGGGCGTTCGCGAACCTGCTGCGGAACGCGGCGGAGGCGATGCAGGGCCAGGGGGGGGGCACCATCGATGTGGGGGTCGCGGGGGATCCCCGCGGCATCGTCGTCACGATCGCCGATCACGGGCCCGGCATCCCGCCCGAGCTGCACCACAAGGTGTTCGAGCCCTACTTCACCACCAAGCAGGATGGTACCGGTCTCGGCCTCGCTCTGGTACGCCAGACGCTGCAGGCGCACAGCGGCACAGTCATGGTATCGGAGACGCCGGGCGGCGGGGCCACCTTTGCGATCACGTTCGCGACATGAGCCCGCGCATCCTGCTGGTCGACGACGAGTCCAATATCCGCAAGATGGTGGGCGCCCTGTTGCAGGCCGAGGGGTTCGAGACGGCGGAAGCGCCCAACGGCACCGCCGCGCTCACCGCGGTTCAGGAGGCGGTGCCAGACGCCGTGCTGCTCGACCTGATGATGCCCCCGGGCCCTGACGGGCTCGCGACACTGGAGCAGCTCAAGCGGCGCGCGCCGGACGTACCAGTCATCATGATGAGCGGCAAGGCGAACCTCGCCGATGCGGTGCGCGCCACCAAACTCGGGGCATTCCAGTTCCTCGAAAAGCCGCTCACGCCCGAGGGGGTGCTGGTGGCGATCCGCAGCGCCTTGGAGCTCGCTCGCACGGTGCAGCAGAACCGCCGGCTGCACGAAGCGCTGGGCCACAGCGACCCGCTGGTCGGTACCAGCCGAGCCATGGACGCCCTCCGCGCGCTCATCGCCCGGGTCGCCCCGACGGAATCCCGCGTGCTTATCACAGGGGAGTCCGGCACCGGCAAGGAGCTCGTGGCGTCCGCGATCCACCGCCAGAGTCCCCGCGCCGCGAAGCCCTTCGTGACGGTGAACAGCGCCGCGATCCCCAAGGATCTCGTCGAGTCGGAAATGTTCGGCCACGAGCGCGGCGCCTTCACGGGCGCCACTGAGCGGCGCCTCGGTCGCTTCGAGCTGGCCGATCAGGGCACCCTCTTCCTTGACGAGGTCGGCGACCTCGGGCCGGAAGCACAGGCGAAACTGCTGCGCGTGCTCGAAACGGGTGTGATTGAACGGCTGGGGGGCGGAGGCGAGAAGTCGATTCAGGTGAACGTCCGCGTGATCGCGGCCACCAACAAGGACCTGACGCAGGCCCCACCGCAGGGCCACTTCCGGGAGGACCTGCTGTTCCGGCTCAACGTGCTGCCAATCCACATTGTGCCGTTGCGGGAACGTGCCGAGGACATCCCGCCGCTGGTGCGGCACTTCGCGACGCGCCAAGCGGCCCGGTTGGGTCGTCCCGTGCAGCTGGACGCCGGAGCCCTGCAGCTCCTCGCCGCCTATCCCTGGCCAGGCAATGTGCGCGAACTCGCCAACATCGTCGAGCGTCTCGCCATCCTCGCCGCTGGCCCGGTGATCACCGCCGATGACGTAGCGCGTGTCTTCCCGCAGGACGGGGGAGGAGCGCGCCCCGAGGGTATGGGTCCTTCCGGTCTCGCCTGGACGGACGTTTCGCTCACCGACGCGCTGGACCGGTTCGAGCGCACGCTGATCGCGCGGGCCCTCTCGGCCACGCAAGGCAACGTGGCCGAGGCCGCGCGTCGCCTGTCCACCGACCGCGCCAACCTGTACCGGCGGATGCGGCGGCTCGGGCTCGAGCCACCGCGCAACATGACGGGATGACACGCCCTGTCGACGCCGCGGCCCGACCCTGCCATACGGTCGGCGCGCCGCGCGCGGCACGACCCATGCACGAGCGAGGTCCGGCTCCAACCCAGGTATCCGATATGCGCGCAGCGCTCTTGCTGTTCGGTCTTCTCGCCCCGGCGGCGGCCGCGGCGCAGGACACGGCCATCGTCATCCACCCCGAGAGCGCGGGGGTGCATCTCGCGCCGCCCGAGCTGCCCAAGGTCGTGGTGGAGGAGACGATCCGCTTTTACAACGCACCAGCCACGACGCATCTGGTCGGGCGCACGCGACTGCCACACGGCAACGAGTGGCGTGGCAACGTGGCGATCCGCAACGGGCCCGCGCTGATCGGCGGGCGCATCCAGGGCTCGTTGCTGGTGATCAACGGGGACGCGATTCTCAACCCCGGCGCGGACGTCACCGGCACCGTACTGGTCGTAGGCGGCACGATCAGCCGCGCTGCGGGAGCGGCCGTCGGCGGCGAAGCGCGTGAGTACCGTGAGCCGCTCGCCTACCGAGTGACGGGTGATTCGCTGGTGTACGCCCCGGACCTGCTGCACCGCTTTCGGTATTTCACCCCGCAATACGCCTTCGGCAGCGGCGACACGCGCTCGGCCCTCACGCTCTCGACGGGCGGCACGTTCAACCGTGTGGAAGGGCTGCCGGTTGTGTTCGGCCCGGTGTTCGACTGGCGGCTGCAGGGCACGACCCGCCTGCGCTTCGACGCGCTCGGCGTGTTCCGCACCGCCGGCGACCTCACCCACACACGCGGCGATCTCGGCTACCTAATTCGGACCGAGCTGCGAGCCGGCGAATCACGCCCGATCAGCCTCGGGTTCCGCGCCTTCGACATCATTGTCCCGGTGGAGGACTGGGGGCTCCACAGCACCGAAGTCGGCTGGGCAGCGTTCCTGTTTCGGCGCGACTATCGCGACTACTACGTCAGCAAGGGGATCGCCGGGGGGGTGACGGCGCACATCGAGGCGCCGCTCTCGCTAAGCGCTGAGCTGCGGCGCGAGCGTCAAACGAGCGTGCTCGCCCAGGAGCCGTGGTCGGTGTTCCGCAACCATCAGGCGTGGCGCCCCAACCCGCCGGTCGACGACGGCCACTACACTACGATCGCGCTCGGCCTCTCCCTCGACACCCGCAACGACGCGGACAATCCCACTTCGGGCTGGTACTTGCGCGGCACGCTCGAGCGCAGCTCGAGCCGCGACGTGGTACCGCAGGCAGGGGTCCCCACGAGCCTGCGGGACCCGATCCCCACCAACGACTCCTACCGCTTCCTGCGCACCTGGCTCGACTTCCGGCGCTACAGCCGCGTGAGCTCGGCGGGCCGGCTGAACCTGCGCCTGCTGGCGGGCGGCTGGGCAGGAGGCGACGCGCTGCCACTGCAGCGGCGGCTCAGCTTGGGCGGGCCGGACCCGCTGCCCGGCTACACGTTCCGGCAAGGCCGCTGCGGTTCGGAGATCACTGATCCGGCGTTCGCCGGCTCGCGCGTGGCCGCCTGCGATCGGGTGCTGCTGGTCCAGGCCGAGTACCGGGGCCACATCTCGATGCACTGGACGTACAACCCGTCTCGGGAGGAGGGGGAAGGACGTCCGCTCGAGTCCCTGATTCGGCTCGAGGGGCCGGACCTCGTAGTGTTCGGAGACGCCGGCCAGGCATGGCTGGTGGGAAAGGGCCCGGGGCATCTCGCCGCCGGCAAGTTGCCCACGTTGGCCAGCTGGTTGGCCGATCTCGGGTTGGGCGTGGATTGGGGAGGTTTCGGCTTGTACGCGGCGAAAGCGGTCACCGTGGGAGAGCCGTTCCGCTTCGTCCTCCGACTGAATCACCGCTTCTAGGGTGCGACTCGGGGGTGGGGCGAGGCACGCGGTCCTCGCGCTCGTCGCCGTAGCGGCGGCCCCCGTGCAGGTGGCCGCCCAGTCCCCTTCCCTCGCGATCACGATCGACCGGCAGATCCCCCGCATCCAGATGACCGCCCTGCTAGCGGACGGCAGGTACGTGGCGTTGATGCGTTCGGGCTTTCCGCTCCGGCTGCATTACCGCCTGGAGCTCTGGCAGGTGCGCTCGGGCTGGTTCGATCGGTTCGTGAGCGACGCCACTTGGGACGCGCTCGCCCGCCACGACCCGCTCGCCGACGATTTCGTGCTGATCCGCACCGGCGGCACCGTCAGGCGTTACGCCAATGCGGAGGAGTTGGCCGGGGCGCTCGCGCTCCCCTACCGTGTCACCCTGGCGCCGAAGGGAGAGGGCCGCTTCTACTACCTGTGTCGTCTCGATCTGACGACGTTGAACGACAGTGACCTGGAGGAGTTAACGCGATGGCTGAAAGGCGACGTCAGCCCGGTCGCCTCGGGTCAAGGGAGCGTGGGCGATGCGCTCGCTCGCGGGCTGCAACGAGTCCTCGTTCGGATCGCGGGGCTGCCCCGCCTCACGCTCGAGGTGCGCTCGACGGAGTTCCGCTGGGAAGGCCTGCCGCGCTAGCTCAGCTACCGAACTGTCGGTCGATTGCCGCGCGGATCTCCTCGAGAGAGCCGCCCGTCTGCGCTAGGCGGGCCGCGGTGGTCGCTTCGCCCATACATATGCCGCAATACGCTGCGTGATCGGACTCGAAGCAAGTGAGCAGCGAGCGATGCCCGAAGGTGCGCGAGCAGTTGCAGTGACAGTACAGCCCGTCCATCACGGCCGGGACCGTCCGCGCCGCAACGTAGGCTTCGATCGACCCGGGCGTGTGCGGCACCATCCCCGGCGGCAGGACGAGCTCAGCCGTCATGCCGGGGCGCGGATCCGGGTGCCGCGTGGCGTGCCCGGTGCGGCTCACCACGAGCACCACGGCGAGCGCCGCCACTACGGCGCCCGCCATCATCCACGGCAGCCTCACAACCCCTTGAGCGTCGCCAGGACGTCGGCGCCGTAGAAGAGCCTGATGTAGCGGCTCTGGATCGGCGTGAGGCGACGCACCGCCCAGGCCAAATGCACGAAGTGCGGCTCGACCGGCGGCCGCAGCGGATGCATCCCGACCTCCTCGGGGACGAGGTTGCCCTTGCGCGTGTTGCAGCTGCTGCACGCCGTAAGGACGTTGGTCCAGGCGTTGGTGCCCCCACGTGAGAGCGGGACCAGGTGGTCCCGCGTCAGGCATTCGCGGTGCCGCAGCTCGGTCTGGTGCCGGCCGCAGAACTGGCAGCGGTACTCGTCGCGCGCAAACAAGAAGGTGTTGGTGACCTGACGCCGGAACCGCCGCGGGACGTGCACGAACTTGACCAGCCGGATCACCGCCGGGCGCGGGATGGCCAGGCGCTCGCTGCGCACCACCGCGCCCTTGTCGGCCTCGACGATCTCGGCTTTCCCGTCGATCACGAGGCGCAGGGCGCGGCGTACCGGTACCATGGTCAGCGGCTCGAACGACGCGTTGAGCGCGAGACAACGCACGGATCGCCCTCCCGGCGAAAAAATGCCGCCCCGCTCACCCCAACCACGACCCCAGGGGGCGGGGGGAGGGGGGAGGGGGGGGCGGCGTCGTCAATGCTACTCAGGGCGATAAGGCGAGGCAAGACGGGGGGTTAAGTGCTGAACGCGCGGCCCAGTTCCTCCATTTGGTCCTCCACCGACCGGCGCGAGGACCCACCGGTGGTGCGGCGGCCTTCGATCGAGTCCTCCCATGTACCCAGCTGAGCAACCGCGGCTGCAAGGGCGGGATGGATACCGGCCGCGACCGCCTCCGGCACCCGGTCCAGCGGCACGCCCGCGCGCTCGGCCTCACGCACCAGCTTGCCAACCAAGCCGTGGCTTTCGCGAAACGGGATGCCGGTCTCAACGAGGAGGTCGGCGAGGTCCGTGGCCCGCAGGGAGGCGTCGAGTGCGGCGGCCATGCGCTCTGGGTTCGTGTGGAGCGACGCCACTGCGCCCGAGAGTGCTGGGAGTACCACGCCCAACGTATCGCACGCGTCGAACAGCAACGCTTTGTCCTCCTGCAAGTCCTTCTGGTAGCCCGCCGGCAGGCCCTTGAGCGTCGTGAGCATTGCCACCAGGTCGCCGAGCAAGCGTGCGGATTTGGCGCGGGTCAGCTCGAAGACGTCCGGGTTGCGCTTTTGGGGCATCAGGCTCGAGCCCGTCGAAAAGGCGTCCGAGAGCCGCACGAAGCCGAGTTCGGCCGAGGCGTAGGTGATCAGCTCGGCCGAGAGCCGCGACAGGTGGGTGCCGACGAGGCAGAGCACGAAGAGCACCTCGGCGACGAAATCGCGGTCGCCGGTCACGTCGAGAGCGTTCGATGATACGGCCCGGAAGCCGAGCGCCTCCTTGAGGAGCACCCGGTCCACCGGGAACCCGGAGCCGGCGAGGGCGCCCGAGCCGAGGGGCAGCTCCGCCACGCGGCGCCGGGCGTCGGCGAGGCGCTGGCGATCGCGCACCAGCGGCCACGCGTGCGCGAGTAGCACGTAGGCCCAGCGCACGGCTTGGGCCGGCTGACCGTGCGTGTAGCCGGGCAGGAGGACGTCGACGCCCTCGCGGGCCCGCTCGACCAGGACGCGGCCGAGCGCCGCGACGTCGCCGTCCAGTTGGTCGAGCGCCTCGAGCGTCCACAGCCGGAGATCGGTGGCGACCTGGTCGTTGCGGGAGCGGCCGGTGTGCAGCTTGCCGGCCACCGGGCCGATTTCCTCGTACAGCAGCCGCTCGACGAGCGTGTGCACGTCCTCGTCGGGTGCGCCCGCCGCGGCTCCGTCGGCCAGCCGCTCGGCGACGCGGTCCAGCCCTTCGAGCATCAGCACTTCTTCCGCGGGCGCGAGCACGCCCACGCGGCCGAGCGCGTGGACCCAGGCTTTGCTCGCCGCGACGTCCTGCGGCCAGAGGCGGTGATCGACCGGGAGACTGCGGTTGAGGGCGTCGAGCGCCTCGCTCGGTCCCAGCGCGAACCGGCCGCCCCACATCTGGTGCGAAGAATGGGGGGGGGGGGGGG
>DASQAH010000228.1:0-6856 GCA_035635835.1 Gemmatimonadales bacterium
GGGGCCCCCCCTCCCCCCCTCCCCCCCCCCCCGCGTCGGCGCCGGTAGCGCCCCGCGCGGCGGCGTACAGGCTCGCGCCAGCAGCGGAGTAGGCCTGCTGCAGCTCCTCCAGCGCTTTGGCGATCTCATCCGGGTTGCCACTGCGGAGTGCCTTCTTGGCCCCCTCGAGCGCGCCGTCCATCCGCGACTTTAAACCGGCGTCCAGCTTGTCCACCCACTCCTTGGAGTTCTTCTCCACCTCATACACCAGCGTGTCGAGGCGGTTGCGCCGTTCGATCTCGTCGCGCCGACGCTTGTCGTCGGCGGCGTGCGCTTCCGCGTCCTTGACCATCTTGTCGATGTCTTTGTCCCCGAGCCCGGAGGAGGCCTCGATGCGGATCTTCTGCTCCTTCCCGGTCGCCTTGTCCTTGGCCGACACGTGGAGGATGCCGTTGGCGTCGATGTCGAACGTCACCTCGATCTGCGGCACGCCCCGCGGAGCGGGTGGGATGCCTGTCAGCTGGAACTTGCCGATCGTGCGGTTGTCGATCGCCATTTGGCGCTCGCCTTGCAGCACGTGGATCTCGACGGTGGTCTGCGTATCTTCGGCGGTCGAGAAGACCTCCGACTTCTTGGTCGGGATCGTCGTGTTGCGCTGGATCAGCACGGTGGTAACGCCGCCGAGGGTCTCGATGCCCAGCGACAGCGGGGTCACGTCGAGCAGCAGTACATCCTTCACCTCGCCCGCCAGCACGCCACCCTGAATCGCAGCGCCGATCGCCACGACCTCGTCCGGGTTGACGCCCTTGTGCGGCTCCTTCCCGAAGAACTTCTGAACGATCTCCTGCACCTTGGGCATCCGCGTCTGCCCGCCGACCAGGATCACCTCGTCGATGTCCGACGGCTTGAGAGCGGCGTCCTTCAGCGCCTGCTCCATCGGCGCCATGGTCCGCTGCACCAGATCGTCGACCAGCTGCTCGAGCTTGGACCGGGTAATCGTCAGGTTCAGGTGCTTGGGCCCGGACTGGTCGGCAGTGATGAAGGGGAGATTGATCTCCGTCTGCATGACCGTGGACAGCTCCATCTTGGCTTTCTCGGCGGCCTCCTTGAGGCGTTGCAGGGCCATCGGGTCCTTCGAGAGGTCGATGCCCTGATCGCGCTTGAACTCCGCCACCAGCCATTCGATGATCCGCTGGTCGAAATCGTCGCCGCCCAGGTGCGTGTCGCCGTTGGTGCTCTTCACCTCGAATACGCCCTCGGCAAGCTCGAGGATCGAGATGTCGTACGTGCCGCCCCCCAGGTCGTAGACGGCGACCTTTTCCTCTTTCTTCTTGTCCAGCCCGTAGGCCAGCGCCGACGCCGTGGGCTCGTTGATGATCCGGACCACATCGAGCCCGGCGATCTTGCCGGCGTCCTTGGTGGCTTGCCGCTGCGAGTCGTTGAAATACGCGGGGACGGTGATCACGGCCTTCTCAACCTTATGCCCCAGGTAGTCCTCCGCCGTCTGTCGCATCTTCTGGAGGATCATGGCGGAGATCTCAGGCGGGGTGTAGCGCTTACCTTGGATTTCTACTGAGGCGAGGTCGTTCTGGCCGGCGACGACCTTATAGGGGACGCGCTTGGTCTCCTCGACGACCTCGCTTATGCGCCGTCCCATAAACCGCTTGATGGAGAAGATCGTCTGCTGCGGGTTGGTAACAGCTTGGCGTTTGGCCACTTGGCCAACCAGGCGCTCCCCGTCCTTGGTGAACGCCACCACCGACGGGGTGGTCCGGCCGCCTTCGGCGTTGGGAATGACAACAGGATCGCCGCCCTCCATCACCGCCACTACCGAGTTAGTCGTCCCGAGGTCGATTCCAATGATCTTCTCAGCCATGGTCCTGCTCCCTATCCGAGTGATTGATGCGCATAGCGAACGACCCGTTGCGATAGCAAGCCCTATGCCCCTAAAAGGTGCCAAATCGGCAGGGGAGAAGTCCTTTGGGGCGGCGGGAGTTCGCGAGTAGGTTTGGGCGAATGTTTCCCTATAAGGACGAGAACCCGACGGTGCTCACACCGGTGGTCACGGTGGGGATCATCGCGCTGAACGTATTGACCTGGGTGTTCTTGCAGGGGCTGGGCGCTCCCGGGCCGCTCGCCCACTCGGTGTGCCAGCTGGGACTCACGCCTGGGGAATTGCTGGGCACGGTACGGGCGGGGGTGCGGGTCCCCTTGGGTGACGAATTCTTCTGCGTTATCGGGGCCCGCCCCCACTACGCCACTGTGCTCACCTCGATGTTCATGCACGGGGGCTGGCTGCACCTGCTCGGCAACATGTGGTTCCTGTGGATCTTCGGAAACAACATCGAAGACGCTATGGGCCACGTGCGTTTCGCGGTGTTTTATCTCTTGTGCGGCGTGGTCGCGGCGGCGACGCAGGTCGCCGTCCAACCGCATTCGGTGGTGCCGATGGTGGGTGCCTCGGGGGCGATCAGCGGCGTGTTGGGGGCCTACCTCCTGCTCTATCCGCGCGTCCGCGTGCATACGCTCGTGTTCCTCGGGCTGTTCGTCACGACGATCACCCTGCCGGCCTACCTGATGCTCGGGTACTGGATCCTGTTGCAGCTGCTCGGCGGGCTGCCAGCGCTGGCGGGCACGGACACAGGCGGCGTCGCGTTCTTCGCCCACATCGGCGGATTCGCGGCCGGGATGATCCTCGTGGGGGTGTTCGTCCGGTCGGAGAACCTGCGGCGCCGGCCCACCGCGCCGGTGGTCTACCGCTCGTGGGGCTGAGCGCTCGACCCTCCGGTGTGCCCGTCCAGCTCAGCGTGATGCTTGATCGTCTTCCCCTCGACCAGGAACACCACGTCCTCGGCGATGTTGGTGGCGAGGTCCGCGACGCGCTCCAGGTTGCGGCTGACGAGGAACAGGTCCATCCCGGCCCCGATGATGTGCGGGTCTTCCATCATGTGGGTGAGGAGGATCCGGAACACCGAGTGGTGCAGCGCGTCGACGCTGTCGTCCCGGCGACAGATGGCGCGGGCCGCCTGCGCGTCGCCGCGCACGAATGCCTCCAGAGCGTCGGCAAGCATGGTCCGGGCCTGGCGCGCCATCTCCACGAGTTCGGGCTCGGGAGCGATCGGGCGGGTCGCGCTCAGCCGCTCGGCCGATTGGGCGATGTTGACGGCGTGATCGCCCACGCGCTCCAGGTCGTTGGAGATCTTCATGGCCGCCGTGAGGAGTCGGAGGTCGCGCGCCATCGGCTGCTGGGTCGCGAGCAGCTTGATGACCAGCTCCTCGATCTCGATCTCGAGCGCGTCGATCTCGGTGTCGCCGGTAATGACGGCCGCCGCCTTGTCGCGGTCCCGCTCGAGGAGCGCCTGGACGGAGGCGGCCAGGGCGTCCTCGGCCTCGCCCGACATGGTGAGGAGCTTGACCTTCAGCTCCGACAACTCGTCGTGAAAGTGGCGATGCGCGGCCTGGGTGCTCATCCGAACCGTCCCGTGATGTAGGCCTCGGTCCGCTCGTCCCGGGGCCTGGTGAATACTTGCTCGGTGTCGCCGAACTCAATCAGCCGCCCGAGATAGAAGAAACCGGTGAAGTCCGAGACCCGGGCCGCCTGCTGCATGTTGTGCGTCACGATCACGATCGTGTAGGCCCGCTTCAGCTCGACGATCAGCTCCTCGATGCGCTCAGTGGCGACCGGGTCCAGCGCCGAGCACGGCTCGTCCATGAGCAACACCTCGGGCTCGTTGGCGAGCGCGCGCGCGATGCACAGCCGCTGCTGCTGCCCGCCCGAGAGACTCGTGCCAGGCTCGTCGAGGCGGTCTTTGACTTCTTCCCACAGCGCGGCCTGGCGCAAGGCGCGCTCCACCCGTTCCGGCATGTCGCGCTCGGGCGCGAGCGCGTTGAGGCGCGGCCCGTAGGCGGCGTTGTCGAAGATCGCTTTTGGGAAGGGATTGGGCCGCTGGAACACCATACCCACCCGGCGGCGCAGCCCCACCGTGTCCATCCCGGTCGAGAAGATCGACACGCCTTCGAGCAGGATGTCCCCGCTATAGCGCGTCCGGGGAATGAGCTCGTTGAGGCGGTTGACCGACCGCAGGAACGTCGTCTTGCCACAGCCGGACGGCCCGATGAGCGCGGTGACGGCACGACGGGGGATGGTGAACTGCAGGTCGAACAGCGCCTGCGTCGCTCCGTACCAGAAACTGTAGTCCCGCACGTCGATGACATGCGTCGGATCGTCGGACGCTCGAACGGCCGCACGGGGCTCCGCCCTCAGTCCGTCTGTCCGAGCGTCCGAGTGTCCGACCGCGATCATCCGAACCTTCCAGTAATGTAGGCTTCCGTCTGGTCGCGCTGCGGCCTCGTGAACAGCGCGGACGTGAGGCCCACCTCGACGAGCTCACCCAAATAGAAGAAGGCGGTGTAGTCCGACACTCGCGCGGCTTGCTGCATGTTGTGTGTCACGATCACGATGGTGTAGCGCTCCTTCAGCTCGTGGCAGAGCTCCTCGATGCGCTGCGTGCCCGCCGGATCAAGGGAGGCAGTCGGCTCGTCGAGTAGTAGCACCTCGGGCTGGGGTGCGATGGCGCGCGCGATGCACAGCCGTTGCTGCTGCCCCCCAGACAACGCGACCGCGCTGGTGTGCAACCGGTCCCGCACCTCGTCCCACAGGGCCGCCTGGCGCAGGGCGCGCTCCACGGCTGCCGCCAAGTCCGCGCTCCGACGGCCGCCGTTGACGCGCAGCCCCGCGGCCACGTTGTCGAAGATCGACATCGTCGGGAAGGGGGTAGGCCGCTGGAACACCATGCCGACGCGGCGCCGCACGTCCACCGGGTCGAGCTGCCCGCCGTAGATGTCCTCGTTGTCCAGCAGCACCCGGCCCGTGACCCAGCCACCCTCGGACAGCTCGTGCATGCGGTTGAGGCATCGCAGAAAGGTCGTCTTGCCGCAGCCCGACGGCCCGATGATCGCGGTCACCGTATTGGTCGGGAACAGCAGCGACACGTCTCGGACGGCCACCTTGCGACCGAACAGCGCGGTCAGTCGCTGCGCAGCGAGCCGGACCACGGCGTCAGGACGCGCCATAGCGCTGCCGGGTGGCCCAGCGCGCGGCCAGGGAGAGGATGAGCACGAGACCCATGAGCACCAGGGCGGCCGCCCACGCCAGCCGATGCCATTCCTCGAACGGCCCGGTCCCGTACTGGAAGATCTGGAGCGATAGAGTCTGCATCGGCAGCAAGATATTGGTGGCGAAGTTCAGGTTGCCCAGGGCGGTGAAGAGCAGCGGGGCGGTTTCGCCCGCAACCCGCGCGACGGCGACGAGTGCGCCCGTCACGATGCCGGCCAGCGCGCTGCGGACTATCACCTGAACCGACGTGCGCCACCGGGGGTAGCCGAGGGCGAGCGCCGCCTCCCGCAGCGAGTGCGGCACGAGCCGCACCATCTCCTCCGTGGTGCGAGCGAGCATGGGTACCATCAGCATCGCCAGTGCGCCCCCCCCCGCCAGCGCGGAGAAGGTTCCGACGGGCCGGACCAGCCAGGACCAGGCGAAGATCCCGATGACGATGGAAGGGGTGCCGTTCATCACGTCGGCGACGAATCGCACCACCCAGCCCAGCTTGCCGCTGCCGTATTCCGCCAGGAACACGCCGGCCCCGATGCCGATGGGGAGACCGATCAAACAGGCCAGCCCCACGACGATCCCCGTGCCCACGATCGCATGGGCCACGCCGCCGCCGCTCTGGCCGGCCGGCACGGGGGTGTGGGTGAAGAAGTTCCAATCGAGCGAGGTGGCGCCCTTGTGGATCAAGTCGCCGAAGATGAAGAGCAGTGGCAGCACTGCGGCCGCGCACAGCAAGGCGACGAGACCGGTCATCACGCCGCTCGTGATGCGTCTTCGCACCGAGCGCGCGCTCATAACACCTTGCTCCCCACCGCCGCCCCACGCGCCACGCGCCACACCAGCAGTCGAGCGGCGGCGTTCACGGCGATGGTGATGACGAACAACAGCAGCCCGACCTCGATGAGGGCCGAGCGATACAGGTTGGTAGTGGCTTCCGTGAACTCGTTGGCGAGCGCGGCCGCCATCGTGTAGCCCGGCTGCAGCAGGGAGAGGCTGATGTCGTGCCGGTTGCCGATGAGCATCGTGACGGCCATGGTCTCGCCCAGCGCGCGCCCCAAGCCGAGCATGATGGCGCCGATCACGCCGGCGCGACCGTACGGCAGCACCGCGGACCATACCGCCTCCCAGCGCGTCGCGCCGAGGCCGAGGGCGGCCTCCCGTTGGGTCGCGGGCACGGCGAGCAGCACTTCGCGCGACACCGACGCAATGTAGGGGACGACCATGATCGCGAGAATGACGCCGCCGGCCAGCATCGAATTGCCGTAAAACACCCCGCTGAAGAACGGTGTCCACCCCAACACGGCCCGCAGCGGCGGCACGGCGACCTGACGCAGGAACGGGATCAGTACGAAGATGCCCCACACCCCGTACACCACGCTGGGGACCGCCGCGAGTAATTCCACCAGGAAGGCCACCGGCTGGCGTATCCACTTGGGCGCGAACTCGGTGAGGAAGATGGCGACGCCGAGCGCCAACGGCACGGCGATGACGAGCGCGATGAGCGAAGAAAGAAGGGTGCCGAAGATCATCGGCGCCGCCCCGTACACCTCGGCGACCGGATCCCAGGTCGACTTCCACACGAACGAGAAGCCGAAGCGTTTGATGGCCGGCAGGGAGCTGACGACAAGCTGGCCGGCGACCGTTACCAGCAGCAGGGGGAGTAGCAGGGCGAGCCCCGTGAGGATGGCCCGGTAGGCAGGATCCCCGCGATAGCGCCGCCGCCTGCTGGTCAGCGGCCCGGTCGCGGTCGGCACCGGGGCGGGCCCG
>DASQAH010000229.1:0-8984 GCA_035635835.1 Gemmatimonadales bacterium
CCGCGGATTCCCTCCATGAGCTGCTCGACGACGATGACGCCGTCGTCGCCGGCAACGACCATGGCGCCTCGCACGCCGCGCACGCGGGTGACGAGATCCAAGGCTTGAGTGAGGGCGGCCGCGGTCACGCCTGCCGCTCCAGCCAGTGGCGTGCGGTCTGCGCGACGCGCTGCGCCAGGATGGCCAGCCGCCCGAGCGGCACACTGCGGTCGCGCACGACAAGCAACAGGGATTCGCCCGTGGGCGGCGTGAGGTGGACGTGGCCGAGTTGCCCCTCAGCTGACAGGCCCCGCCACCGGCCGAGGTTGAGCAGCTTGGCCGTGCGCGCGGCCTCCTGCGACACGCCCGCGAGGTAGGCCGCGACCGCGTCAGTCACATCCGCGCCTGCGGGCGAGCGCAGCGCCCCGCCGAGCACCAACCCCGCCCCGTCGAGCAGCAGCAGCCCCTCCTCCGCGCCCTCGAGCCCCGCGAAAATGCGCGCCTCCTCCAGTGGCGCCGCGGCGGCGGGCCGGACTGGCGCCCCCGGCTGCCCCGGCGCCGGAGAGGAGGAGGGCGCCGGGGGAGGGCCGAGGGAGGGGGGAGGGACAGCGGAGGCGCCACCGCCGCGTATCATGGCGATCGCCTGGTCGACGGAGGGGTCGTCGGGGGCGATACGCTTGGCGGCGCGCAGATGCGACTCCGCCTGGGCCAGATCGCCGACCTTCAAGTACAGAAAGGCGATCCCCTTCAGCGCGCCGGTGTGTTCGGGCGCGATCCGCAGTGTCATGTCCCACTCATCGAAGGCATGCTCATAGTCGTGTCGGTCGGCGAGGATGCGCGCGTACAGGTCGTGCGCGTCTGCCAGGTGCGGGTGGCGCTCCAGACCGAGCAGCGCCACACGGCGGGCAGCGTCGAGCTGGCGCTTCTGGCGCAACAGCTCTCCCAGCCGCAGAAACACCAGGCTGTGTGGGTCCTGCGCGAGCTGCGTCGAGAGCGTCCTGACCTCGTCAGCCATAGACCCTCGTGTCGCCGCCAGCCAGCACCTGTGCCGCCTCTTTGGCTCGCCGCACTTCCTCGAGCAGGGCCTGCTCCTCTTCCACCCGAGGAGCGAGTCGCTCCCACTGATTCCACTGCTCGACCGCCTCCGTGAACCGGCCGCCTGCCACCAGCGCATACCCGAGGTGTCTGTAGGCGGCCGGTAGCAGCGGATCGAGCCGCAGCACGCGTCGCAGCTCTTCGACCGCATCCGTCGGCCGGCCGCCGGCCAGGTGGATGCGGCCGAGCAGGAGGTGCACGGTCGGATCGTGCGGCAGCAGCACGGCGGCTTGCTCCGCCGCGCCACGCGCTGTGGCGACGTCGCGTTGGCGGAGCGCATCCTCGGCCTGGGCGACGAGCAAGGCTGCTTGTGCGGCGGACGCCATTGCTCCCCCCCCCTCCCCCCCGCCCCCCCCGGCTCCCGTTCCCCCTCCTCCGTCGCTCGCCCGGGGTCGGGTACCGGGGTCGGTGAGGACAACGAGGCCGGCGCTCTCCAGCCCAAACATCGTTTTGGCGACGTCGAAGTCCGAGCGGCCCAACCCAGCCGCGATCGCCCGCACGTCCCGTTGTCCGTCGATCAGCGCCAGCACCTCCCACTCGGGTGGGAGCAGGTCGAGGTCCCCTTCGGAGCCGGCCGGTGCGGCGAACGCCGGCACGACGCCGAGGTGCGGGAGACGCTTTTCGATCCGCGCCCACTCGTCGATGCGGCGCGCCCCTTCCATCAGCAGCGCCTCCGTGGGGATTCGCACCGCTGATTCCGCTGGGACCTCGGTGAGCGGCCCTTCGGTGAACGAGAAATACCCCTCGCGCCACCCCATCACTTCGAAGACCACTTCTTCGATCTGGAAGCGCACTTGGCGCTGCAGCTCGCGCGGGGTAACGACGCCCAGCTCGACGAGGATCTCGCCGATGCGCCGGCGGTCGCCACCGCGCACCTGCATGTCGCGGGCGCGATCCAGGTCCGCCTCGTTGACGCGGCCCGTGCGCAGCAGCAAGCTGCCCAAGGGATGTGGGTTGCTCCGAATTTCCGCGTAAACGATGGCGCCGTCCTCGAAGTAGATCGTCCCCGCGTTGTTGCGCAGCTCCGAGGCGACGCGCAGCACGCCCGTCTTCCGGCTCAGGTCGAGGAGCTGGAAGACGTCGTGGATGCCGAGTTCGCGCAGCGGGCCTTCGATGGCCATGGGCTACGCTGCGTCCGAGGCGAAGATGTGCTGGAGGTCGAGCGCCGTGCGCGCGTGCACGCGCGCGCGCTGGGCGAACGGGCTCGCGGGATCAAGCCGGGTCACCTTCTCCCACGCTTCGACCGCCTCGCCGTAGCGGTGTAGGCGCGCCAGCGCCGCGCCGGTGTGAAACAGCGCGCCCACGTGCTCGGGATCGAACTTGCAGATGCGGCGAAACGCCTCCAGCGCCGCCTCCACTCGCTTATCGTCGAGCAGCACGCGCCCCAGCAGCAACAGCGCCTCCAGATCGTATGGGTCCTGCTCCAACATGTCGGCCAGACGGAGGATCGCCGCGCGCAGACTGCCGGTGCGGCGCAACAGGTCCGCTAGGGCCAGTGCCGCCTCCTGAAACGTCGGCAGCGCTTCGAGGGCCTGCTCGTAGGCGGCCTGGGCTTCGCTCCAGTCCTCCTTCTCCTCGTGCAGCCGGCCCAGGTCGACCCATACCTGGACGAAGCGCCGGTCGAGCTCGAGCGCTGCGCGGTAGGCGGCCAGGGCGTCGGAGCGGTTGCCGACCCGGACGGCGACGTCGCCTTGGAGCTTGTGCAGGTCCGCGCGGCCGGGGGCCCGGGTTTGCGCTTGCTGCAGGGCGGTCAGGGCCCCGGAGGCGTCGCCCGCTTGCGCCCGGGCTTTGGCCACCGCCACCAGCGCTTCGACGTCCTCCGGCACGAGGGTGAGCAGCTCTTCGGCCAGCCCATGCGCCTCGGCCCAGCGGCCCAGCGCCAGCAGCGCTTGCACCTCGCCGAGCCGCGCGTCGCCGCGCGCACCGTCGGTCGCGCGCGCCTCGCGGTAGCGCTCCAGCGCCTCGCCGTGGAGCCCACGCTTGGCATAGATGTCGCCGAGCAGCGTCGACGCTTCGGCGCGGTCCGCGCCGCGCTGCGTCGCGCGCACCGCCTCGGCGGTCGCGACGTCGAGCAGTCCCTTGCTCAGGTAGTCGCGGGCCAGGCTGAGCGGATCGTCACGTCCGCGTTTGCGGCCCGCGCCGGTGGCCGACCCGAGCGTCCCTCCACCTGCGGCGGGGGCCGGCGCCAGTTCCTGGAAGATATTGTCGAGCAGCCGCTGGTCGAAATTGAAATCGGAGCCCAACGTTTCCGCCGTGACGTCAGCGGAGATCTCTGGTACCACGCCGATCGTCGCCTCTTCGAACTGGAGGTCGATGGTCAGGACGAACTTCTGCGCGACGTAGTACGGATCGAGCTCGAGGGCGCGCTTGGTGGCTCGCAGGGCACCGTCGAAGTCACCGAGGTTCGAGAGTGTGAAGCTCAGGTTGTAGTGAGCCCCGGCGTTGTTCGGGTCGGCCTCGACTGCGCGGACGAACGCGTTGCGCGCGTCCGCGAAGCGCTTAAGCTCGACCAGCACGATCCCGATGCCGTTCCACGCGGCCGCGGAGTCGGGCTTGTCCGACAGCACCTGGCGGTAGGCTTCGAGCGACAGCTGAAAGCGGCGCAGGTGGAAGAGGAGCAGCGCGAGGTTGAGCCGCGCGGCGACGAATTCCGCGCGCAGTCGCAGCGCCGTGCGGAACCCCTCGATGGCCTCATCGGTGGTGCTCTGCTGGGCCAGCACTACGCCGACGTTGTTCCAGGCGAGCGCGTACTTGGCATCGACCTCGACCGCCCGGCGGTAGGAGTCGAGCGCCTCGGCCGTGCGTCCTACCTGGTGCAGCACGACGCCGCGCTCGTTCCACAGCTTCGGCGAGTCGGCGTCTTCGCGCAGTAGACTCTCGTACAGCTCGAGGGCCGCCGCGAAGTCGCGCCGCAGTAAGTGCACCTCGGCCATCGCCTGCAGTACCAGGCGGCGGTCCTCGCCGCGGTCGAGTGCGAGCCGGTACTCGCCCAGCGCCTCGACGTAGTAGCCCTTCTGGCGAAAGGCAAGGCCGAGGTTGTAGTGCGCCAGCGCGCTCCCCGCGGCGACCTCCGGTTGGGGCTGCGCGCGTAGGCGCTCCTGCTGGCTGCGGCGCTCGGCATTGTAGCGCTCGAGCGAGAGGTTGGTCTGGGCGCGCGCCAGGGGCGGATTGAGTGCCACCGCCCGTTTGGATGCCGCGCGGGCGTCTTGGTGGCGGCCCATGTCGCCGAGTACGAAGGCCATCAGGTAGTGCGCGTTGGCGTTGTCGGGGTTCAGCTCCACGGCCCGTTGCAGCGCGGTGAGCGCCGCCTCGTTGAAGCCGCGGTTGTAGAACACCTCGCCCAGGTAGAAGTGCACGACACTCGAGGTGGGCTCGAACTCCTGCGCCCGGGCGAACCACTCGGTCGCCACCTCGAGCCGCCCCCGGCTTTTCTCGGCGAGACCGATTTGGATGATGGCCGCCACGTCGCGCGCGTGCTGCGCGAGCAGCTGCTCGAACTGCTCGACGGCGTCGTCGAACTGGCCCAGGGTCGCGTAGGCGCGCCCCAGCTCCCAGCGCGCATCGCGGTCGTCGGGTGCCTGGCGCAGCCGCTCCTGCAGCTCCGCAACCCGGCGGTCATAGAAGCCGCTGCCCTGGTAGGCGATTTCGAGGTTGCGCTGCGCGACCTGCATCTTCGGGTCGAGCTCCAGCGCCCGAGAGAACTCGGTGATCGCCTCGGGCACCAGGCCCTTCTGGTAGTACAGTACGCCGAGGTTGTTGTGGGCCCCGGCGTCCGAGGCATCGATCCGGCGGGCGAAGGATCGGAGGACGGCGAGGTCGCGTTCCGAGAGCGCGGGCGCCGTCACAGGTCAGGTCACGCGGATGGCGTCGAAGATGGCCTTCAGGGAGGCCAGGTCGGGGAGCAACAGGAAGTGCCCGCGTAACCCCTCGGCGCTGTCGAACCGGAACTCGGTCTCGACGCAGAACACGAAGTCGCGGTCGTGGCCGAAGTTCAGATACGTCGTCGTGAGCACCGCGGCGGACAGGTCCACCACGAGACTGGGGACCGACGGCAGCAACAGCATACCCATGAAGTCTGACAGCGCGTTCATGTAGGCGCCCGACAGGATGTTCCCGGCCTCCTTCAGCGCCGATTGCTCGATGACGTCGAACGCCGTGGTCCCGCCTGGGTCGCGCCGCAGCAACATGTCGCACAAGCGTCGAGCCACGTGTTCCGGAAACAGGAGCAGCGTGCGCCCAGTGAGGTCCCCCAGCATGTGCATCAACACGGCCGCCACCACGTCCTGCGGACTGCCGAGCAGGTCGGGGACCTCCTCCAGCCGAGCGATGTTGATCTGGGGCACGCTGATCATGATGCGCCGGTTGGTCATCTGCGACAGCGCGGTCGCGGCGTGGCCGGCCCCGATGTTCGCGACCTCCCGCAACGCGTCGATCTGCAGTTCCTTCAGGTCCCGGACGTCCTCCATGCCTCCCCCGCTGCCGGCTACAGGAGCCCGCCGGCGTCCAGAATCAGCGCCGGGACTCCGTCGCCCATGATGGTCGCCCCGCTGAAGACCGGGAGCGTGCCCTGCGGTGCCTCGAACCCTTTGACTACGATCTCTTGCTGGCCAATCATCCCGTCCACGACCAGCCCGGTCCGCCGCTCGCCCATTTCCAGGACGATGACGGGCCGCCGCGCCGGCGGCGCGGTCGCCGTCACGCCCAGCAGGTCGCGCAGGTGCACGAGGGGCACCACCCGGTCGCGCAGCACCATCGCTTCGCGACCCTCGACCATAGTGAGCGGTGCGGCCCCGAGCTCCACCGTCTCCGCCACATAGCTCAGCGGGAGCGCGTAGCGCTCCGATCCGACCGCGGCGATGAGCGCCCGGACGATCGCCAGCGTCACCGGCAGGCGCAGCACGAAGACCGTCCCTTTCCCCAATTCGGTCCGGATGTCGATCGTGCCGCCGAGCGAGCGGATCCGCGTCATCGCGACGTCGATCCCCACACCACGCCCCGACACGTTGGTCACCGCCGCCGCGGTCGTGAACCCCGGCCGCGCGATAACCCGCAGCAGTTGATCGTCGCTCAGCGTCTCGGCGTGCGGGTCCACGAGCCCTTCGGCCTTGGCCTGCGTGAGGATGCGCGCGCGGTCGATGCCGCGCCCGTCGTCGCTGATACTGATAGCCACGCTGCTCCGCTCGCGTATGGCCGCCAGCACGATTTCGCCCTCGGGTGGCTTGCCGACACGGCGCCGCTCGGCGGGCGGCTCGATGCCGTGGTCCACCGCGTTCCGCAGCACGTGGACCAGCGGGTCGCCCAGCTCATCGAGGATCGCGCGGTCGAGCTCGATCTCCTTCCCCTCCACGCGGAACGCCACCTGCTTGCCCAGCTGCCGCGCCACGTCCCGCACCAGCCGGGGGAAGCGATCGAACACCTGCCACACCGGCGTCATCCGGGCCTGGATGATCTCGGCCTGCAAGTCGGTGGACAGCCGCGAGATCTGCAACGCCACATCGTCCACAGCTGGGTCACGTCGCTCGGCCGCGAGTTGGTTCAGCCGCCCGCGGGACGTCACCAGCTCACCGATGAGGTCCATCAACCCGTCGAGTCGTCGCAAGTCGACGCGGATGTGCCGACTGCGGCCGATCTCTCCGAGCGGGCCGACCGTCTCGGGCCGTGGCGCCCGCCCCTCCCCGCTCTTTCCCGTTCCCCCGCGCTCCCACCCCCCTGCGGGCTCCTCCGTCACGACGAGGACGCGCTCCACCTCGCCCGCGGTCAGGAGGGACGACTCGATCACGCCAGGGGCCGCGGTGGTGTCCAACTGGAAGGAGAAGTGGCCGTCGAAGTCGTCGCTCTCGATCGCCGCCTGGTGCGGAGCGAGCTGGCTGACCGCTCCCAGGGCCTGCGCTCGCTTCAGCACCAGCACGGCGCGCACGCCTTTGAGCGCTGCGTCCGCGTGCAACGTCACCTGAATTACCTGTCCCGCCCCTGTCTTCGGAGGAGGGGGGAGGGGGGAGGGGAGGGAGGCGGGGGACTCGAGCGCCGGTGTCGCTGCGCGGGGCGCCCCACCGCCGCCCCCCCCCCCAGGCCTGAGCCGCGCGGCCGCCGCGTCGAGCTCGGCGGCGATGCTCGTAACGTCCGCCTCCCGCTCCCGCCCGACGACCGAGAGGTTGATCGCCTTCTCCAGGGCGTCGGCGGAGCGGAACAAAAGCTGGAGCACGTCGTCACTGACGCCGCGCGTGCCACGGCGCAGATGGTCGAGGAGGTTCTCCATGCGGTGTGCCAGCTCGGCGACTCGGGCGTAGCCCATCGTCGCCGCCATGCCCTTGACCGTGTGGACTGCACGGAAGATGCCGCCGACCGGCTCGGGAGCGGTGGGACGACGCTCCCATTCGAGCAGCAGGTGGTTGCAGGCGCTCAAGTGTTCCCGGCTCTCGGCCAGGAACAGCTCGGCATACTGGGACAGATCCATCGACTACCCCAGCACGCGCTGCACGGCTTCGAGAACGCGCGAGGGCTGGAACGGCTTAACGACGAAATCCTTGGCCCCGGCCTGGATCGCCTCCACCACCAGGGCCTGCTGGCCCATCGCGCTGCACATCAGGATCTTGGCGTCCGGGTCGTTCTTCACGATCTCCCGCACCGCGTCGATGCCTCCCATGTCAGGCATCACGATGTCCATCGTGACGAGGTCCGGCTTGAGCTGCTTGTACTTTTCGACCGCTTGCGTGCCCGTCTCGGCCTCTCCCACGACCTCGAAGCCGGCCTGCGCCAGGATGTCGCTGATCATCGTCCGCATGAAAATGGCGTCGTCGCAGACGAGAACAGTATGGCTCACACAGCCTCCCTAGGTAGTCAGTATGGGGCCGAGCAGGGCGTCCGTGTCGAGCACAACGAAGGGGAGGCCTGAGCGCCGCCCCACCGCGCGCACCAGTCGCGGGTCCAGGCCGGGCAGCGCCTCGCGCTGTTCCAGGGCGTCCCCGCTCACGGCCAGCATGTCGATGACCTCGTCGACGGTGAACCCGATCATCTTCCGGGCGGCACCCACATGCAGGAGCACTGTCGTGCCGACGGTCCCGCCACCGTCCACCGGGGCGGGTTGCCCCAGGGCCTTCCACCCGTCCACCACCGTCACGAGGGTCCCGCGCACGTTGACGAGCCCCGCCACTATTGCCGGCGCCCCCGGAATCCGGGTCGTGCCCAATCGTGGCAGGATCTCCCGGACCGCGTCCGCCTCTGCGGCGCAAATCAGGGTCCCGACGCGAAAAATGAGCAGTCGGACTACCGCCGCGTCAGCCATCCGATGCGAAGAAGCCAAGATACTGCAAGGGGTTGCGTTCCACAAGCAAGTTTGGATCGCCCGCCAATTCGGCGAGCGCGGGCCGCAGTTCGGGGGGCCATTCCGACTGCAGCGCGAGGCGCGCGCCCGTGACCGGATGCGTGAACGCCAGCGAGGCAGCGTGCAGCAGCTGTCGCGGGGCGAGCGACTCGAGCCGCTCGGCCGCCTGTCGCGAGGAGGGCGTTACGCGTCGGCTCCCGCCGAATGCGTAGTCGCGGTCGCCGACGACCGGATGGCCCACGTGCGCGAGGTGAACCCGGATCTGATGGGTGCGGCCGGTGCCTAAGCGGACACGCGCGAGGTCGGCGAGGGCGAACCGGGCGATGACGGACAGGTACGTGACGGCGTGGCGACCGCCGGCGCGCACGGTCATGTGCTTGCGGTCGGCGGTGTGACGCGCGATCGGTGCCTCGATCTCGACGGGGCTCTTGGCGAAGTGTCCCCACGCAACCGTCGCATAGATGCGCTCCACTTGGCGACGCTCGATCGCACGGGCCAGTCCGCGGTGCGCTACGTCGGACTTGGCGACGATGAGGAGCCCGGAGGTGTCTCGGTCCAGCCGGTGCACGATGCCGGGCCGCCCGGCAAC
>DASQAH010000230.1:0-11577 GCA_035635835.1 Gemmatimonadales bacterium
CCCCCCCGCCCCCCCCGCCGCCGCCGTCTGCCTCCGTGCCGCCGTTTCCGCCTCCCCGGAAGTCCCGCAGCGGTCGTCAGTCGCCGCTCGGCGTGCTGCAGGTCGACTGGCCGTTCTTCGGCGAGTTGTGCAGGGCGCTGGCCCTGAAGGTGTTCCGGGAGTACGACCCCCATGTGGTAATCGGGATTGCCAAGGCTGGTGTGATCCCCGGCGCGGTGGTGGCGAGCATCATGCAGCGCGACTTCGCTTCCATGGCTATCACACGCTCGCAGACCGGCGCCCGCCCCGTGGTGATCGCGGCCCCGCCGCGGCTGGTCACTGGTAAGCGGGTGTTGATCGTAGACGAGACGTGCGACTCGGGAGACACCATGAAGCTGGCCCTCGCCGCGGTGCGCGAGCTCCAGCCGGCCGAAGTGCGGACGGCAGTGTCATTCCGGACCGGCCCGTATGCGCCGGATTTCCACGCGCTGGAGACGGAGAGCTTCATCATCCTGCCCTGGGACCGCGAGATCATCGTGGGCGGCGAGATCGTCGTGCGGCCCGATTACGCCGAGAAGCTGCGCGAGCTGGGGGCGTGAAGGACCGGCTCCGCGAGGCGCTCACCCGCTCCCGCGCCGACTATACCGAAATCCGCGTCGAACGTACCTGGAGCAGCGCGGTCTCGTTCCGAGGACGACGGCTCGAGGCCGCCACCGCTAGCGAGGACGTCGGCGGCTTCGTGCGGGCGCTGAACCGAGGCCGCGGCTGGGGCATGGCCTCGTTCACGTCGCTGGAACGGCTCCCCGTCATGGTCACTCGGGCGCACGAGCTATCCCGTGCGGTCCGGCTGGAGCAGCCAATCCGGCTGGCGGAGGTGGCGCCGCGGCAAGCCGAGGCGTTGCTCGATCTGGACGGCGACGTGCGCGGAGTGCCGCTCGCCGAGAAGAAGCGGCTGCTCGAGGCGTACAACGGGGCCATGCTCGCGGTCAGCGGCCGGGTTGTGGACACGCTCGCGACCTACCGTGACGAGGTCAGCGAGTACTGGTACGTAAACTCCGAGGGCAGCGTGGTGCACGAGCTGCGTCCGGAGGTGGTGCTCTCGGGGACGGCTACCGCGCGCCGAGACGGTGCGATCGAGAAGGGCCTGGAGTCGATCGGCCTGCGCAAGGGATGGCGCAGCGTCCGCGACTGCGTCGCCCGCTTTCGAGCGGCCGCCGAACGGGCTGTCGCGCTGCTCGACGCCCCGGCGGTGAAAGGGGGGACCTACCCGGTGGTCCTCGACCCTGAGCTCGCGGGGGTGTTCATCCACGAGGCGTTCGGCCACCTCTCCGAGGCCGACATCGTCTACGAGAACCCCCAGGCGCGCGAGATGATGACCCTCGGGCGCCGGTTCGGGAAGCCCTTGCTAAACGTGGGCGACAATGGGGCGGCGGCGGGACTGCGCGGCACCCTGCCGTTCGATGACGAGGGCACTCCGACCCAGGACACGCCCCTCATCCGCGAGGGCATCCTCGTGGGCCGGCTCCATTCGCGCGAGACCGCGGCGCGGCTCGGCGAGCGCCCCACCGGCAACGCCCGCGCCATCTCCTTCCGACATCCGCCCATCGTCCGCATGACCAATACCTACATCGCCAATGGACGCGGCACCCTTCAGGATCTGATCGGCGACATCCCGCTGGGCGTCTACGCGTGCTCGGCGTTCGGCGGGCAGACCCTGCTGGAGAACTTCTCCTTCACCGCGGCCTACGGCTACATGATCCGCGACGGCCGCATGGCCGAGCTCGTCCGAGACGTGGTGCTGGCTGGCAACCTGTTTCAGACGTTGGACCGCATCGACCGCCTCGCCGGCGACTTCCGCTGGAATCAGATGGGGGGGGGCTGCGGCAAGGGGGGCCAGTTCCCGCTGCCGGTAACCGAGGGGGCGCCGCACGTGCGCATCGCGGAGGCGCTGGTCGGCGGCGAACTCGGGCGGTGAGCGAGCCCGGTCTGGAGGGGCTGCTCGACGCGGTCCACCACCGCGCCGACGGCGGGGACGCGCTGTGGCGCCGCGAAGAGCGCACCAGCCTCGCCTTCGAGGCAGGGCGCCTTAAGAGCGCTGGCGTCACGGAGGAAGCGGGGACGAACCTCCGCGTCGTGCAGGGCGGTCGGGTCGGCGTCGCCGGCACCACTGCCGCCGACGCCCGGCCCGAGGAGCTGCTCGCGCGGGCGCTCGCCTCGGCAGAGCTGGGCGAGGCGCTCGCGCTTGCCTTTCCGAGCACGGTGCCGCTTCCCCACCTTCCACTCTACGCGGATCAGGTAGCCAACGCCTCGCTCGACGATCTGGCGCGGATGGGGCGTGCGCTCGTCGAGCGGCTGACTCGCGACGGATGCCAGGTCAACGTCTCCATCGAGCGCGAAGTCAGCGAGACGCGCGTCGCCAATACCGCAGGCGGCAACGGGAGCTACGGGGCGACTGCTTGTGCGGTGTCCGCCGGTCTCGTGCGGTTCTCGGGCGACGACGTCCTGATGGTCTATGACCAGGTCGTCAGCGCCGCCCTCCCGAGCGATGCGGATCTCGATGCGCTGGTGGCCTCAATCCAGTCACGATTCGATCTCGGGCTGCGCATCGCCCAGCCGCCCGAAGGCTCTCTCCCCGTCGTCTTCACTCCGGCCGGCCTCGCGGCCATCCTGCTGCCCCTCGAGATGTCGCTCTCGGGCAAAGCCGTGGTGCAGGGGACCTCGAAGCTGGGGGAGAGCCTGGGCCAGGAGGTCTTCGACCCGCGGCTCTCGCTCACCGACGACCCTCTCGCGCTCGGACGTGCATCTTCGCGGCCGTTCGACGACGAAGCGGTCCCGTCACGGACCCTGCCGCTCGTCGAGCGGGGCACGGTGCGTGGCTTCGTCTACGACCTCGAGACGGCGGCGCGGGCCGGCACGGTGAGCACCGGCCACGGGCACCGGGGCGTGTTCGGCAAGCCGCGCATCGACTATTCCAACCTGGTGATGGGGACGCGCGACGGAGCAGGGCCGGGTCCGCCTGGTCCACTCGGTGGTGGGCTGCTTGACGGCATCGCCGACGGCCTCGTGGTGGACGATCTGATCGGCGTCGGGCAGGGCAATGTGATCAGCGGCGCGTTCAGCCACCCTGTGGCGCTCGCTTACCGGATCCAGAACGGGCAAATCACAGGCCGAGTGAAGGACGCCGCGGTCGCGGGCAACGTCTATGCCTTGTTGAAACGGATCGGCGGGCTGGGAAACGACGCCCGCTGGTCGGGCTCGCGTTGGGCGCCATCGCTGCTGCTGGAGGGTGTCAGCGTCGCCCGACGGTAGGCTACGCGCGCAGCGCCTCCAGATACGTTCGCCCTTGCGTCATGTCGTCATACACACGCTGCAGCACGGCGGGGGTCGCCGTGAGGAAGCGGCAGCGCGCGTCGTCGCGGCTGCGGCATTCCACTTCCATGGCGGCCACGGTCTCGCCGGAGATCCGGCCGAGGAAGTCGGCGAGCATCCCGGAGGAAAAGAAGCACATGGGCATCTGGGCCGTCCCGGGCTCGGCCTCGACCCAATCGGCCGAGTCCACGGCGAGCGCCCCGGTTCCGAGCGGCGCTACTGTCAGGGAGCCCCAGCCCGTGGCCTGAAAAAACGCCGCCAGCACATCGCTGAACTCGGCGGCGTCGAGGTCTTCGGGCCGCTCGACGCCGGCCTGCCCAGGGAGCCACTCGCAGAACGCGCGGTAGACCCCCTCGCCCGACGCGTAGCCCGCTTCCTGGAGAATCGTGATCGCCTGGTCTGGCGCGTGAGTGAGCAGACTGGTGTGGAGTTGCCGCAGGGCGCCCCGGCCGATGGCGAGGCCATCGTTGCCGGCGAACAGGTGGGCGGGGGCGGTCATGGCCGTCGCCAAGTTAAGGTGTATCGGCCAGGCGGCGCAACAGTTCCGCCTCGTCGATGATCGGGATGCCGAGCTGGCGCGCTTTCTCCACTTTGGAGCCGGCATCCGCCCCTGCCACCACCGCTGTGGTCTTCTTAGACACGTTGTCGGTCACGTGCCCACCGCCCTGCTCGATCCGGTCCGCCGCTCGGGCGCGCGACAGCGACGGCAGTGTCCCCGTGATGACATAGGTCTGGCCGGCGAGGGGTCCGCCCCCGACGCCCTCGCCCGCCGGCGCGCTGGGCTCGATCATGTTCAGTCCCAACTTTTCGAGCCGCTTGACGAGCGCCTTGTTCCGCGGCTCGGCGAAGAAGCCCGCGACGGCCTCGGCGATCGCCTCGCCAACGCCACGGACGGCGTTGATCTCCTCGACGGTGGCCTTCGCCAGCCGCTGCGTCGAGCCGAAGTGCCGGGCGAGCAGCCGCGCTCCCTGGACCCCGATGTGCCGGATGCCGAGGGCAAAGAGCAGGGTCGAGAGCGGCTGGCGTTTGGAGGCGTCGATCGCGTCGATCAGTTGCTGCGCCGATTTCTCGGCGAAACCCTCGAGTGTGAGCAGCCGCATCACACTCACCTTGTCGCGGTCGTACAGGTCGGCCACGTCGGCGATGAACCCGGCGTCGAGCAGTGCGGTGATCCGCTCGTAACCCAATCGTCGGATGTCCATCGCGTTGCGCGCGGCGAAGTGGACGATCCCTTCCTTGACCCGGGCGGGGCAGGAGACGTTGGGGCAGTAAGTCATCACCTCGTCCTGCGGGTGCTCGACCTTGGCGCCGCACACGGGGCAGGTACCCGGCATCTCGAACGCACGCTCGGTGCCGGTGCGCCGCTCACGGACGGGCCCGAGTAGCTGAGGGATGACCTGACCGGCGCGCGTCACTTCGACCCAATCGCCGATCCGGAGATCCTTCGCCGCGATAAGAGCCGCGTTGTGCAGCGTTGCTTGCTTTACCTCGACGCCCCCGATTTCGACCGGCTCCAACACGGCGTACGGGTTGAGAGCCCCGGTGCGCCCCACGTTGATGCGGATCTCGAGCAGCCTCGTGATCTGCACTTCGGGAGCGAACTTCCGCGCGATCGCCCAACGCGGCTCGCGGTCGCCCACCGTGCCGAGCTCGGCGTGCAGCGCGAGCTCGTTCACCTTCACTACCACGCCGTCGGCCTCGTAGTCGAGCGTGGGGAGCAGGCTCTCGAGCCCCGTGATTTCCCGGTGGGCCGTCGCGAGGTCGGGGACGAGGCGGTGGTGGGGCTCGACCGGGAAGCCCCAGGCGAGCAGCTGCTCGAGCAGGGTGCGCTGCGTGTCGAACGGCAGCTTCCCGGCGGGAGCCTCGACGTGGAAGCAGAACAGGCGCAGGCCGCGCGCCCGGGTGATCTTCGGATCGAGCTGACGGAGCGCGCCTGCCGCGGCGTTTCGGGGATTGGCGAAGGTAGGCTCGTCCGCCTGCGCCCGCTCGCGATTCACTCGCGCGAACTGCGGCTTGGACAGGTAGACCTCGCCGCGCACCTCCATCCGCTTGGGCCAGCCCTTGCCTTGCAGTCGCAGCGGCAGGTTCAGCACGGTGCGCAAATTGGGGGTGACGTCCTCGCCCACGAGGCCGTTGCCACGGGTCGTTCCCGTGATGAACACCCCGTCGTCATAAGTGAGGCTCACTGCGGCGCCGTCGATTTTGACTTCGAGCGTGTAGCCGGCTTGCTTCACCTCAGGGACGAGGCGCGCGTTTCGCTCCTCCCACTCGATGAGTTCTGCCTCGTTGAAGGCGTTGGCCAGCGACAGCATCGGCACCAGGTGCCGGTGCTTCGTGAGCGCCGCCGAGGGCTCGGCGCCGACGCGGAGGGTGGGCGAATCGGTGGTCCGGAGCTCGGGGTGGGCAGTCTCGAGATCCTGCAGCTCCCGGAACAGTCGGTCGTACTCGGCGTCCGACAGCTCCGGAGTGTCCAGCACGTAGTAGGCGTAGTTCGCTCGCTCGAGGAGCCGCCGCAGCTCGGCGGCCCGCGCGGCGAGGTCCGTCACCGGCCTTTGGCTTCTTCCTGGATCACGGCGAGCGCCACGCCCACCAGGCGGTCGAGCTCCTCCGCGCTTGCCCGCGGCAGCAGGCCCTCCGCCCAGGCGCCCTCCCGCTGGCCGAACGCCTCCATCAGCCTGCGGAGAAACGCGAGCAGCGCCACTCGCTCCAGCTCCATGCCGCGGTTCTGCTCTCCCGTCTCCTGCTGGCGCAAGGCCAGCCGCTCGTAGCGGTGCGCGTTGCGCAACGCCTGCGCCGTGAGCGCGGCCACGACCTGCACGAACCGCACGTCGCTATCGGAGAACGTCGGGCCATCGCGGAACGTGCGGAGGAAGATTGCCCCGATGGCCACGCTGCGCCAATTGATCGGCACTACGGTGATCGACTTCACCCGGCGGTTGATCAGGTCGCTGCGGACGTGCTTCAGGCTGGGATCGCTGGCGGCGTCGGGGATGAAGACCGTCTCGCCACCGCGGATCGCCCGCCGCAGCTCCGGATAGCGCTCCAGGTCCACCACGTAGTTGCGGATCGTGGGATCCTCGTACGAGGCCACCAGGCGCACCGAAGCGCCGCCGCGCTCGGCTAGGAAGATCGAGCACCGGTCCAGCCCAAACGCCTCCCCCAACTTGCGGGCGATCGATTGCAGGATGTCGATGAAATGCAGCGAGCCGGAGATCTCCTTGAGGATTTCGATGATCGCCAGGAGATGCTTGCGCTCATGCTCGAGCTCGGCAATCCGCGCGGCGAGCCGCTCGGCTTCCGATTGCGGCACGGCCGGTGTGGTCATGGCGCGTAGTTTGACCAGCGTTGCGACGTGGCGCAAGCCACGATAGCTTCGGAGGCGATGCGCACCGCCTAGCCTTTGCGCAACCGGTCGCGGGCGTCGTCCACATGCCCGGTTTCGACGTCCTGCAGTGCCGCGGCACCGAGCCGCTGATAATAGGGATCCATCGGGTCGCCGACTGGCAGCCGCGCGAGTGCTTGGAGCTGCTCGGTGGCTTTCGCGGTCTCCCCGACGTCCAGGTAGACTCCGGCGAGCTCGAGCCGATGATAGACGTGTTGGGGATTGAGGGCGACAGCGCGCTCCAGGTTCTTCGCGGCGTCGGCCCACGTGGCGCGGCTCATAAAGCCGGCGCCGAACAGGGTCTTGGCGAAGAAGCGGGTGAGACCCGACAGCCGCTTGACCTCCGCGTTCCAGGCGCCGAGGATGTGCCAGGCACCGTCGTGCATAGAGTCGAGCTGGACGGCCCGCGCAGCTTCATCGTAGATGATCCTGGCGAACCGAACGCGCTCCTTGCCGCCGCGCGTGCGGGAGAGGCGTCCCAGGACCAGGGCGAGGGCGAAGTGGCCGCTGGCGTCTGTCGAGTCCGCCCGCAGCGCCGCCTCCGCGTACGTGCGCCCGAGCGAGTACAAGCTGTCGCGCCGGTTCTTGAGCGAGTCACCGAGCAGCTGCTTGGCCACGTCGGCGATCTCCCGCGCGGCTTTCCAGTTGGCTGCGTAGCTGCCCGGCTCGAGCGCCAACGCCTCCTGGTAGTGGCGCAGCGCGAGCTCAGATTGCAGCGACCGCCGCAGGCTGTCGCCTATCGCCAGGTGCTCGGCGACCGACTGCGCTGGCAGCCGGACCGCCGCAGCAAGGAGCAGCGCGGCGCTGAGAGCGAACCGCATCGGGGACTCCGGATTGGAAGGGGCGGGTAAATGTTCGTCGTGCCTCTCATCGAACGCAAGCGCGACGGCGGCGCGCTGTCACCGGAGGAATGGTCGGCGCTGATCGCGGCCTACACCGCCGGCCGCGTCGCCGACTACCAGATGTCCGCGCTGCTCATGGCGGTGGTGCTGCGCGGGCTCGAGCGGACGGAGCTCGCCGCCCTGACCGACGCGATGCTCGCCTCCGGCCAACGCCTGACCTTCGACGGCTGGCCCACCGCGCGGGTCGACAAGCACTCGACCGGCGGGGTGGGCGACAAGGTTTCCCTCGTCCTGGCGCCGCTCGTCGCCTCCTGCGGAGTCGCCGTCCCCATGATGTCGGGCCGCGGGCTGGGCCACACCGGTGGGACCCTGGACAAGCTCGAGGCCATCCCCGGGTTTCGCACCGCGCTGTCACTCGGGGAGGCGAAGGCCCAGCTGATGAAGCTCGGTTGTGTCCTCATCGGCCAGACCCCGGAGATCGCCCCGGCCGACAAGAAGCTCTACGCCCTGCGTGACGTCACCGGCACGGTCGAGGCCATCCCCCTCATCGCCGCCAGCATCATGTCCAAGAAGCTTGCCGAAGGGCTCTCCGCCCTCGTGCTCGACGTCAAGCACGGCAGCGGCGCCTTCCTGCCTGCCACCGAGCTCGGGCTCGAGCTGGCGCGCACCATGATCGCTTTGGGCGAGGACCGCGGCTGCCCCACCGTCGCGTTGCTCACCGCCATGGATCGGCCCCTGGGCCGCGCCTGCGGCAACGCGCTCGAGACCGAAGAGGCGATCCTCGCGCTCCGCGGGGAGGGGCCCGAGGACCTGATGGAGGTGACGTACGCGCTTGGGGTCGAAATGCTGCTCGCCGCCGGCGTCGAGTCCTCGCCCGCCAAGGCCAGGAAGCGGCTGGAGGACGCCCTTGGCTCCGGCCTCGCGGCGGAGAAGTTCGAGCAGGTGATCGAGGCGCAGGGCGGCAACCCCAAGACGGTGGAGGACCCGTCGGTGCTACCCCAGGCGCAGGCGGTTGAAGTGTTCGCTGCCCGGGAGACCGGCGTGGTGACGCGCGTGGACCCACGCACGATCGGCCGCGCCGTCGTCAGTCTGGGCGGGGGTCGCAGCGCGGTCGAGGATGTCATCGACCCGACCGTCGGATTCGTGATCACGGTCAAGCCGGGCGACCGGGTATTGGCGGGGGAGCCGATCGCGTCCGTGTTTGCACGCGACGCTTCGGGCGTGAAGCTCGGGTTCGAGGCGCTGGAGCGGGCAATCACTGTCGGGGATCGGCTGACCGAGCGGCCGCTCCCGCTGATCTCGCATCGAGTGGCGAAGGACGGGGTCGAGGATCTTACCCGCCGGCCACACGCTCCAAAATCTCGCGCAGCTCGTCGAGCTTGAACGGCTTGGGCAGCACCGGTCGCGAGGCGCGCTGTAGCGCGTCGCGCGTCTGCGCCGAGAGCGAATCGCCCGTCGTGAACACCACCCGCTGCTCGCGGCCCCGCCCCTCCGAGAGCAGCTGCTCGAACAGCTCGAAGCCCGTGTGCGCCTCGTCGAGGTGCACGTCGACGACGACCGCGTCGTAGCGCGCGTTCGGGGCCACCAGCAGATCGCGGGCCTCGGCGTAGGTGTCGGCGACTGTGACCCGATGGCCGAGCCGTTCGGCCATGAGCGTGAACCCGCGCCGCACGCTACGCTCGTCCTCGACCACGAGCACCGACAGCGTGCGCGCCGCCGGCCGGAACCCCGCCTGCGGCGCGGCCTTCGGCCGCGGGTCGCCGACGGGCAACTCGATCCCGAGCCGGGCCCCGGCGCCTTCGATGTTGTGCATGTACAACCGCCCGCCCATCGCCTTCACGATCCCCAGGCTGATCGCCAGACCCAGACCCGTGCCATCCGGTCCTTTGGTCGTGAAGAACGGCTCGAAAATGCGGTCGAGGATCTCGGGGGGGACGCCTGGCCCCGTGTCCTCCACGAGTAGCGTGACATGGTTGTTCGTCCGTCGGGCGGTGATCGTGATCGCGCCCGGCCGGCCCGTCGACGCGACCGCCTGCTGCGCGTTCAACACCGCGTTGAGCACCACCTGCTGAAGCTCCTGCGGATCGCCCATGACCTCCGGAAGATCCTCGGGGAACTGCAGCGTGACTTTGGCCAGCGCCTTGCGCAAGGCGCTGCGCTGCAGCGCCACGACGCGCTCGGCCACGTCCTGGAGGTCCACCGCCTGACGGGTCTGCGGCCGGTGCCGGGCGAAGTCGAGCAGCGTCTGCACCACTTGCCCCGCCCGCATCGCCTCGAGGTGGATGATCTCGGCGCTCTCACGTAGCTCCGGTGTGGCGGCGTCCGCCGCGAGCATCTCGGCGAACCCCGCGATCGCCGAGAGCGGGTTGTTCAGCTCATGGGCCACGCCGGACACCAGCTGGCCGAGCTGGGCCATGCGGTCGGCGCGCAACAACTTCTGCTGCAGCAGCGTCTCCCGCGACACATCGAGGGCGAGGAACAGGACTTTGTCGGCCTGGTCGGGATCCACGCGTGTGAGCATGGCCGCGACGTCGCGCGCCGGTTCGCCAGCGAAGTCGATGGAGAGGGCCAGGCGCTGGGGCGTACGGACGGCGTCCCGTAGGGCGCCCACGAGTGCCGGGCGCTGCGCCGCTGGCAACCAGAGGCTCAAGGCCTGCCCGCGCGACATCCGCGGGTCGGTCAGCCCGAGCAGGGCGCCGCCTTCGCGGTTAGCCTCGAGTATCTGGCCGTCGAGCGTGAGCATCAGGGCGGGGATGGGCAGCGACTCGAACAGCTGGCGGTACAAGCGCCGCTCGGTCTCGAGCGCCGTCAGGATCTGGGCGGCTCGGGACTCGGGCGATACCTCCGAGCGAACCTCGCGGAACTCCAGGATCAGGTGGCTGCGCGGGCCTCGGCTGACGCGTGTCTCGAACACCTTCCCCGCCAGCTCCGGCGCCCGGCCCGGGGACACGAAGCTGCGCGCGACGCCGTCGGCCAGCACATCGTTGAGAAGGCGCTCCACGTGTGCGCCTCTGGTGGTCGGAGAGGCGACCCAGAAGTTCTGGCCCAGGACACGGTCGGCAGGCAGACCGGTGAGACGGGCTGCCGCAAAGCTCCACTCCGCGATCGTCCAGTCGGGGGCGATCGCCGCCACGCCCGCGTCCAGGCCGTCGAGCAGCACTCTGGCGTCCATACCTGCGTGCCCCCTTTCTCCCAGATTCCCGGTAACACAAAACCCCGTCGGGCCGGATCGCGGGCGCAACGGGGCCGGGAGGCAAGACTTACTTCTTCAGGTGGCTATATCACCATGGGTGGTCGGGGGTTCCGAAGTCAAGAGGGAAAACGCCATGTTGCGTGGGCGCCATCTCTGGCGGCGGGTGACCGGGATCACTTTCCTCAGATAATTGGGGGTTTTCGCACCCCGGGGCCCCAGTCGCGCACACTGTCCTCCTCCGCAGCTTCCTGCACGTCACGCTCGGCCTCCTCCAGCTCGGCGTGGTCGATCTCGTCCTCCCCCCCCGGCCGGCGGCGGACGGTGGGCTCGGGCGCATCGTCGCGACCGCTGAGGAGGAACCAGGCGAGGAGGAGCAGGAGGACGCCGAGGATGACCAGAGTAACGATCACCGGTCGATCACCGTGCGTCCGGGGGGGGGGAGGGGGATCTGCTCGGTTGGCTACACATCCAGGTTTCTCACGAACTTCGCATTCTCTTCGATGAACCTGCGACGCGGCTCGACTTCGTCGCCCATGAGCGTTTCGAACAGTTGCGAGGCCTCGAGGGCGTCTTCCATGGTCACCTTCAGCAGCGTGCGCTTGGCGGGGTCCATGGTCGTGTCGCGCAACTGGTCGGGGTTCATCTCGCCCAGACCCTTGTAGCGTTGGATCACGTCGTTGGCGGCTGGCTCGGCGCCGTTGGAGAGGCGCTTGACGTAACCGTCCCGCTCCTTCTCGGTGTAGGCGTAGAAAATCTCCTTGCCCTTTGCCACGCGGTACAGGGGCGGTTGCGCGATGTACACGTACCCGGCG
>DASQAH010000231.1:0-5075 GCA_035635835.1 Gemmatimonadales bacterium
CTAATGCAGCGCCGCGCGGCAACCGAGGCCGGGCGGCGGATTGAATGGTCGCAGTGGCTCGTGTTCCTCACCGTGTTCGGCGTGATCGTCGCCACGGGGCTCGAGAGCGGGACGCCGCTCAAGCTCGCGCTCACGCTCTACGTCGCCGCGCTGATCTTCGCCGTTTACCAGGGTAACTGGCGCTTCGCGCTGGTCACCCTCGGCGTGGCGGCGGTGGGCCTCTCCGTCTTCGTCTATCTGCCGATCCGCGCGGCCCACTTCCCGCCGATCAACGAAGGCGAGCCGACCACGCGCGCGGCGCTGTGGGACGTGCTCACGCGAGCACAGTACGGCAAGCCGCCGATCCTCCAGCGCCAAGCCGACCTGTTCTCACAGATCGGCCTGTGGGTGCAGTACTTCGGCTGGCAGTGGGCGCACGACTGGGGTACCCGACTCCAGGCGGGCTTCGCCGTCGTTTTCGGCGGCCTCGGGCTGCTCGGCGCCTACCGCCACTGGAAGGCTGATCTGCGACAGGCGTTCGCCATGGTGGTGCTGATGGCGACGTTCACGTTGCTGCTGATCTTCTATCTCAACTTCAAGTACGGCTACTCGCAGGCACCCAACCTGCCGCAGCAGCTGCACGAGGTGCGTGAGCGCGACTATTTCTTCATCTGCTCGTTCGCACTTTGGGGCATCTGGGTCGGCATGGGCCTCGCGACGCTGATGGAGTGGGTGCAGGACGCGCTCGTCGTGCGGGTGCGGGAGGCCGAGCGCCGCTGGTTGCTCGCGACGCCGGTGCTCGCCCTAGCGCTGATCCCCTTGTTCGGCAATCGCCTCACCGCCTCGCGCGCCAAGGAGACGCTGGCGCGGGACTTCGCCTTCGACCTGCTGCAGTCCGTCGAGCCCTACGGTATCCTCGTCACGGCGGGCGACAACGACACCTTCCCGCTGTGGTACGCGCAGGAGGTGGAGGGCATCCGGCCCGACGTCACGGTGATCAACCTGTCGCTCGCCAACACCGATTGGTACCTGCGGCAGATGCAGCGGCGGCCGCTGCCCGATTTCGACCCGTCCAAAGCGCCGGCGTTCTACCGGAACCAGCAGTGGCCCAAGCCCACCGGTCGAGTGCTCTCCTGGACGGACGAGGAGCTCGCGAGCCTGCAACAGTACTACGTGATCGACCACGCCCAGGCCGTGAACCTGGGCGGGGTGCAGGTGCAGCTCGACCCGCAGCGGATGGGCAAGGAGTATCTGGAGCGGGCGGACGTGGTCGTGCTGCAGGCGATCAAAGACAACCTCGGCAAGCGGCCGATCTATTTGTCTCGGACGGTGGGCTTGTACGGCGACGGGTTCGGGCTCACCGGGTATCTCGAGGGTCAGGGGTTCGCCCGCAAGCTCTGGTCGCAACCGATCACGCCGAGTGACAGTATCCAGCCGGTGGCGCAGCTCGGGTATGTGAACGTCCCGCGGACCACGGCGCTGGTGTTCGACGTGTACCACGGGGAGACGGCAGCGCGAGCGCGGCCGCGGGGCTGGGTGGACCGTCCGTCGGAGGGGATTCTCTGGACGTACGGCCTGATCTACGCCACGCTGGCGGACGTGTTGCGGACCAAGAGTCCACAGCTCGCGACGCGGGCGCTGGTGCGCGCGGATTCAATCTTCAAAAACACGCCGAGCATCGGGTACACCCTGCCCCCAGAGCCGCCGGCGACGACGCGTTGACCGAGGCGCGACGCTGCGGCTAGGTTGGACCGTCGGGAGGGCTGGCCGAATGGTAAGGCACCGGTCTTGAAAACCGGCGGGCGCAAGCCCTTGCAGGTTCGAGTCCTGCGCCCTCCGTCGCTCTGTTGCGCAGACACTGAGGGCCCCGAGCATCCGGGGCCCTTAATGCGTGGGGCACAATTTGGGGCACAAACTCCCGATCTCGATCCTCTGCGGATACTTAGGGAGTCAGCGGGTCTTCGCGGGACTTGGGAGGCTCGCCTCCCAAACTGGGGGTTGGAGGTCGATTCGTGCCGGGCCTGTTTCCGTAACATGACCATGCGCGATGATGCTCAATGCTGCACTTCATATCAAGCACAGCGGCTTTAGTACCGTCGCCCGGCTGCCATGGGAGACCCGCCGATGAGCGTGCGCACGCGATTGGCGATGTCCTGGGTGCCCCTCGCATCGCTGTTGCCAAGTACGACGAGCACGTAGCCCAAGTCTGGGTAGAAGTCGACCTGATTGGCAATGCCGGTGAACCCGCCAACGTGCCCGACAATGCGAACCCCATTCCAAACCCGTGTTTCGAATCCATAGCCGTCGCGGCCGTAGGATGTCGGCACGTATCCTGTCATGACACGCTCGGTCATCTCCCTACTCAGGAGCTGACCGCTCAGGAGAGCCTCAGCAAACCGCGCGAGGTCATCTGCGGTTGATACGCCCCCGCCCATGGGACTTCCCGCTGCACTGCCACCATTCGCCGTTGAGCCCGCACTGGTGGAATACCAACGATGCGGATCGGAGCGTCCCCCGGGTGTCCCTCGAGGAGGCGTATGCGTGTAGCCACGTGCGCGCTCGGGGAACGCCTGGGACTGATAGCTGGTGCGTGTCATGCCGGCCGGCCGGAACACGTGCTGCTGCACCGCGGCCGCGAAGGGGACGCCCTCGCTCCGCTCAACGATGGAGCCGAGGATGAGGAAATTCGAATTGCTGTACGACCAGCGCGTCCCCGGTGAGAATTCGAGCGGCTCGGTGGCGAAGAAGGGCCAGAAGTCGGAAAGCGTCTTAACGTCCGGGAGCCCGGCCCAGAAGCGCGACGACCGGAACAGATCTGGAATGCCGGAGGACATGGTCAAGAGGTGACGGACGGTCACTTGCGAGCGGGATTGGCCCGCCGGGTACGCCGGCAGCAGAGAGCCAATGGTGGCGTCAAGTGAGATCATGTGCCGCTCTACGAGCTGCGCGACCACGACCGCGGTGAACATCTTGCTGACGGACGCGAGCTCAAACGGCGTGTCAATCGCATTAGGCCGCCGCGCGTCGCGATCGGCCAGGCCGAACGCCCGTCGGACCACGGGTTGGCCGTGGTGCGACAGCAAAACGACGCCGGTAAACGCGTCCCCCTGAGCCAGTCGGTTGGCGAGACGCTCTACGTCGGCGCCGAGCTGCTCGTCGGTAGGGACGCGCTTCCGGCTCCCCTCGAGACACGCCTGCCCAATCACCATGGACATCAACGAGAGGAACGCGACAACGCGCCTGGCTACAAGAACCCTTCTTGCCCCTAACCGGCTTTTCATGCCGTATCGCCTCGGTGATGGTGGGCGAGAATGTGGGCGGTTTCCGCGGGACGCGCGGACAGCGACGGACGTGGGCGGACATGCCGTGGCCGGAGATGCTGGCAGAGACGGACGTTGCGGGACCAGGGCGGACGCACGCGGAACTCAGCGGACAAGCACCGAGCGCGTTGAGTTGATCGGGGCAAGACGCTGCGCCACGGCAACCGCGAGCCCGACTCCTACGGCCTCACACTCGCCCCCGCCAGATTCGCCACCGCGCCAAGCGTGGTTTGCGCCGCGTTCAGACCCAGCCGAAAATCCTTGTCGTTGAAAGTAGCAAACCGGTCGGTTGGCTGATGCCAGTGCGGATCCCACCCTGCGCCGATCTCGGTGCCCCGTTGATTCTCGCGCAGGCTGATCGACGCGACCCAATCCTGGAATGGCGCCGAGTCGGTGTTGGTCATGTGATTGCCGACCGTTGCCGGATAATCGGTGGCGTAGACCTCGTTCGCCGCCTCGAAACCCCAGGCCAGCGTTTGCGACTCGGTCACGAATTTGGACTCGCTCTGGAATTCGATGTTCACATCTGCCTCGGGGCGCTGCTCGGGGCTGACCGTGCCGTCGGCGCGCGGCATGCCATGATCGAACAGCATCATGTCGTGCTGGATCATGCCGAGCCAGCGCGGTTCGGGATAGCGACCCGAGCCCGGGGGATCGTCCTTCCCCTGTAGCGCCCGGCGCTGCTCCACGTAGGCGCGGCTGCCGTTCAAGCCGGTCTCCTCGTTGTTCCACAAAATGAAGCGAATCGAGCGATCTGTCCGGACGTCGGGGCCGCTGAACACGCGCGCCAGCTCCATCACGAGCGCCGTGCCCGACCCATCGTCGTTGGCGGCCTCCCCCCAACCGTGGCCGTCCATGTGCGCGCCCACGATGTACATCTCCTCAGGGTGGATAGTGCCGACTTTGGTGCAGTACACTTCCTCCCGTGGTCCCGGCGTAGTGGGCTGCGCATTGAGAGCGCGCAGTGCCGCATCGGGCTGTGCCAGGGAATCGGTGTTGACGCCGGTATGCGCGCGGCGGCCGCGCAGACGGCCGCCGCCTGACGCGCGCCACTCCGGACTCTGCATCGCCGTCCGGGCGACACTGTCGGGTCGCGGCAAGCGCGGCGCGGGTCCGGTATACTGGTACTTCAAGCGCTCAGTCGGACAGCCATAACTCCTGAGCTGGGCCTCGATCCAGTCGATCGCCGCCCGGTTGCGATCGGTGCCCTGGCGGCGGTCGCCGAATTGAGTAAGGCCCTTCAAGGTGGTCTTGTAGCGCTCGAGGTCGAGCCGCCCGACCAAGGTCGCGACGGCGCCCCCTCCCGGAGAGGCTTGTTGACAGGCGAGGGGCGTGCCGACGACGAGCAACCCCCACGTGAACACAACAATCCGTGGACCTGACATGACGTTCCTCAGCGAATAGAAGTGGCGAGGAAGATGGTATCCGGACCTGGGTGTTGCCGCCAGGTTCGTCGTCCGGTTTGCGCCGGCGCGGACTCCGCCCCGCAGGGGCTGGCTCGCGGACGACGCGCGAGAACCCTGTCACGAGGCGCGGGGCACATCTGGGGCACAAACAGCGTCAGGAGAGCGCAGCGACACGAAACCCTCCCGAAGTGCGGGGATGCGCGCGAAGCTCGACGGAGCGCAACAGAATCCACCGGAGGACGTGCTCGCCAACTTGAAAACCGGCGGGCGCAAGCCCTTGCAGGTTCGAGTCCTGCGCCCTCCGCTTTGTGACTCCCTGGCCGGACGCCCTCCTCAACTTTCATGGCGACGTCGGGGGGGGGGTCTCGAT
>DASQAH010000232.1:0-9142 GCA_035635835.1 Gemmatimonadales bacterium
ATGAGGGGACGTGACTCCGCACACGGCGTCGTAGTATATTCGGGAGCGCGCATGAAACTGTCACTGGTCAGATTCGTCGCCACGCTACTACTGAGCGGGCAGATGTTGCCGCTTGGCCTGCCGCTGTTGTGTGACCACCTCCAACGGGGAACGCCGGCAAACTGCGAGCAACAGATGGCATCCCACCCGTCTGGGCTGGCCCTCGATGTCACGACCCACGCTACCCCGTGCGCCAATTCAGCGCTCTGCGCGACTACGGCAAGTGCGGTCGTCGCCCTTGGGGGAGCGGTTTCCGTTTCCGCAGGAAAATCCCACATTGTCGGCTTCGGCGTTGCGACACTCGTCCCGGCCGATCCCCTCGCTCCGGTTCCCCCGCCGCCCCAAGCCTAGCCTCTCCCAAACGTAGTGTGCCCCAACGCGCCGCTCACAGTGGCGCGGGCTCCGGCGCGTTCCGCCGGAAATTGATTGGCGAGGAGAGGTATGCAATTCCGACAACTGATTCTGGTCGCGAGCGCGCTTGTTACAGGAGTCGCGAGCCCTTCGCTCGCGCAGGGATTGCCGGCGCCCATCGTCGGCGACTCGGTTCTGCAATCGCTGGTCGCTGAGGCGCTCACGCGCAACCCGACGGTGGCGCAACGGCAGGCAGCCGTCCGGGCGGCGACGCTTCGCATTCGGCCGGCCGGCACGCTTCCCGATCCTATGCTCGAGGTCGGGACGATCGACCCATTTCAGCAATTCCACGGCTTCTCCCAGATCCAATTCGAGGTGGTGCAGGAGATCCCGTGGCCGGGGCTGCTCGGCGCCCACGCAAGTTTGGCACGGGCGGTGGAGACTCAGGCTCGGGCCGGTGTGGTGGCCGCACGCCGGGAGGTGACGACCGCCGTCGCGGCAGCATACTACCGCCTGCGGTACCTCGTTGCGGCGCTTCGCACCATCGCAGACCAGCGCGGCCTGCTCGAGGCGGCAGCCCAGCTCAGCATGACGCGCTATGCGACCGGGGCAGCACCGCAGAGCGATCCGCTCCAGGCGAAGCTCGCGCGGGATCGGCTCGACGGCGAGGGATTCGGCCTCCAGGCTGAATACGCCGCCGCGGTCGCGGCCCTGAACGCGTTGCGCGACCGGCCGCCGACAGACTCGGTCGCGATAACGACGCTCGATGCGGCCGCGATCCGCAGGTTTGTCGCCGCGCTGCCGGCTACGGACTCGCTCTTGGCTGCCGCCATGGCGGCTCATCCCCGCATCGCCGCGGGTCGCGCGGCGCTCGCACAGGCGGGACATCAGGTGCAGGTGGAGCGTCTCCAGGGCCGTCCCGACTTCTTTCTCCGGTTCGACTATCAGCACAACGGGAGCGTCCCGGGCTACAAGGTCCCGGATTATCTGTCGGCTTTTTTCGGCGTGCGACTCTCCGTGTGGGCCTGGCGCAAGCAGAACCGGCTGGCGGACGCCGCGCGCGCGGACTCCACGGCTGCTGCCGCGGAGTTTCACGACACGGAGGCCCAACTGCGACGAGCAGTCGTCGAGACGGCCGCGCGGGTCGAGGCGTCTCGGCGGCGGCTCGAACTCCTGGTCGATGGTATCCTGCCCGCTGCCCAGGCCACAGTCGAATCCGTCCTGCGAAGCTATCAGGTCGGTCGCGCCGAATTCCTCACGCTGCTGTCAGTCGAAGACGCCCGTTACCGAGCCAAGCTGGAGGCAGTTGCGGTGGCGGCGGACTACCAGGCTCAACTCGTCATGCTGCGGCAGTTGACCGCAGAGGAGATACAGCCGTGAAACGAATCTTCACTAGCCTGGTCATCGTCGCCGCGGCGTTGACCGGATGCCAGCGGAAGCCTGCCCGAAGCGACCAGATGGCAGGCATGAAGGGCCTGGGGGACACGACTGACACGAGCATGCAAGGGATGCCGGGCAGGCCTGGAATACCGCCTGCCGGTGCGGACACCTCCGGCGTGCCGGTGAACCGCACCGACGCTGAGCGACTCGGCATCACGTTCGCGCGGGCGACCGAGCGACCAGTCCGGTCCTCCCTTCGGGCGGTGGGGATCCTCAAGTACGCCGAGCCGAACCTCGTCTACGTCAATGCGCGGGTCGGCGGCTGGGTCGAGCAACTGTTCGCGGACTACGTGGGTAAGCGCGTGCAGCAGGGAGAGCCGCTGCTCGCGCTGTATTCGCCCGATCTTGTCAGTGCGCAAGAAGAGTATCTGTTGGCGCGGCGACTGAAGGACGACACGCTCGCAGCCAGCTCCCGGCGCCGCCTCGCCCTGTGGGACATCCCGCCTGATCAGATCGACAGCCTGGAGACGAGAGGAAGTGTGACACGCACGCTGTTGCTGCGCGCCGCGCGGAGCGGCGAAGTCACGGAGAAGATGGTCATCGAAGGCCAAGCGGTGAGGGCGGGGGACAACCTGTTCCAGATCGCCGACGCCCGAGTGCTCTGGGTGGACGTCGCGATCTTCGAGCAGGATGCGGCAGCGGTCCGCGTCGGCACAGCGGCGACGATCACCGTGGACGCGCTCCCCGGACGGACGTTTCGCGGAAGCGTGACGTTCATCTACCCGCAGCTCGACCAGAAGACCCGCACGCTGACTGCCCGCGTGGCGGTGGAGAACGGCGACCGCGCCATGCGCCCAGGGATGTACGCGACGGCCGAGCTCGCGACGACGGGCCGGCGGGGTGTGACCGTCCCACTCGAGGCGGTGCTGCCTACCGGGACGAAGGATCTTGTCTTCGTGAACCGCGGCGACGGCCGGTTCCTGCCGCGGGAGGTGCGCGTGGGGCTGCGGGGCGACTCTCTCCTCGAGATCGTCGAGGGCCTGAAGCCGGGCGACGAAGTCGTGGCCTCGGCGACGTTCCTGCTCGACTCGGAGTCGAACCTCGCCGCGGCGATTCAGGGACTCATGCTCCAGATGGGGATGGGTCTGAACATGGGCGGGATGCAGACGCCCCCGAAAGCGGGAGGGCGCCGGCCATGATCGAGAAACTCATCGCGTGGTCCATCCAGCGCCGCGAGCTCGTGGCGCTCGGTGCGCTCTTCGTGCTCATGGCCGGCGTGTTCTTGCTCCGCACGATGCCCGTCGACGCAATCCCGGATCTCTCGGATACTCAAGTGATCGTCTACACCGACTACCCAGGCCAGGCACCCCAGGTCGTCGAGGACCAGGTCACCTATCCGTTACTCACCACGTTCCTTGCGGTCCCCAAGGTGAAAGTCGTGCGCGGCCAGTCGATGTTCAGCTCGTCTTTCGTGTACGTGATCTTCCAGGACCGGACGGATCTCTACTGGGCGCGCTCACGCGTCCTCGAGTACCTGAACGCGATTCAGAGCCGACTCCCGGCTGGTGCCAAAACCCGACTGGGGCCCGACGCCACCGGCGTAGGCTGGGTCTATCAGTACGCGCTCGAGGGCCCCGGGTACTCGCCCGACCGGCTCCGCTCGATCCAGGACTTCCAGGTACGCTACGCGCTCCAGTCCGTGGCGGGCGTCGCGGAGGTCGCGAGTCTGGGCGGGTTCGTACGCCAATACCAGGTGCTGCTCGACCCGGCGCGACTACTGGCGTATGGGGTCACCGCGCGGGAGGTGATCAATGCCGTGCGCGGGGCGAACCAAGACGTCGGGGCGCGGACCGTAGAGGTGGCGGGCTCCGACTACGCAATTCGCGGGCTCGGCTACTTCCGCGGGGTGGAGGACATCCAGAAGGTTGCGGTCGGCGTCGGGAAAGACGGCCGACCCGTGCGGGTCACCGACGTGGCCCGGGTGACGATCGGGCCCGACCTGCGGCTCGGGATCGCCGAGCGGGACGGCAGAGGGGAGGCGATCGGTGGGGTCGTGGTGATGCGCTATGGCGAGAACGCGTTGCACGTGATCGACGGCGTGAAGCAGCGGATCGCCGAGATCGCCTCGGCGCTGCCGGCCGGCGTCCGGATCGTGCCGACGTACGACCGTTCGGACTTGATCCACGGGTCCATCACGACACTGTGGCGCACGCTGCTTGAGGAGTCGGTCATTGTCGCGCTCGTCTGCGCGGTGTTCTTGCTGCATGCGCGCAGCGCCCTCGTGGCGATCGCCACGCTGCCGCTCGGTATTCTGGTATCGCTCGCGGTCACCCGCTGGCTTGGCATCAACGCGAATATCATGAGCCTCGGCGGGATCGCCATCGCGATCGGGGCGATGATCGACGCCGCGATCGTGATGCTCGAGAATCTGCACAAGCACGTCGAGCACGAGCCGGACCGCCCGCACTGGGAGCGCGTGTTCGCCGCGGCGCGTGAGGTGGGACCGGCCCTGTTCATGTCGCTCCTCATCATCACGCTATCGTTCCTCCCGGTCTTCACGCTGGAAGACCAGGAAGGGCGGCTGTTCCGGCCCCTCGCGCTCACCAAGACTTTCGCGATGGCGACCGCGGCGCTGCTCTCGGTGACGCTGGTGCCTGCACTCATGGGGTGGTTCGTCAAAGGGAAGATCCGCGCCGAGGCGGAGAACCCGCTCAACCGCTGGGCGATCCAGCTCTATCGGCCGGTGCTGCAATGGGCGCTGCGCGCCCGCTGGCTGGTGCTGGGCTGCGCGGCGGCGATCCTCACCCTGACGCTCGTTCCCCTCGCGCGGCTCGGCAGCGAGTTCATGCCGCCGCTGAACGAGGGCTCGCTGATGTACATGCCGAATACGCTGCCCGCCCTCTCGCTCACCACCCAGCGGCGACTCCTCCAGGTGGAGGACAGCATTCTCATGACGTTCCCTGAGGTCGCGTCAGTCTGGGGTAAGGCAGGCCGGGCGAACACGGCCACCGACTGGGCGCCGATGTCGATGGTCGAGACGGTCGTCAACCTGAAGCCCGAGTCCCAGTGGCGACGAGGGATGACCCAGGATCGCCTGATCGCTGAGATGGATCAGCGGCTGCGTCTCACAGGTGTCGTCAACACGTGGACAATGCCGATCAAGAACCGGACCGACATGCTCTCGACCGGCGTGAGGACGACGCTCGCGATCAAGATCTTCGGCCCCGACCTCCAGACCATCCAGCGCATCGGTCAGGACATCGAGCGCGCGCTCGCGCCGCTCCCGGGCACGGCGAGCGTCTACGCCGAGCGGTCGTTTGGCGGGCGCTACCTGGACATCCGTCCGGATGCCGATGCCCTCGCCCGCTACGGCCTCACCACCGGCGACGCGCAGGAGGTGATCAGTCTGGCGCTCGGTGGAGACGAGATCACGACCACGGTGGAGGGCCGGGAGCGCTATCCCGTGCAGGTGCGCTACGCCCGCGACTTCCGGGATGACCCCACCACGATCAGCCGGCTCCTGGTCGGCGGCAAGGACGGCCCGCAGGTGCCACTCGGGCAGGTGTCGGCCATTCAGTTCAGCCCCGGCCCACCGATGATCCGGAGCGAGGGCGGCTACCTCTACGACCAGGTGTCGATCGATGTGAGGGGGCGGGACGCGGGGAGCTACGTGCGCGACGCTCAGGCCGTCGTGGCGCGCGAGGTGAAGCTCCCCAGCGGGTACTGGCTCCGGTGGAGCGGTCAGTATGAGGCGATTCAGCGGGTGAAGGCGCGGCTCCAAGTCGTCGTGCCGTTGACGCTCGGGATCATCGCGCTGCTCTTGTATCTCACCTTCGGTACCGTCGCCGAGATGGCGATTGTGATGCTGTCGCTGCCGTTCGCCCTCGTCGGAGGGGTGTGGATCATGTGGCTGCTCGACTACAACCTGTCCATCGCGGTCGCCGTGGGATTCATCGCGCTTGCTGGCGTGGCTGCGGAAACCGGCGTCGTGATGCTCATCTATCTTGATCATGCCTGGCTGGATGCCGTCAAGGTCCGAGCGCGACCGACCCTCGGCGACCTCCTGACAGCGATCGAGCACGGGGCCGCGAATCGCGTGCGGCCGAAGCTGATGACGGTGCTCGCGATCATGCTCGGGCTCGTCCCTGCGCTGTGGAGTCAAGGCGCGGGGGCAAGCGTCATGAAGCGGATCGCCGCCCCGATGGTCGGTGGGATGGTTACATCGACCGTGTTGACCCTCGTAGTGATCCCAGTGCTGTATTACCTGTGGCGCCGCCGAGGGTTGAACGGTTAATGGATCGCGTCGCTTTGCTTCGCCGAGGCGTCGCCCTCGAGGGCGTGACGGTCGGCTACAACGCGCTCGAGGGCGTAATAGCGATCGCCGCCGGTCTCGCCGCCGGCTCCGTAGCGCTGACGGGATTTGGGATCGACTCCGTCATCGAGGTGACGAGCGGCGTGGTGCTCTGGTGGCGGCTGCGAGTGGAGCTCGGGTCGCGGGAACTAGGCCCCGCGGTCGAGGCGCGCGCGGCGCGGTGGGCCGGTGTCCTGCTCCTCGCCCTGGCCGTCTACATCGTAGCCGAGTCGGGGCGTCGGCTCCTGACCGGCGATCGGCCTGGGGAGAGCGTCGTGGGGATTGTGCTGATGGTACTGTCTTTGATCGTGATGCCTTTGCTTGCCCGAGCGAAGCTGCGTCTAGCAGCCAGCCTCGGCAGCCGGGCGCTACGGGCCGACGCGCATGAGACAATCGTCTGTGCGTGGCTCTCGGCGACGACGCTCCTCGGTCTGGGCCTGAACACGGGGCTCGGCTGGTGGTGGGCCGACCCTGTCGCTGCGTTGGCGATGCTGCCCTTGATCGTGCGTGAAGGGCTCGAGGCTTGGAAGGCCGAGCCCAGTGAAGAGTGAAGGAACCGTGGGCGCCGTTCTGCTACGAGCTCGCGGCGGACGCGCCCAGCGGGCATGTCGAGTTCTAGGGCGCGGGACCACCATCCTCGAGCGGCGTCGGGAACGGTAGCTGGTGGTGCACCTCCATATATCTGCACGCCGGACAACGCCGGGAGGCTGAGCGGATGGAACAACATCACCACGATCATCACGCGCAGACGTCCGGGGGCGTGAGCGGCGCGATGCTCGAGATCAGCCTCAGGAACTGTCACGACGCTGGCGACCTGACCGGGATCGAGCGCTTTCTGTCGAATGCGCCAGGTGTGCAGGGCGTGCACCTTGATCGGACCCGGGCCGTCGCCCACGTCACCTTCGATCCCCAGGCGACGAATGCGGCGGCGCTTCACGACGCCCTCCGTCGGGCGGGGTACGGGTGCGTTTGCCAAGCGGCGGTTGTCGAGACCCCGGCTGAGCACCACCACGCGCCAGATGCGCACGCCGGGCACGGGGCGCACATGGTGCAGGACATGCTCCGCCGATTCATCGGGTCGGCGATACTCACTGTCCCGATCGTCCTCTACTCGCCGCTTGGCACCTCGCTCTTCGGCCGCGAGCTCGCGCCGCCATTTGGGTTGTCGCCCGGGCTCCTGGGTTTCGTCCTGACCTCGATCGTCGTCTGGTGGGGCGGGTGGCCATTCGTGTCGTCAGCAGCGCGCTCGCTGCGACAGCGCGAGCTCACGATGATGACCCTGATCGCGACCGGCATCCTCGTGAGCTACGGCTACTCGGCCGCCATCACATTCGGCTTGCCGGGCGAGCCCTTCTACGATGCCGCGGCGATGTTGACCGCCTTCAGCCTCCTCGGCCACTGGCTGGAGATGCGGAGCCGCTTCGCCACCGGCCGGGCGGTCGAGGCGCTGCTCAAGCTCGCGCCCCCCACCGCGCGGCGGGTGCGGGATGGGCAAGAGGAGGACGTGGCGCTCGAAGCCATCGCGGTGGGCGACGTCCTTGCGGTTCGGCCGGGCGATACCCTCCCGGTGGACGGCGTTGTGAACGAGGGCTCGAGCTACGTAGATGAATCGATGCTCACCGGAGAGCCCGTGCCGGTCGCGAAGGGGCCCGGCGAGGAGGTCGTGGGCGGGACCCGAAACCAGCAGGGAGCGTTCCGGTTCCGCGCGACCAAAGTCGGAGCTGATACGGCCCTGGCTCGCGTCGTCGCCATGGTCCGGGAAGCCCAGTCCTCGAAGGCACCGGCGCAGCGCCTGGCGGACCTCGCCGGTAAGTACCTGGTCATCGTGGCACTCGCGTCCGGCGCGGTCGCGTTCCTGGCTTGGCTTGTAGTTGGACACCAAGGTATCGCGTTCGCGCTGTCGGCGGCTGTCGCGGCTATCGTGATCGCCTGTCCAGACGCGCTCGCGCTCGCGACTCCGACGGCAATCACGGTTGGCGTGGGGCGGGCAGCACGTGCTGGCGTGGTGTTCAGAAACGCGACGGTTCTCGAGGCGGCTGCCAAAGTAGACACAGTCGTCTTCGACAAAACCGGCACGCTCACCGAAGGCCGGCCGTCAGTGACGGACGTCATTCCTGGGGCTGGCGTGGAAGAGGCAGAGATTCTCCGGCTCGCCGCTGCAGCGGATGCGCAGTCGGAGCACCCAATCGCCAGGGCCGTCGTCGAGGCTGCCAGAAAGCGTGCGCTCGCCATTGATCAGGCCTCCCATTTCGAGGCCGTCCCTGGCCACGGCGTACAGGCGACCGTGAGCGGTCGCGTCGTCCTGGTGGGTAACGGCCAGCTGCTTGAGCGAAACGGCATCACGCCGGGGCTCGAGCGCGAAGCGGAGAGGCTGCGAGCAGAAGCCAAGACCGCACTCTACGTGGCGGCAGATGGCCGCACGCTCGGTCTCATCGCCGTCGCCGACCGGGTCCGTGCGACGGCGAAGGGTGCCGTTTCGGCGCTCCACGACCTCGGCATCCGCGTCCTGCTGCTCACGGGGGACAGCCGGGTCACGGCCGAAGCCGTCGCCCGCACGCTTAGCATCGATGATGTCCGCGCCGAGGTGTTGCCGGGCGACAAGGCGGCCGAGGTCAAGCGACTCGAGGAGCGGGGTCGACGGGTCGCCATGGTCGGGGACGGCGTGAATGACGCCCCGGCGCTTGCTGCTGCGTCCGTCGGGATCGCGATTGGCGCGGGAACGGACGTTGCAATCGAGACGGCTGGTGTGATCCTCATGAAGGACAATCCGGCGGACGTTCCCGGCGCGCTCGTTCTTGCCCGCCGCGTGCACCGCAAGATCAAGCAGAATCTCTTCTGGGCTGCGATCTACAACCTTGTCGCGATCCCGCTCGCTGCGGGCGTGTTGTATCCTTCGCTGGGCATTCTGCTCAAGCCGGCGTGGGCGGCGCTCGCGATGAGCGCCAGCACGGTCACCGTAACAGTCAATGCCCTCCTATTGCCGAAGATCGAGACCCCCCCCCCCCCCCCCCCCCCCCCCCC
>DASQAH010000233.1:0-2356 GCA_035635835.1 Gemmatimonadales bacterium
CTCGGTGACCGGGTGCTCGACCTGGATGCGGGTGTTCATCTCCATGAAGTAGAAGGAGCCGTCTTCGTCGAGCAGGAACTCCACCGTTCCCGCGCCGACGTAGCCGATGGCCTCGGCGGCCTTAACGGCCGCCTCCCCCATGTCCTCGCGCAGCGTCTGGTCCACCGCGGGGCTCGGTGCCTCCTCGACCAGTTTCTGGTGCCGCCGTTGCACCGAGCAATCTCGCTCGCACAGGTGCATCACCTTGCCGTGCGTGTCCCCCATGATCTGGATCTCAACGTGTCGGGGGCGGGCCAGGTATTTCTCGAGGTAGACGTGGTCGGAGCCGAAGGCCGCCAGCGCTTCTTGGCGGGCCAGGGTGTAGGCCTGGGGGAACTGTTCGGGGTCGGGCGCGACGCGCATGCCCTTCCCGCCCCCGCCGCCCGCCGCTTTGACGATCACCGGGAAGCCGAGCGTGTCCGCGATTGCCAGCGCCTCCTCGAGGCTCTCGACCGCCCCGGGCGAGCCCGGCACCGTGGGGATCTTGAGCTTTTGGACGATGTCGCGGGCCGCCGCCTTGTCGCCCATCTTGCGGATCTGGTCGGGAGTCGGGCCGATGAAGGTGATGTTCGACGCCTGGACGATCTCGGCGAACTCGGCGTTTTCGGCGAGGAAGCCGTAGCCGGGGTGGATGGCGTCGGCCCCCGTGATCTCGGCGGCGGCGATGATGCGCGGGATGTTGAGGTAGCTGTCGCGGCTGGGCGCGCGTCCGATGCAGACGTCGTCCTCGGCGAACCGCACGTGCAGGCATTCGCGGTCCGCCTCGGAATAGACCGCGACCGTCTGCAGGCCAAGCTCCTTGCATGCGCGAATGACCCGCAGGGCGATCTCCCCGCGGTTTGCGATGAGGACTTTCTTGAACATCAGGGGGTCAGGTCGATCGCGCCGGCCGCGCGTGTCCCGGAGGGTCCGCCCAGCCGGTCGGCTGAGGAATCGACCCCCGACACCTTCAGCGCGAATTCGCTCGGGTTCGTGGCGTAGAAAACCGCGCTCTCGTAACTGATGACGCCTTGGTTGTACCAGTAGAAGAGGGACTGGTCGAAGCTCTGCATGCCGTACTGCACCGACCCCTCGGCGATCAAGTCGGGGATGGCCAGCGCCTTGGTCAGATCGCGGATGTTGTCCTGCACCGCGGCCGTGTTGATGAGCACCTCCGCCGCCGGTACGCGCCCCTTGCCGTCTTTGCGCGGCACCAGGCGCAGCGAGATCACCGCTTGCAGCGCGGTGGAGAGGAGGTGGCGCACCTCGTCGTGCTGGTGCGGGGGAAAGAACGAGATCACCCGGTTGATGCTTTGCGTCGCGTCGGTCGTGTGCAACGTGGAAAATACGAGGTGCCCGGTGTCCGCCGCCTTGAGCGCCGTGTCCAGGGTCTCTATGTCGCGGATCTCGCCAATCAGGATGACGTCGGGGTCCTGGCGCAGCACGTGGCGGAGTGCGGAGTTGAACGACAGAGTGTCGTTGCCCACCTCGCGCTGCGAGATGTTGGCGAGGTTGTCGCGGTGCAAGAACTCGATCGGGTCCTCGATCGTGATGATGTTGACCCGCCGGTTGAGATTGACATGGTTCACCATCGCGGCGAGCGCCGTCGATTTCCCCGACCCGGTCACGCCCGTCACGAGCGCCAGCCCCCGCGGCTTGAGGGCGATCTCCTCCATCACCGGTGGCAACGACAGCTCCTTGATCGTCTTCACCTCGTAGGGAATCGCCCGGAAGGCGAACGCAACGGTGCCGCGTTGCTGGTAGACGTTAGTGCGGAACCGCCCGACGCCGGGCACGCCGATGGCGAAGTCGGCCTCCTTATGCTCGGCGAACTCCTTCACTTGGCGCGGCGTCATGATCTGCTCGGCCAGCGACTTGAGCTCCTCGGGCTTGAGCGGCGCCGTGTCCAGAGCCGCGAGCTCGCCGTTCACTCTGATCGTGGCGGGCCGGCCCACCTTCAGGAGCAGGTCCGACCCGTTACGCTGGACCATGTGCGTAATGGCCGCTTTGAAGTTGAAGGCCGGCGAACTGGAATGGGGAGCTTCAGCCATAGGGATCGACTCTGAAGAGGACCTGTCCGAATTCCACGGGCTGAGCGTTCTCCGCAAGGATCTCCCGGACCACGCCCTGCACCTCGGACTCGATTTCGTTCATGATTTTCATCGCCTCGATGATGCAGACCACCTGGCCCACGGCGACCCGGGTGCCGACTTTCACGTACGCCTCAGCCCCTGGTTCGGGCGACTTGTAGAACGTCCCCACCATCGGCGACTTGATCTCGACGTGGTGGGCCGCGGCCAGGGCGGCCTCCCGTCTCCCGGCCGCGGACTCGCCCCCC